>NZ_JACAPA010000059.1:0-185684 GCF_013385945.1 Pantoea sp. B9002
GGTGGCGCATTATAGGGAGTTCATTTCAGCTGACAAGTGCTAATTTGAAGTTTTCGCGCGACCGCTCACTTTCCAGGCTATACGTTGCAAAAAGCAGCTAATTCTTGCGATAAGGCCAAAAAAAACGGGCCCGCAGGCCCGTTTTAATCAGAAGTGATTACTGATGAGCAACAATCACATCGTCTTTTACATCCATCTCGATGGTTTTTCCCGGAACCAAGGCACCAGAAAGAATCTGCTGCGCCAGCGGGTTTTCAATCTGCTGCTGAATAGCGCGTTTCAATGGACGCGCACCATAAACCGGGTCATAGCCATTCTCGCCGAGCAGTTTGAGCGCCTCATCGGAGATACGCAGCTGATAGCCACGCTCCTCAAGACGTTTATACAAACGTTGCAGCTGGATCTGCGCAATTGAAGCAATGTGTTTTTCGCCCAACGGGTGGAACACCACCATGTCATCTATACGGTTGATAAATTCTGGGCGGAAATGCTGCCCCACAACCGTCATCACCACCTCTTTCATCTCCTGATAATCCAGAGAACCGAAACGTTCCTGAATAAGATCGGAGCCAAGGTTCGAGGTCATTATCACCACGGTGTTGCGGAAATCGACCGTACGGCCCTGTCCATCGGTTAAGCGCCCATCGTCCAGAACCTGCAACAGAATGTTGAACACATCAGGATGCGCCTTCTCGACTTCATCCAGCAGAATCACCGAGTAAGGTCGACGACGTACCGCTTCGGTCAGATAACCGCCCTCTTCATAGCCGACATATCCCGGAGGTGCACCCACCAGCCGCGACACCGAGTGTTTTTCCATAAACTCGGACATATCAATACGCACCATCGCGTCATCGCTATCGAACAGGAAGTTAGCCAGCGCTTTACACAATTCGGTTTTACCGACGCCAGTTGGTCCGAGGAACAGGAAGGAACCAATTGGACGATTCGGATCCGACAATCCGGCGCGGCTACGACGAATCGCATTCGAAACCGCTTCTACCGCTTCGTTCTGACCGATAACGCGTGAGTGCAGCTCTTGCTCCATACGCAGCAACTTGTCGCGCTCACCTTCCATCATGCGTGCGACAGGGATTCCGGTCCAACGCGCCAGTACATCGGCAATCTCCACATCCGTTACGCGATTACGCAACAGCTTCATGGTTTTACCTTCAGACTGCGTAGCGATGGCTAACTGTTTCTCCAGTTCCGGAATTTTTCCGTACTGCAGTTCAGACATCTGACCCAGGTCGCCAACGCGTCGCGCTTGCTCCATCGTCAGGCGCGCTTGTTCCAGCTCTGCTTTAATGTTCTGCGTGCCGGTTAATGAGGCTTTTTCCGCTTTCCACTCCTCTTCCAGCTCAGCATATTCACGCTCTTTCTGGTCAAGTTCACTTTCCAGCATTTCCAACCGCTTCAGGCTGGCGTCATCAGACTCTTTCTTCAGCGCCTGCTGCTCCAGTTTTAACTGGATGATGCGACGCTCAAGGCGATCGAGTGATTCTGGTTTCGAATCCATCTGTAAACGAATACTTGAAGCCGCTTCGTCTATCAGATCGATGGCCTTATCCGGAAGCTGGCGATCGGAGATATAACGATGCGACAACGTCGCCGCAGCCACAATTGCCGGATCGGTTATCTGCACATGGTGATGCAGCTCATAGCGTTCTTTCAGTCCGCGCAGAATGGCAATGGTATCTTCGACACTCGGCTCAGCAACAAAGACTTTCTGGAAACGACGTTCCAGCGCCGCATCTTTCTCAATGAACTGGCGATACTCATTCAGCGTAGTTGCGCCGACACAGTGCAACTCACCGCGCGCCAATGCGGGTTTCAGCATGTTGCCTGCATCCATTGCGCCATCGGCTTTACCGGCGCCCACCATGGTATGCAGTTCGTCGATAAACAGAATGACGTTGCCTTCCTGCTTCGCCAGATCGCTAAGCACGCCTTTGAGACGCTCTTCGAATTCACCGCGATATTTAGCGCCCGCCACCAGCGACCCCATATCCAGAGCCAGCACGCGACGGCCTTTCAAACCTTCCGGCACTTCGCCATTGATGATGCGCTGCGCTAAACCTTCGGCGATAGCCGTTTTACCGACGCCGGGTTCACCAATCAGTACCGGGTTATTTTTTGTACGACGCTGCAACACCTGAATGGTGCGGCGGATCTCTTCATCACGACCAATAACCGGATCCAGCTTGCCGAGTTCGGCACGCTCTGTAAGGTCGATGGTGTATTTTTTTAATGCCTGACGCTGATCTTCAGCCCCTTGATCGTTCACGCTGTCTCCTCCCCGTATTTGCTCGATGGCCTTAGAGAGTTTTTCCGACGTCGCGCCAGCTGATTTCAAAAGATCAGCCAGCGAACCACGTGAATCGAGGGCCGCCAATACAAATAATTCAGATGATATAAAGTTGTCGCCGCGCTTTTGCGCCAGCTTGTCGCACAGGTTGAGTACCCGAATCAGATCGGCGGATGGCTGTACATCGCCATCGGTACCTTCAACCTGCGGTAGTCGATTAATCGCTTGTTCAATGCTGGTACGCAGGCCAGCTACGTCGGCACCCGCCGCGCTGAGCAACGGACGCACCGATCCGCCTTCCTGATTGAGCAATGCGCTCATCAAATGAAGGGGTTCAATGAATTGATTGTCATGTCCCAGAGCAAGGGACTGTGCATCGGCAAGTGCCAGTTGAAATTTATTAGTAAGACGATCCAGACGCATAATTCCTCCCATTACAGGTCAAAATGCTACTGGAGATTAAATGAGGTCATCCCTCAAATTTTTCAAGGTTAATGACCTGAGTTGTGAGCAAAAAACACGCTAACTGGACCGTCTTGTGGCGTAAGGTTATCTCAGCCAAATCAAAGTTGCCATACGCCCGGTGATTCCGTCGCGTCGGTAGGAGAAAAAATCATCGCGCTCATGGAAGGTACAACGCGTTGAACCACTGATGGATTGCACGCCGGCGGACTGCAGACGCTGACGCGCCAGTAGCCAAATATCGGCGAAGTATTTGTTACCCGCCGGACGGAAAGCCTCTTCCGCTTGTAAATCATGCGCCATGAATGCCGTTCTGACTTCCGGCCCAACTTCAAATGCCTGCGGCCCAATTGCCGGACCAAGCCATGCATGAATATCATTGGGCGCGCAGTGAAACTGCGACAACGTCTGTTCCAGCACGCCATTACAGAGTCCACGCCAACCGGCATGTGCTGCCGCTACTTCGCTGCCATCCTTGCTGCAGAACAGCACCGGCAAACAATCCGCCGTCATCACTGCGCAAACCACCCCGCTTTCACGCGTGATTGCGGCATCAGCGCGTGGCAGCGGATCGCTGGCGGGTAAACGCGCAACCACTTGGCCATGGATCTGATCCAGCCATTGCGGCATTGCAGGTAGCGCCTGTTGTTCAACTAAGCGTTGACGATTCTGAGCAACATGCGCCTCAGCGTCGCCAACATGCCCACCAAGATTCAACGAATCCCATGGAGCAGCGCTGACGCCGCCGTTACGCGTGGTGGAACATGCCCGAACGTGCTGCGGCGCAGGCCAATCCGGGATGATCCATTCACTCATAGCCAATCCATCTGATCGCGGAATTCAAGGGTATCGGCTTTCAGCGCATCAATTAAATCGACCATATCCTGCGGCAACGGCGCGTGCCATTCCATCTCAATACCGGTGATTGGGTGATAGAGACGTAACATCGTGGCATGCAGCGCCTGGCGATCAAAACCACGTAGCGTAGTGATGAAAGCTTCAGATGCCCCTTTTGGCGGACGTGGACGGCCACCGTACAGCGGATCGCCCACCAGCGGATGGTTGATATGCGCCATATGCACACGAATCTGATGCGTACGACCGGTTTCGAGACGTAAACGCAAACGCGTATGGGCACGGAAGTGCTCCATGATGCGATAGTGCGTGGTTGCCGGTTTGCCCATCGGGTGCACCGCCATGTGCGTACGTTTGGTTGAGTGGCGCGCCATGGGCTGATCCACAGTACCGCCCGCAGTCATGGTGCCAATAGCCACCGCTTCATATTCACGCGTGATTTCGCGCAGCTGCAGCGTTTCGACCAGGTGCGTTTGCGCAGGAACGGTTTTCGCGACCACCATCAAACCGGTGGTATCTTTATCCAAACGATGAACAATGCCCGCACGAGGCACGTCAGCGATCGGTGGATAGTGATAAAGCAGTGCGTTAAGCACCGTGCCATCAGGATTACCGGCGCCAGGATGTACCACCAAACCGCGAGGTTTGTTGATGACCAGAATATCGTCATCTTCATAGACGATATTCAGTGGGATGTTTTGCGCTTCCCAGCGTTGCTCTTCTTCGATCTCAGCATCAATCGAGACATGCTCACCGCCAAAAACTTTTTCTTTTGGTTTATCGATGATAGTGCCGTTGACGCTGACTCGGTGCTCAAGAATCCATTCTTTTATGCGAGAACGTGAATAATCAGGGAACAATTCTGCCAAAGTCTGATCTAAGCGTTGTCCAAGCTGTGCTTCGGACACCGTTGCGGTGAGTTGAACTTGTTGTGCCATATACAGCTTCTTCGTTAACGTTGGGTTTTCACGGCGATGCCGTTTAATATAATGTGCTATCGTACCTGGTCATAACTGGGAGCTATACGGACAGCTTCTGCTACAACACTTTGAGGATAATCATTTCGTCATGACGCGTATGAAACATCTGGTGGCTGCTGCCACACTGAGCCTGAGCCTGGCGCTTGTGGGTTGTTCTGGCTCATCAGATCCAGTCCCGGACAGCCCGCCGTCTGAAATTTACGCCACGGCCCAGCAAAAGCTGCAGGACGGTAACTTTAAAGCGGCGATTAAGCAACTGGAAGCACTGGATAACCGCTATCCGTTTGGTCCTTACTCGCAGCAAGTACAGCTGGATTTGATCTACGCGTATTACAAAAATGCCGATCTGCCACTGGCGCAAGCCGCTATATCTCGCTTTATGCGTCTGAATCCAACTCATCCGAATATCGACTATGTCATCTATATGAAAGGTCTGACGGATATGGCGCTGGATGATTCTGCACTGCAGGGCTTCTTCGGTATCGATCGTTCCGATCGTGATCCGACGCACGCTCGTGATGCTTTCCGTGACTTCTCGCAATTACTGCGCGGTTATCCAAACAGCCAATATGCTGCGGATGCGCAGAAACGTTTGGCATTCCTGAAAGAGCGCCTGGCGAAGTATGAACTCTCGGTGGCGCAATTCTATACCAAGCGCGGTGCCTATGTCGCTGTTGTTAACCGCGTGGAAACAATGATGAAGGATTATCCGGATACTGAGGCGACTCATGAAGCGTTGCCGTTGATGGAAAATGCATACCGCCAGCTGCAATTGACGGCTGAAGCCGACAAAGTGGCAAAAATCATTGCGGCGAATAATCAGTCCTGATTATTACACCCACAAAAAAGCAGCCCACAAGGCTGCTTTTTTTATGTCACTTTGGGGATAACTCAGTAGTTTTAGAGATTTATCGCTGCGGTTATCCAGCCAATCATGCGCCCTTCCCCCGCCGTCTTCAAGCATTTCCCGCCACTTTCCCGGCCTTTCTCACAATTAAGCGGCATTGACAAAAAGTGACATTTCAATGTGATTTAGATCACACATTTTCTTAATATCCGCGGTATGCTGGATCTACCCACACGGAAATGACAGAGAGGTTTAACTATGATTCTGAACATTACCAGCAAACAAATGGAAATCACCGAGGCCATCCGTAACCACGTTGAAGAGCGTCTCGCCAAGCTGGAAAAATGGCAAACACATCTGATAAACCCTCACATTGTGTTATCGAAAGAGCCGAAGGAGTTTGTGGCTGATGCCACCATTAATACGCCTAACGGAACGCTGGTTGCCAGCGCGAAACATGATGATATGTATACGGCCATCAATGACTTGATTGCCAAGCTGGAGCGACAACTCAATAAAGCGCAACATAAACCCGAAGCCCGTCGCGCCAACAGCAGTGTGAAAGATTTTCTTCCTACGGAATAAACAGACATCTTTAGTAACGCGCCTCCGGGCGCGTTTTTTATTGACAGCTTTAAATCACTGCGGTTACTCTCAAGCCACTTCATTTATGGAAACAACCATGAAATATCTGCCGTTCTTCTTCGCATTCTTTTTTACCTTCCCCTGATTGGGAGGCGATTCGTCATGTGAAAATGAATGCGAAGACGAACAACAAAGCCTCCCAAATGGGAGGCTTTTTTATTGGACATTTTACAGGTGAGCCCTATGAATCCCGAAAATCCGCTGCTGGCATTACGCGATAAAATCAGCGCCGTTGATGAAAAACTCTTAGCGCTTTTGTCGGAGCGTCGCACACTGGCTGTTGAAGTTGCACAGGCCAAACTGGCAACGCATCGCCCAATCCGCGACGTTGAGCGTGAGCGCGCTCTGCTGGAAAACCTGATTTCACTGGGTAAAAAGCATCAGCTTGATGCGCATTACATTACCCGCCTGTTTCAGTTGGTGATTGAAGATTCAGTTCTTACCCAGCAAGCTTTGCTGCAAAAGAATCTCAACCATCCACATGCGCACGCTCCGCGTATTGCCTTCCTCGGTCCGAAAGGCTCTTACTCACATCTTGCGGCGCGTAAATACGCTACCCGACATTTTGATTCAATGGTTGAGATCGGCTGTCTGAAATTCCATGACATCATCCAGCAGGTGGAAAGTGGACAAGCGGACTACGCGGTAATGCCGATTGAAAATACCAGCTCGGGTTCGATAAATGACGTTTACGATCTGCTTCAGCAAACCACGCTATCGATTGTGGGGGAACTGACCATTCCGATTGAGCACTGTGTGCTTGTCAACGGCAGCACCGATCTACAGCAGATCGAAACGGTGTACAGCCATCCACAGCCGTTCCAACAGTGCAGCCAGTTCATTAATCGCTTCCCGCAGTGGAAAATCGAATACACCGAAAGCACCGCTGCAGCGATGGAGAAAGTGGCAGCGATGAATTCACCAAAGGTTGCCGCATTAGGTAGCGAAGCGGGCGGTGAGCTGTATGGATTGCAGGTACTGGAGCGCAACCTGGCCAATCAACAGCAGAACCATACACGCTTCATCGTGCTGGCACGTAAAGCGATTGAGGTTTCAGGTCAGGTTCCGGCGAAAACAACGCTGATCATGGCGACGGGCCAACAAGCGGGCGCATTGGTTGAAGCGCTGATGGTATTACGTAACCACGACCTCATCATGAGCAAACTGGAAAACCGTCCAATCAACGGCAATCCATGGGAAGAGATGTTTTATATTGATGTGCAGGGCAATCTGCAATCAGAGAGTATGCAGCTGGCGTTAACCGAGTTGAGCGGCTTAACCCGTTCATTAAAGGTTCTCGGCTGCTATCCAGGCGAGAATGTGGTGCCAGTTGAGCCGCGCCTCTAAGCAAAAAGGCATCCTCACGGATGCCTTTTGTTTTTACTGTCGGCTATCGTTCGCCGATCGCAGCATGCTTCTGCTTTCTACCAGGAAGCGTTTCGCGTAATCACCAAACCAGTGTTCGACGCGCTCGAAGCTATCGATAAAGGCCTGCTTATCGCCCTGCTCGAGCAATTTGATCGCATCGCCAAATCGTTGGTAGTAACGTTTAATCAGCGCCAGATTACTCTCCGAGGACATGATGATGTCCGCGTAAAGCTGTGGATCCTGCGCAAACAGGCGTCCAACCATTGCCAGTTCAAGGCGGTATATCGGTGAAGATAGCGCCAGCAGCTGATCCAGATTAACGTTCTCTTCCGCCAGATGCAGGCCATAAGCAAAAGTCGCAAAGTGACGCAGTGCCTGAATAAACGCCATATTCTGGTCGTGCTCAACGGCACTGATACGATGCAGCCGCGCGCCCCAAACCTGAATCTGCTCGAGGAACCACTGATAAGCTTCCGGCTGACGGCCATCACACCAAACCACAACCTGCTTTGCCAGGCTGCCACTGTCCGGGCCAAACATCGGATGCAAGCCCAGAACCGGTCCGGTGTGCGCGGCTAGCATCGCCTGCAGCGGGCGATTCTTCACCGAGGCCAGATCGACCAGAATGCAGTCTTCTGGCAATTTCGGCAGCCCACCGATGATTTGCTCGGTCAGATGGATTGGCACGCTGATGATCACCATGCCCGCATCTTTCAGCAGCTCGTCTGAGCGTTCCCAATCGCCTTTATCCAGAATGCGGACCTGATAGCCAGAAAGCGTCAGCATCTTTTCAAACAGACGCCCCATCTGGCCGCGGCCACCTACAATGACCACCGGACGCAGCGTCGGACACAGCGTTTTGAAGCCTTTGTCATTTTCATGCGCATAGGATTCACGCATCAAACGACGCAATACATCTTCAATTAAGTCCGGCGACACGCCGAGCGCTTCAGCTTCCTGGCGGCGGGAAGCCAGCATGCTGGCCTCACGCTCAGGAACATAGATCGGCAAACCGTAGCGGCTTTTAACTTCCCCTACTTCGGCTACCAGCTCCAGTCGTTTTGCCAGTAACCCAAGCAGTGCTTTATCTACTTCATCGATTTGATCGCGTAGCGCGGTCAGTTCAGCCACCATGACTCATTACACCTCGTGTGACAGACGCGCCGACAGCACTCCCTGCAGATCCTGATGGATTTCACGCAGCAACGTTTCAGTGGTTTCCCAGTTGATGCAGGCATCAGTGACGGACACACCGTATTTCATTTCGCTACGTGGCTGTTCAGAAGACTGGTTGCCTTCATGAATGTTGCTTTCCAACATCAGGCCAATGATGGAACGGTTTCCATCTTTAATCTGCGCGATAGCCGATTCGGCTACGCCAGGCTGGCGACGATAGTCTTTGTTAGAATTACCATGGCTGCAATCTATCATTAAGGCCGGACGCAGTCCCGCTTTCAGCATCTCTTTTTCACACTGAGCGACATCTTCTGGACCGTAGTTTGGTGCTTTACCGCCGCGCAAAATTACGTGTCCATCTGGGTTGCCCTGCGTTTGCAGCAAGCAAACCTGGCCAGCCTGATTGATGCCAACAAAACGGTGCGGCATTGCGGCGGCGCGCATGGCGTTAATCGCGGTGCCAAGGCTGCCATCCGTACCATTTTTAAAACCAACCGGCATGGAAAGGCCTGAAGCCATTTCACGGTGGGTTTGTGATTCGGTGGTACGCGCACCGATCGCTGACCAGCTAAACAGATCGCCAAGGTATTGTGGGCTATTCGGATCCAGCGCTTCGGTCGCCAGCGGTAAACCCATCTCCACGAGATTAACCAGCAGCTGACGAGCAATATGCAGGCCTGCTTCCATATCAAACGAGTTGTTCATGTAAGGATCGTTGATTAACCCCTTCCAGCCGACGGTGGTTCGAGGTTTTTCAAAATAAACGCGCATAACGATGTACAGCTGATCCTTCAATTGTGCAGAGAGAGATTGCAACTGACGGGCATAGGCAAGTGCGGCTTCGGTATCGTGAATTGAACAAGGACCACAAACCACCAATAGGCGCGGATCGCGGCCCGCAATAATGTCGGCAATGGTTTGGCGAGAAGACGCAATTTGCGCTTCCTGCGCCGCAGTGAGCGGGAATTTGGCTTTCAGCTCTTGCGGGGTAATCAAAATTTGTTCGTCGGCGATATGCACATTGTTCAGCGCGTCTTTTTGCATGATTGCGATCCTTTTTACTCGTTTATGCGGTTTGGGATCCTCACTGAGGATGGCGCTTACTTTATCACACCATGTACATCTTGCAATCCACTGATGTACACATTTATTACCACATTAAATAAAAAACCCATGAAACGATAAAATAATTATATAAATCATAAATATATAAAACATAGCAGTAACATGCACGTGTAAACTAAAGATTACACAACATTGTAATCTGATGAAGTCTTGCGCTAAAAGTATGGTCTAACATTTTGATTTTCATTATTTTCAGGAAACATACACTGCCCACACTGGATATTATCCTGCGCCCTTTTACGCCCATAAAAAAAGGGGCTGGCCAAATGGCCAACCCCTTGTTTGCTATTAACTTTGAGAAGTCGCTTACGCGCCAAGACGCTCTTTGATACGAGCTGACTTACCGGTACGCTCACGCAGGTAATACAGTTTGGCTTTACGCACAGCACCACGACGTTTAACAGCAATGCTGTCAATTACTGGAGAGTGAGTCTGGAAGACACGCTCAACACCTTCGCCGTTAGAAATCTTACGAACAGTGAATGCAGAATGCAGACCGCGGTTACGAATAGCGATAACCACGCCCTCGAATGCCTGCAGACGCTTCTTAGAACCTTCTACGACCCATACTTTCACTTCCACGGAATCACCCGGACGGAATGAAGGTACGTCCTGCTTCATCTGCTCTTGTTCAAGTTGCTTGATAATGTTGCTCATAATTAAATCTCTTATCCTGGGTAAACTGATAGTGAGGGAAGATTACTCTCCCGCCTCATCGTTTTGTTGCTGCTGATGTTCACGCTGGAACTCATTTAGCAACCGTGCTTGCTCTTCAGTCAGAGCCAGGTTTTCCAGAAGTTCAGGTCTTCTTAGCCAGGTACGGCCTAACGACTGTTTCAGGCGCCAGCGGCGAATATCGGCATGGTTGCCCGACAGTAAAACTGGCGGAACTTCCATCCCTTCTAACACTTCAGGTCGGGTGTAGTGCGGGCAATCCAGCAAACCATCCGAGAACGAATCCTCATCGGCTGACGCCTGCTTTCCCAATACGCCGGGAATAAACCGGGCGACCGAGTCAATCAACGTCATGGCTGGCAGCTCACCGCCACTGAGAACGTAATCACCGATTGACCATTCTTCATCAATCTCAGTGTGAATCACGCGCTCATCTATCCCTTCGTAGCGACCACACACCAGAATCAACTTCTGATGGGTCGCCAGTTCGCAAACGCCCTGTTGGTCCAGTTTGCGTCCCTGAGGTGAAAGATAAATCACCTTAACGCCTTCTCCCGCCGCCGCTTTCGCTGCGGAGATGGCGTCCCGTAAGGGTTGCACCATCATCAACATTCCCGGTCCGCCGCCGTAAGGACGATCGTCCACGGTACGGTGCCGGTCATGCGTGAAGTCACGAGGACTCCAGCTTTGAATGTCGAGCAGGCCATTTTTTACTGCCCGGCCAGTTACCCCGTACTCGGTAATAGCGCGAAACATCTCTGGAAACAGGCTAATAACACCAATCCACATCGCGTTCGCCGTTACGTTACCGGATTGTCCGGAGATCAAAAACCAGGATCCCAATCTACTTCAATAAGGCCAGTAGAGAGATCGACTTTCTTGATAACCTGTTCATCAAGAAACGGAATTAACCGCTCTTGCGCACCGAATGCATCCTTCAGGTTTGCCTTAACGACGAGAACGTCGTTCGATCCGGTTTCCATCAAATCAATGACTTTGCCCATCTCGTAGCCTTCGAGGTTCACTACTTTCATACCCATAAGGTCTTTCCAGTAGTAATCGCCTGCTTCCAGCGCCGGCAGCTGCGTGGAGTCGACCGTAATTTCGCAATTGGTCAACTGTGCCGCAGCATCCCGATCGTCAATGCCTTTGACTTTGATGATCAGGTCCTGATTGTGGTGCTTCCAGCCCTCGAGTTCGACCTGCTGCCATTTACCGGCGCGCTGGATGAACCAAGGTTGGTAGTCGAAGATGCTTTCAGCGTCTTCAGTGGAGGAAAACACTTTGAGCCAACCCCGAATTCCGTAAGCCGCGCCCATTTTTCCCAATACAATCGGGTTAACGGGAGGCTGCCCGGCAGGTTTAATGCTCATGCTCACCACCGTGACAGATTAAGCTGCTTTCTTTGCTTCTTTGATCAGCGCGTTAACGCGATCAGAAAGCGTTGCGCCCTGGCCAACCCAGTGCTCAATACGGTCCAGATCCAGACGCAGACCTTCAGCCTGACCAGAAGCGATCGGGTTGAAGAAACCTACGCGCTCGATGAAACGACCGTTACGAGCATTGCGGCTGTCAGTGACGACGACCTGATAGAACGGACGCTTTTTAGCGCCGTGACGTGCCAAACGAATTGTTACCATAACATCCTCATTAGTTAATAAAGCGCTCGGGCCCCATCGAGGAACGGGGCCCGAGCGCGATATAAAAAGCCCGAAAATTTTACTCATTTTGGCGCAAAAAGCAACCTGAGTGTGTCAAATAACCGGCTTTCTCTGCGGCCGCCTTAGCGACCAGGGAATCCAGGCGGCATCATACCTTTCATGCCACGCATCATTTTGGCCATGCCGCCTTTCTTCATTTTCTTCATCATGCGCTGCATATCATCAAACTGTTTCAGCAGTCGGTTGACGTCTTGCACCTGCATGCCTGAGCCCAGCGCAATACGACGTTTGCGCGAACCCTTGATAATTTCTGGCTTCTCACGCTCTTTACGCGTCATCGAATTGATGATGGCTTCCATGCGAACCAGCACTTTGTCATCCATCTGCGATTTCACGTTGTCAGGCAGTTGCCCCATGCCCGGCAGCTTGCCCATCAGGCTCGCCATGCCGCCCATGTTGCGCATCTGCTTCAACTGCTCAAGGAAGTCGTTGAGATCAAAACCGTCGCCGGTTTTCAGTTTCTTCGCCAGTTTCTCCGCCTGATCGCGGTCAACTTTGCTCTCAATATCTTCGATCAGCGACAGAACATCGCCCATGCCGAGAATGCGCGACGCGATACGCTCTGGATAGAAAGCTTCCAGCGCTTCGGTCTTCTCACCCATCCCCATAAATTTGATTGGCTTGCCGGTAATGTGACGAATCGACAGCGCCGCACCACCGCGCGCATCACCATCAACTTTAGTCAGGATCACACCGGTCAGCGGCAGCGCTTCGTTGAAGGCTTTCGCCGTGTTGGCGGCATCCTGACCGGTCATGGCATCGACCACAAACAGGGTTTCCACCGGATTGATCGCGGCGTGTACCTGTTTTATTTCGTCCATCATCGCTTCATCGACGTGCAAACGACCGGCGGTATCCACCAGCAGCACATCGTAGAATTGCACTTTGGCTTGTTTCAGCGCGTTCTGAACAATATCGACCGGCTTTTGGCTCAGATCAGACGGACAGAAATCCACGCCGACCTGCTCAGCCAGGGTTTCCAGCTGTTTAATCGCCGCAGGGCGATAAACGTCAGCAGAAACCACCAGCACTTTCTTCTTATGCTTCTCACGCAAGAATTTACCCAGTTTCGCCACGCTGGTGGTTTTACCGGCACCTTGCAAACCTGCCATCAGCACCACGGCTGGCGGCTGAGCATTCAGATTGAGCGCATTATTTTCAGCGCCCATCGCCGCAACCAGTTCGTTGCGCACGATTTTGATGAACTCCTGGCCTGGCGTCAGGCTTTTGTTCACATCGTGGCCAACGGCGGCCTCTTTCACGCGATTAATAAATTCACGCACTACCGGCAGCGCAACGTCGGCTTCCAGCAGCGCCATGCGTACTTCACGCAGCGTATCTTTGATGTTGTCTTCGGTCAGCCTTCCGCGGCCGCTGATATTGCGCAGGGTTTGCGACAAACGATCGGTTAAATTATCAAACATGCTCTCTCACTTAGAACCGTAGCGAGGCCGCCATAGGCGACACAATGCGGCGGATTATAACACGAAGACGAAGCGATCTCTGCAATTGACCGTCAGATCGTTTGGAGCCTGCTGCTGCTGGCGCTATACTGCTTTTTTCCTTATCTGACCGATACCTGAAAGGATCTATGTTCGTTTTCGCGATCGTGGCGCTGTTCGCCTACTCCCTCAGCCTTGCATTGATCATTCCCAGCCTGCTTAAACGCAACGGTGGCTGGCGTCGTTTTGCTGTGCTTTCTGCCTGCGTGGCGCTGATTGCGCACGCCGTTGCCCTGCAGCAGCGCATTTTTGCTGTTGATAACGGGCAAAACCTCAGCCTGCTCAATATCGGCTCGCTGGTTAGCCTGCTGATTTGCGCCATCATGACGATTGTCGCCTCGCGCAATCGTGGCTGGTTGCTGCTGCCGATTGTTTACAGCTTTGCGTTGATTAACCTGGCCTTTGCCACATTTGTGCCGAATGCCTTTATTACGCATCTGGAAACCACGCCGGGCATGATGGTTCACATCGGCCTGTCGCTGTTTGCCTATGCCACGCTGATCATCGCGGCACTGTATGCGCTGCAGCTGGCGTGGATCGATTACCAGTTGAAAAATAAGAAACTGGCTTTCACTCAGGATATGCCGCCGCTGCTCAGCATTGAGCGCAAAATGTTCCACATCACGCAGATTGGTGTTGTGCTGTTGACGCTGGTGCTGTGCACCGGTTTGCTCTTCATGCATAACCTGTTTAGCGCTGAGAATGTGGATAAAGCGGTTCTCTCCATCATTGCCTGGTTTGTCTACATCGTTCTGCTTTGGGGACACTATCGTGAAGGCTGGCGCGGACGCCGCGTCGTGTGGTTTAACTGTGGCGGCGCATTGCTGCTAACCATGGCCTACTTCGGCAGTCGCGTGCTTCAGCACCTGCTCACCTCTCACTAAGGATTTTGTGTTGGAACACGTTTCAACCACCACGCTGATCATTACGCTGGTCATCATGGTGCTGGTCTCTGCCTATTTCTCCGGTTCAGAGACCGGCATGATGACACTCAATCGTTACAAACTGCGCCATAAAGCCAAAAGCGGCAATCGCGGCGCGCGTCGGGTGGAAAAACTTCTGCGTCGTCCCGACCGCCTGATCAGCCTGGTTTTAATCGGCAACAACCTCGTGAATATTCTCGCCTCCGCACTCGGCACTATTGTCGGTATGCGCCTGTATGGCGATGCCGGCGTTGCGATTGCCACCGGTATTCTGACTTTTGTGGTGCTGGTATTTGCTGAAGTGCTGCCGAAAACGGTCGCGGCGCTCTATCCGGAAAAAGTGGCCTATCCCAGTAGCGTGTTACTGGCTCCGCTGCAATATGTAATGCTGCCGCTGGTGTGGCTGCTGAATACCATTACCCGCATTTTGATGCGCATGGTGGGCATTAAAACTGACGGTTCCATCAGTTCGGCGTTAAGCAAAGAAGAGTTGCGTACCATTGTGCATGAGTCGCGCTCGCTGATGTCGCGGCGTAATCAGGACATGCTGCTATCGGTGCTTGATCTGGAGAAAGTCAGCGTGGATGACATCATGGTGCCGCGCAATGAGATCGTCGGCATCAACGTCAATGATGACTGGAAATCGATTGAGCGCCAGCTAAGTCATTCGCCGCATGGACGTATCGTCCTGTTCCGCGATTCACTGGATGACTGTGTTGGCATGCTGCGCGTGCGTGAAGCCTGGCGCATGATGACCGAGAAGAAAGAGTTCAACAAAGATCGCCTGCTGCGTGCTGCTGATGAGATTTACTATGTACCGGAAGGCACGCCGCTTAACGTGCAGCTGGTTAAATTTCAGCGTAACAAAAAGAAAGTCGGCATGGTGGTTGATGAATATGGCGATGTTAAAGGCTTAGTGACGATCGAAGATATCCTGGAAGAGATCGTCGGCGACTTCACCACCTCAATGTCACCGTCGCTGGCCGAAGAAGTGATGCCGCAGAATGATGGTTCGGTATTGATTGAAGGCAGCGCCAATGTACGTGAAATCAACAAAGCCTTTAACTGGACGCTGCCGGAAGAGGATGCGCGTACCATTAACGGCATGCTGCTGGAAGCACTGGAAGAGATTCCGCTGGTCGATACCCGCGTTACGATTGGCGCCTACGATATCGATATCCTTGATGTGCAGGACAACATGGTGAAGCAGGTGCGCATCACGCCGCACCACGCACTGAAATCCTCCATCGGCTCCTAAGCCTGCAAACAAAAACGCCGCGATTATCGCGGCGTTTTTCATGGTGTCTCAACTAGATGTGCAGCTCTTTCAGCTTTTCAGCTGGCAGCTTCAAATCTTCGTTGCGGTTCACGCCGATGTCGTGAGCCAGCACATTACGCGCGATCTGCTGCGCTTCATCCAGTGAGTGCAGTTTGTAGCTGCCGCACTGATATTCGTTCAGCTCAGGAATCTGGCCCTGCTCTTTGACCTTCAGAACATCTTCCATCGCGCCTTTCCAGGCTTTCGCTACACGCTGCTCGTCAGGCGTACCAATCAAACTCATGTAGAAGCCGGTGCGGCAACCCATTGGAGAGATGTCGACGATTTCAACGCCATCACCATTCAGGTGATTACGCATGAAGCCAGCAAACAGGTGCTCCAGCGTATGAATGCCACGCTCAGTCAGAATTTCAATATTCGGACGGCAAAAACGCAGGTCGAAAACGGTGATGGTATCGCCATGCGGAGTTTTCATGGTTTTTGCTACGCGTACTGCAGGTGCGCCCATGATGGTGTGATCAACAGTAAAACTATCCAGTAGTGGCATACGTCACCTCCTGTTTTGAGATTTTTTTTAAAACGATGAAACTTTTCTGTTCGTCCAGCGTCTGAATATATGAAAGACGCGCATTTGTTATCATCATCCCTGACAACAGAGATGTTTATTTTGGCCACATTGATGTGGCCATTTTCTTTTCTAGCCTTCGCGACCCGCAAGGTAGCTTTCGAAATCCAGCGTATCGCTCTGTTCCAGCTTCTCTTGTGCCTGCACCGACTCCAGCGCCTGACGGCTAAAATCTTCTTCAGTCAGAATCTCTAACGACTCTTCACACAGCAGATGACGATATTGCTCTGCCAATGCCACGCCCGCGCCGGTCAAACCGTTTTCTTTAATCGCATGCAGGATGCGCGCCGAATAGGTTAGCTCAGGATCGTCGAAAGATGCCACCAGTTGATCGCAAACCTGTTGATATTGCGTGTTGCCGTGATTGCTGTCGAGCACTTCCGCCACGCGACGCAGATCGGCAAACAGCGCTTTACCCACTTCAACCAGCGTATGTTCTTTTTCGCTGCAACCTACAGCAATGACCTGGCCAGGCTTACGCCCTTCCATCACCACGCGGTTCCAGTTTTTGCGCGTACACAGCAGCTCATCCGCGCTCATTTCTGGCGCATCCGCCAGCGTACACCAAATCAGGAACAGATCGAGGAAGCGCGCCTGATCGGCATCCACACCAATCGCGGAGAAGGGGTTGATGTCCAGCGAACGCACTTCGATGTATTCGATACCGCCACGCAGCAGCGCATCAGAGGGTGCTTCGCCTGAACGCGTAACGCGTTTTGGACGAATCGGCGCGTACAGCTCGTTTTCAATCTGCAGCACGTTGGTGTTCAGCTGCAGCCAGTTGCCATCGGCATCTTTGGTGCCCATAGCGGCATACTCTTCCGACGGCGTTTTAATCGCCGCTTTCAGCGCTGCAACATAACCTTCCAGCGAGTTAAAAGTGATACCCAAACCGCTCTGCGATTTGTTGGTATAACCGAGGTCGCTCAGGCGCAGTGAGGTGGCGTGAGGCAGCCACAGCGTGCCTTTGCCATCACTTTCAAACGGCAGATTGCTCTCACGCCCTTGCAGGAACGAGGAGCAGATCGCTGGCGATGCACCGAACAGATACGGAATGACCCAGCCGAAACGATAGTAGTTGCGAATCAAACGCAGATAGCCGGCAGAGATGGTCTCTTTACCGCTTTCGGCATCTTTCACATCCGCCCACTCCTGCCAGAACGACAGCGGCAGCGAGAAGTTGTAGTGCACGCCAGAGATAATCTGCATCAGCGCGCTATAGCGATTCTTCAGCCCCTGACGATACAGCGTTTTCATTTTGCCGATGTTGGAGCTGCCATACTGCGCCAGCTCAATGCTATCAACGTCATCAATGAAGCCCGGCATGCTGAAAGGCCACAAGCGCTCCTCGCCTAACTCACGCGCCACATGGCGGTGAATATCGCGCAGAAACGCCAGTGAACGATCGATGCTCTGATCAACCGGCGTGATGAACTCCATCAGCGTTTCGGCAAAATCGGTGGTGATCCAATCATGCTTGAGTGCTGAACCGAGTGACTCAGGATGTCCTGTGGTTGCCAGGTGACCATCGGGTTTTACGCGTAATGATTCGCGCTCAATACCACGGCCGATACCCTTTAACGCGTCAGGATGCGCCTCCAGCCAGGAAAGTGCCTTAGATACGTCCGGGATCACGTTAACCTCCCGCTGTGTTAATAATTTATTTTTGTTCAGCATAATGTTAGCCGTAGCCTCGAATCTGTGCGAATCAATGCCACCATTGCATTGTTTGTAATGTGGCGGTCGCGATAACGATATAACGCAGCGTTTTACCAATGGCGAGGAACAGCACCGAAGGCAGCCAGGCAAAGCGCAACCAACCTGCGAGCACGCAGAGTAAGTCGCCCACTACCGGCAGCCAGCTAAAAATCAGTGCTGCAGGTCCTAATCGGTGTAACCACGTCATTGCTGTGTCGTGCCATCGCCCTTGCCCTTTTGGCGGCATCAGGCGACCAAGAAGAATGTTGGTCAGGCCACCCAGCGTGTTTCCCACTGATGCAGCCAATAACAATCCATAAACCGAACCTTTTTTGGCGATCAGCAGTGCAACCAGCACCGCTTCCGAGCTTCCCGGTAACAGAGTCGCACTCAGGAAGCTGCTGCCGAATAACGATCCATAGGTCAGAAATTCATTCACAGTAAACGGACATCAACCACGTCCATGCCTGCTGCTTTGGCGGCTTGTACGCCGAAGTCAGCATCCTCAAACACTACACAGCGCTCGGGCGCGATCCCCATTAATTCAGCGCAGCGTAAAAAGGTATCCGGCTGCGGCTTGTGACGCTGTACGTCATCCGCTCCGACAACCGCATCAAACAGGTGGTAAACACCTAACTCTTCGAGCAAGGCTTTTGCCAGGCTGTGTTCACTGCCGGTACCCACCGCCATCGGACGGCGACCATGATAAGCCTTTACCACGTCCATCAACGGCAGCGGACGCACGTCATCCAGCAACATCGCTTTCAGTGCAGCGGTTTTTTCCGCCGCCAGCAGATGCGGATCGTGCGTTGCATTGTTCTGCTCAAGAATGAACTGCGCCAGTTGCCAGGTTGGAGCGCCATTGAAGCCCACCATTTTCTCTTCATCCATGATGAAACCATAGCGGCCAAGCACCTGCTGCCAGGCTTTTCGATGTGTCGGCTCAGTATCCAAAATTGTGCCGTCCATATCGAAAATCAGGGCGTCATATTGGTCGTACATTGTCACTCCATCGAGCACCACAAAATGAGCCATTACTTTAGCGTAATGCGCTCAGGTTGTCGCCAGGCGCGCTTAACCGCAAATGCTTTGAAAGCATTAGTTTTTTTCGTTTTCAGAAAAAGGTCAGAGTGCAATGCCGTGGATAAACGCCGGTAAATTCAGCGATTTTTTTACAAGTTGATTTGATTGCCGCAGGATTCAGAAACTGAGAGTCAAAAACAGGTAGGTATCGAAGAAGAGATGGTGCATCCAGGAGGATTCGAACCTCCGACCGCTCGGTTCGTAGCCGAGTACTCTATCCAGCTGAGCTATGGATGCATCGAGTTACTGCTGAAGAAAATTTTGAGAAGTTTGAAGAGGAATGGTGCATCCAGGAGGATTCGAACCTCCGACCGCTCGGTTCGTAGCCGAGTACTCTATCCAGCTGAGCTATGGATGCATTGAGGTTTTCTTACGATGGACTAACTGAAACAACCTGAGGATGATACGAAGAATGGTGCATCCAGGAGGATTCGAACCTCCGACCGCTCGGTTCGTAGCCGAGTACTCTATCCAGCTGAGCTATGGATGCATCGAGTTAATTCTTGTACAACGCAGGGTGCTAACAACTCACCATGAAAGGAACTGCTCGTTCACTCTTACTTCACCATTCCGAATGGTGCATCCAGGAGGATTCGAACCTCCGACCGCTCGGTTCGTAGCCGAGTACTCTATCCAGCTGAGCTATGGATGCATCGGAAATGGCGGTGAGGCGGGGATTCGAACCCCGGATGCAGCTTTTGACCGCATACTCCCTTAGCAGGGGAGCGCCTTCAGCCTCTCGGCCACCTCACCTTACGCGTTCTTCCGAACCGTGCTTCTGAACTTGTTTCTGCTCATCGGCACTGCGTGGCGCACATATTACTTTCCCGGACTTATAAGTCAAACATTTATTTCCAGCCTTTTGTTTGATTGCACAAATGACACTCAATTCGGATGCTTTAGCGACAAAAAGAGTGATTTATCAACAAAGAAAGCCTGCTTGAGAACACAAATGGGCGTTAAAAGAATTGAGGGATTGAGAAAGAAAAGCGGGAGATGTGCAGGACTGGAGGGGAAAAACCGGTAGCGCCTCGCTCAGGAGCGAGGCGCTGAATCCGTTAGTAACTCGAGGCTTGAGTTTTTTCGGCTTGAATACGCTGATAGATCTCTTCGCGATGTACCGAAACTTCTTTAGGCGCGTTAACACCAATGCGGACCTGGTTACCTTTAACACCCAGCACCGTTACAGTCACCTCATCGCCAATCATGAGGGTTTCACCAACTCGACGAGTTAGAATAAGCATTCTTTGCTCCTTGAAAGATTAAAAGAGTCGGGCTTGTTCGGTCTCCCGGCCGTATCCATCATATAACGCTGAACAATGCCTATGACAAATACACCATTGTGCTTCGCCATGCCAATACATTCTGCTGATAGTTAGTTTAGCCGAAATACACTACATCAACCGGACTTTGTCATTACCTGGTGTGCACCGCGTTAAAAAAGCGCCAGAAAACGGGCTTCTGGCGCTTATCACAATGCGAAGTTTTATACGTTACAGTCGGTTACTGACCCATTCCTGCACGCCTGCCAGCGCGCCAGCCAGCGCCTGCGGATTTGTACCGCCGGCCTGAGCCATATCTGGGCGACCACCGCCTTTACCACCAACCTGAGAAGCAAGTTCGCCAATCAGCTCGCCGGCTTTTACACGGTCAGTGAGATCTTTGGTCACACCCGCAATCAGTGAAACTTTGCCATCATCAACCGTTGCCAGCACGATAATGGCAGACGTTAACTGGTTCTTCAGGTCGTCAACCATGGTACGCAACATTTTCGGCTCAACGTTGCTCAGTTCACTGACCAGCAACTTCGTGCCTTTAACGTCAACCGCCTTACTGCTCAGTGAAGCGCTTTCCTGCGCAGCTTGCTGATCGCGCAGTTGCTGCAACTCTTTTTCCAGCGCACGGACGTGATCAACCAGGCCGCGCACCTTCTCATTCAGGTTACTGCTATTGGCTTTCACCAATTGCGCCACATCCAGCAGCTGTTGGCTCTGCGCATTGACTTGTGCCAACGCACCTTCGCCGGTTACGGCTTCAATGCGGCGTACACCTGCAGCAGTGCCTGATTCAGACTGAATGCGGAACAAGCCAATATCACCGGTACGCAGCGCGTGGATACCACCACAGAGTTCGGTAGAGAAATCGCCCATGGTCAGCACACGTACGCGCTGATCGTATTTCTCACCAAACAGCGCCATTGCGCCCTTCTGTTTTGCGTCATCGAGATCCATGATTTCGGTCTCAACGGCAAGGTTGCGCCGAATCTGCGCGTTAACAATATCCTCAACCTGACGGATTTCCTGCGGTTTCATGGCTTCAAAATGAGAGAAGTCGAAACGCAGGTATTTATCGTTAACCAGCGAGCCTTTCTGTCCTACGTGATCCCCCAACACCTGACGCAGTGCTGCATGCAGCAAGTGCGTGGCGGAGTGATTCAAACGGATGCGTGCGCGACGCGTTTCATCAACCTGCGCATGCAAACGGTCACCAACGCGTAACTGACCGCTGCTCAGCTTACCGATATGACCAATCGCTTTACCATACTTCTGAGTATCCTGAACGCTAAATTCAGCATTCTGCCCAGCCAGCACGCCGGTATCGCCAACCTGTCCACCTGACTCGCCGTAGAACGGCGTTTCGTCCAGCACAACCACTGCGTCCTGACCTGCGCTAATCTGCTCAACTTGCTGACCGTCGACGAACAGTGCTTCGACTGTCGCATTCAGTTCCAGATGGTCATAGCCTTTAAAGTCGGTTGCGGCATCGATGCGAATGACATTGTTATAGTCGGCACCAAAACCACTGGCTTCACGCGCACGCTGACGCTGCTGCTCCATCGCGGCTTCAAAACCCGCTTCATCGATCTTCAGATTGCGCTCACGGCACACGTCAGCGGTCAAATCCGCCGGGAAACCGAAGGTATCGTACAGACGGAACACCGTTTCGCCATCAAGCGTATCGCCCTGCAGCTTGGCCAGTTCTTCATCCAGCAAAGCAAGTCCACGCTCCAGCGTTTTAGCAAACTGCTCTTCTTCGTTCTTCAGCGCGTTTTCAACATGCTTCTGCTGACGCTTCAGATCTTCGCCTGCAGCACCCATCACCTCAATCAGTGGCGCAACCAGCTTGTAGAAGAAGGCTTCTTTCGCACCCAGCATATTGCCGTGACGCACCGCGCGACGAATGATGCGACGCAATACATAGCCGCGGTTTTCGTTCGATGGGATTACGCCATCGGCGATCAGGAAGGCACAAGAGCGAATATGGTCAGCGATAACGCGCAGCGACTTGTTATCCAGATCGGTTGCGCCCGTTACCTGCGCAACCGACTTGATCAATTTGGCAAACAGATCAATTTCATAGTTGGAGTTAACGTGCTGCAACACCGCAGCAATACGCTCCAGACCCATGCCGGTATCCACTGACGGTTTCGGCAGCGGCTCCATGGTGCCGTCGGCCTGACGGTTGAACTGCATGAAGACGATGTTCCAGATCTCGATGTAACGATCGCCATCTTCTTCCGGGCTGCCCGGCGGGCCACCCCAGATATGATCACCGTGATCGAAGAAAATTTCGGTGCATGGACCGCAAGGACCGGTGTCGCCCATCTGCCAGAAGTTATCTGATGCGTAGGCGCTGCCTTTGTTGTCACCGATACGGATAATGCGCTCACGCGGCACACCAATTTCGTTAGCCCAGATTTCGAAGGCTTCATCGTCTGTTTCATAGACGGTCACCCACAGGCGCTCTTTAGGCAGCTTAAACCACTGCTCACCCGTCAGCAGTTCCCATGCATAAGCGATCGCTTCTTTCTTGAAGTAATCACCAAAGCTGAAGTTGCCCAACATTTCAAAGAAGGTGTGGTGACGTGCCGTGTAGCCCACGTTTTCGAGGTCGTTATGCTTGCCGCCGGCACGCACACAACGCTGTGACGTCGTTGCACGCGCGTAGTCGCGCTTATCCTGACCGAGGAAAACGTCTTTAAACTGGACCATCCCCGCATTGGTAAACAGCAAAGTCGGGTCGTTGTTCGGTACGAGGGAGCTGCTGGCTACAACCTGATGTCCCTTGCTATGAAAAAAGTCGAGAAACGCTTGACGGATCTCAGCAGTGCTCTTGCTCATAAAATTCCTGGAATCACGCTAACGAACGTTCCCTTTCGCTGGCAAACCCTATCCATCCGGCCTGCCGCTGACTGAGGAACAAAAAGTGGGAATAAGATAAATTTTCTTCAGTGGGAAGTAAAATCACATCGCCTTTCAGTCGTCACTATTTCTGAAAACAGCCTGAATATCTTCCATCATAAAGCCTTTCGACATCAAAAAACGCTGTACCTTGCTTTTCTCGGCCCAGGTTTGCGGCAGGGGTTCGCCAAATTTGCGTTTGGCAAGATCGGCTGCGCACTGGCTCCAGTCCACTTCGGTATCGAACAGCGCTTGATTGATCTCATCGCGCCCAATGCCTTTTTGCTGCAACTCCATCCGCACGCGCTGTGGCCCATATCCCTTACGCGCACGGCTCTGAATAAAGCGTTCGGTAAAGCGCTCATCGTTGAGCCAACCGCTCTCCTGACACCAGTCGAGCACTTTTTCCAGTAACTCGTCGGGAATTGGCGTGTTTTCCTGCTGCTGCAGATAGGCCGCACGTTGGGAAGAGAGCTGCAACTTACGCTTCAGCTCTTCGCGGCTGTGATCGCGCTGCGAAAGAATACGCATCGCACGGTCGAGCAAACGGGAATATGTTGGCACTGGTGCCGCAGATGGTGACGATGACATAGGATCAACCTTGTTCTAACAGTCGTGCAGGGTCGCAGGGTAAAGCAAGAAGGCAGAGAGGAAAAGCGCTGGCGGGGAAAAGCAAAACGGGAGCATCTCTGCTCCCGTTAATATTTTAGAAATCTTCGTTGGTTTCGCTGGCTTCTTCGCGATCATCAGCGGGGATTTTCGCGGTGTCTGCGGCGGCAACATCACCACTTAACAGTAAGTCACGCAGCTTCTTGTCGATTTCATTCGCAATCGCCGGGTTCTCTTTAAGGAAGTTGGTGGAGTTAGCTTTACCCTGACCAATCTTCTCACCGTTGTAGCTGTACCACGCACCGGCTTTCTCAACCAGTTTGTGCTTCACGCCAAGATCCACCAGCTCGCCAAAGGTGTTGATACCTTCGCCGTACATGATTTGGAATTCAGCTTGTTTAAACGGTGCCGCAATTTTGTTCTTCACAACTTTCACGCGGGTTTCGCTACCTACCACTTCGTCGCCCTCTTTAATCGCACCGATACGGCGGATATCCAGACGAACAGAAGCATAGAATTTCAGCGCGTTACCGCCGGTTGTGGTTTCCGGGTTACCGAACATCACACCAATCTTCATACGAATCTGGTTGATGAAGATCAGCAGCGTGTTGGACTGCTTCAGGTTACCCGCCAGCTTACGCATTGCCTGGCTCATCATACGAGCGGCCAGCCCCATGTGCGAATCGCCGATCTCACCTTCGATTTCCGCTTTCGGCGTCAGCGCCGCCACGGAGTCGACGATGATGACGTCAACTGCGCCTGAACGCGCCAGCGCATCACAGATCTCCAGCGCTTGCTCACCGGTATCCGGCTGTGAACACAGCAGGTTATCGATATCAACGCCCAGTTTTTTCGCGTACACCGGATCCAGTGCGTGCTCAGCATCGATAAAGGCACAGGTTTTACCTTTGCGCTGTGCAGAAGCAATAACCTGCAGCGTCAGCGTGGTTTTACCCGAAGATTCCGGTCCGTAAATCTCAACGATACGGCCCATCGGCAAGCCACCCGCGCCCAGCGCGATATCCAGTGACAGTGAGCCGGTAGAGATGGTTTCGACATCCATTGAGCGGTCTTCACCCAAGCGCATGATGGAGCCTTTACCAAATTGCTTCTCAATCTGGCCCAGTGCGGCAGCTAAAGCCTTCTGTTTGTTCTCGTCGATCGCCATTTCCACTCCTAATCATGCTGGGTGAGTCGACATCAAGTATGTCGCTCGTTCTGTTGCCGCTAATTATACTGTATGGTCATACAGTATCAAGTTTAATTTATCAGAAATTCATCAAGCAGCGTTTGCAGCGCCCAGGCCACTGACTGACGGCGCACCGCATCACGGTCGCCAGCAAAGATCTGGCGCTGCGCTAATACGCGCCCCTTTGGACCCACAATCGCAAACCACACGGTGCCCACCGGTTTATCGGGCGTGCCACCCTCCGGACCGGCAATACCGCTTACGGCGATGGCGTATTCTGCCGCCGCCGCTCTAGCCGCACCGGTAGCCATCTCACGCACCGTCTGTTCACTTACGGCGCCATGCTGCTGCAGCGTAGTGTCCTGCACGCCCACCATCTGCTGCTTAGCTTCATTGCTGTAAGTGACGAAACCGCGCTCAAACCAGGCAGAACTGCCGCTGATATCAGTAAATACTTTCGCAATCCAGCCGCCGGTGCAGGATTCTGCAGCGGTCACCGTTGCCTGACGTCTCTTCAGCTGTTCGCCAATGCGGTGACTTAGCTGCTGTAACTGTTCATCGTTCATCGCCTTCTCCCGTTGTGGCGCTTCACGTTAGCAGTAAATGGTGCGCCGAAAAGCCCTTTTCAACCTTCAGGCATCATTTCTGCGTAGTGGCTTCCAGATACCTCAACCTGTTTTCACTGCAACCATAAACAGACGCGGGAACGCTAACAAAACCTGGCCGTTACTGCGTGCGGGGTAAGCCGGAATGAGTGCCTGATGATAATCATGGAGAAATGCTGCCTGCTGCGTTTCATCCAGCCCCGCGAGGAAAGGACGCAGCCCGGTGGCACGCAACCAGGTAATGATGCCCTGCGCATCTGCCATCGGGTGATAATAAGTAGTGCGCCAGATATCAACCTGGCAACCCGCATCAGTTAGCAGATCGTAATAGCGATCGGTGGTTAGCAGACGTTTGCGATCCGCCGCTTGTGGCGAAATCAGCGCCTGCCATTTTTCATTCGCCGCCACTTCACGCATCAAACGGTGCGACGGTTCTTCAAGATTATCGGGCATCTGAATCGCTAACGCGCCACCGATGGCCAATTGATCAACCAGATGCGGCAGCAAGGTGTGATGCTCGGTCAACCACTGCAGCGAGGCATTAGCATAGATGACCTGCTGTGGCTGTTCGGCCTGCCAGCGACGAATATCGGCCTGCAGGAAATGGCAATTGGGGAGACGTTCGCGCGCCTGCTCTAGCATTGCAGCAGAGCTGTCAATGCCGGTTATCTTCGCCTCCGGCCAGGCTTGTGCCAGTAACTCAGTGCTGTTGCCGGGTCCGCAACCAAGATCAGTGGCAAAGCGCACATCATCGAGCGGAATGCGCTCCAATAGCTCGCGCGCCGGGCGGGTTCGCTCTGATTCGAATTGGCGATACAGCTGTGGATTCCAGTCTTGCATGGCAATGCTCCTGTCTTGGCTGAGGGGCTAAACACTACCTGCTTTTCCCGCCTTTATAGAAAGAGAAAAGTGCGATATCTCACCTTTTTGCCCTCGCTAGCTGGTTAGCCAGCGCAGATGCCATTAAGTTAAAACGATGTTTCATTTTCCAATTAAGGAGCTTGATATGTCTGCACAACCCGCATTGCCCGGCGTATGGTGTCCGTCAGTAACTCCCTTTGATAGCAATAATAATCTGGATATTGATGCGCTAGGACGCCATTTTTCGCGCCTGAGCCAATCAGGCATTGATACCTTGCTGCTGATGGGCAGCATTGGCGAATTTGCCTCGCTTTCGCAGCAGGAGCGCCTGTTACTGATTCGCGAGGCGCGCCAACTCTCGCCACTGACCATGGTGGCAAACGTCTCCAGCACCTGTATTGCGGACATGCTGCAACTGGCGGATGCGGCCTGGCAAAACGGATTTGATGCTGTGATGGTGCTGCCTCCTTACTATTACGGGCAGACACAGAAACAGCTGCTGAGCTATTTCAAAGCGCTGGATACACAGCTGGGCGGCAAGTGGTTCGCCTACAATTTCCCTGCACGGACCGGCTGCGATTTAACGCCGGCGCTGGTCGCAGAACTGGCGGCAGAGCTGCCCAACTTTATTGGCATCAAAGACACCATGGATTGTTTGTCGCACAACCGCGCGATGATTGAAGAAACGAAGAAAGTGCGCAGCGATTTCACCGTGCTTTCAGGCTATGACGAATATCTGCTGCCCAATTTACTGGCTGGCGGTTCAGGTGTGATTTCCGGCTTGAACAATATTGTGCCGGAGCTGTTTGCCCGTGCGATGCAGGCCTGGCGGGCGGGCGATGTAGCGCAGCTCAGTGAGATTCAGCAACGTATTGGCAAACTGATGGCGATTTACACCATTGGCGATGATTTTGTTACCACCATAAAAACGGCCGTTGCACGTCGATTTAATTCAATGCGCAGCGACTCGCGCAATTATGGTGGCGAGCTAACAGCGGAACAGTGCGAGGAAGTAGATCGTTTGCTGAGTTGAAACAAACAGGACGGCGTCGAGCCGTCCCGTGATTAGTTCTTTTTGACGAACTCAGATTTGAGTTTCATCTGACCAAAACCATCAATTTTGCAATCAATGTTGTGATCGCCTTCGACCAGACGAATGCTTTTGACTTTGGTACCAATTTTCAGCGTCGAAGAGCTGCCTTTAACCTTAAGATCTTTAACGACAGTCACGCTGTCGCCATCCGCTAACAGGTTGCCGTTGGCATCGCGTACCACCAAACCGTCAGCTACATCATCGGCGCTTGCCGTCCAGATATGGCCGCAAGATGGACAATTCAGGTTCTCGCCATCTTGCCAGGTGTAATCGGCCTGGCAGACAGGACAGGCAGGTAAGGTACTCATAAGCGCTCCTCAGAAGTCGGATGCGGTGAAGATGGCACCGCAAAAGGGGCGCCATCTTATACCCTCACACTTTATATGGACAGCATTAAAACAGGCTGCCCTGACGTGCTTTAGCGACGGCTTCACCTAACTGCCACACCGCCATTGCATAGTGGGTGCTGTGGTTGTAGCGCGTAATGGCGTAGAAGTTGGGCAGGCCATACCAATATTGATAACTGGTGCCGAGATCCAAACGCAGCAGACTGACCTGAGTATTGCCGTCCAGCGATCCCTGTGGCGTTAACCCACTCGCGGCTAAGGTGCTGATCGGATACTTAGTTTTAAAGCCATTCTCCAATGCCGGAGCCTGACCGCTGGCTGGTACCGCAACGTTCTCGCCCGCACGCCAGCCGTGTTCTTTGAAGTAGTTGGCTACGCTGCCAATCGCATCAACCGGATCCCAAAGGTTGATATGACCATCGCCATTAAAATCGACCGCGTATTGCTTATAAGAAGATGGCATGAACTGTCCATAACCCATCGCACCGGCAAAGGAGCCGCGCAGATCCAGCGGATCGTCTTGCTCTGTGCGCGCCATCAGCAGGAAGGTCTCCAGCTCACCGCTGAAGTAAGCTGCACGACGCGGATAGCTAAATGACAAGGTTGCTAGTGCATCCAGCAAGCGCGTTTTGCCCATTACCCTGCCCCAGCGCGTTTCAACACCGATAATGCCGACAATGATTTCCGGCGGCACGCCGTAAACCTGCTGCGCACGCTTTAGCGCATCCTGATACTGATTCCAGAATGCCACGCCGTTCTGCACGTTATCCGGCGTAATAAACTTGTTGCGATAGCGAATCCACGCGCCGTTTGGACCGGTTGGCGGCGTATAGCTCGGAGCTTGCTGGTCCATCAGGCGCAGCACGTAATCCAGACGCTTCGCCTGGCCGATAACCGCATGCAACTGCTCACGGTTAAAACCGTGTTTTGCCACCATTTGATCAATGAACTGTTCAGCGGCGGGGTTACCCGCAAAATCGCCAAACATCGGTTGAACCGCGTGCGAAGGTTCCAGCAAAAAACCGCCTTTAGGTGCAGGCACAACGGCGGGCTGCTGATGGGATGCAGGCTTACTGCTGCAGGCAGCAAGCAGAGTAATAAGCGGAAGAAGAGCAACCTTAAAACGCATTGGATATCCATAAGCCAGGTGAAACCGGAAGCGCTCATGGTAATCGTTCATCGGGGTGACATACAGAGCAATATCTTAAAATTTCGCCGTTTCCCGCCCGTTTCAGCCGGTTACAACGCGAATTTGCGAAACCGCTCCACACTTTACCTTTTTCATTAAATTTTGCTTTTTACCGTTTGCGGCAATTTGTTATGGTCGGCAGCCATAAAGCCCTGCTGGCGGATGAAGGTTACGCGGCAAAAATGGTAATATCCCGCTTTCGTTATCCGTCCACACGATAACGACACTTCCGGGCTGCATTGACCCAGCCTCAGGTAATTAAAAGAATGAATGTTGAGTGAGAATGAGATGAAAGGAGCAGAGCAAATGGACTTTAGTGGCCATACGCCGATGATGCAGCAATACCTGCGCCTGAAGGCCGATCATCCTGACATCCTGCTGTTTTATCGCATGGGCGATTTTTACGAGCTGTTTTACGATGACGCGAAACGCGCCTCGCAGCTGCTGGAGATCTCCCTGACCAAACGCGGCGCCTCTGCCGGGGAACCGATTCCGATGGCGGGCGTGCCTTATCATGCGGTTGAAGGCTATCTGGCGAAACTGGTCCAGCTCGGCGAATCAGTGGCGATCTGTGAGCAGATTGGCGACCCAGCCTTGAGCAAAGGCCCGGTTGAGCGAAAAGTGGTGCGTATCGTTACACCCGGCACCATCAGCGATGAAGCGTTGCTGCAAGAGCGCCAGGATAACCTGCTCGCCGCCATCTTCCAGAGCCAGCGCGGTTTTGGTTATGCAACGCTGGACATCAGTTCTGGCCGCTTCCGCCTGAGTGAACCCGGCGATCTGGAGACGATGGCAGCAGAACTGCAGCGCACCAATCCGGCTGAACTGCTCTATCCCGAAGATTTCCAGGCAATGACGTTGATCGATCAACGCCGTGGCCTGCGACGCCGCCCGCTGTGGGAATATGAAATCGATACGGCGCGCCAGCAACTCAATCTGCAATTTGGCACCCGCGACTTAAGTGGTTTTGGCGTTGAGCAGGCGCATCTGGCGCTACGCGCTGCAGGATGCCTGCTGCAATATGTCAAAGACACGCAACGCACGTCGTTGCCGCATATTCGCTCGCTGAGCATGGAGCGTCAGCAGGATAGCGTGATCATGGATGCTGCTACGCGCCGCAACCTGGAAATTACACAAAACCTGGCCGGCGGCATCGAGAACACGCTGGCGGCGATACTGGATAAAACCGTCACGCCTATGGGCAGCCGTATGCTGAAACGCTGGCTGCATATGCCGCTGCGCGATGTCACGACCATCGCTCGGCGTCAGGAGTCTATCGCCGAACTGCAATCGCTTAGTCAGGAGCTGCAGCCTGTGCTGCGTCAGGTGGGCGATCTGGAGCGTATTCTGGCGCGACTGGCGCTGCGCACCGCGCGCCCACGCGATTTGGCACGTATGCGCCATGCCTTCCAGCAATTGCCAGAGTTAAACCAACAACTTGAAGGCGTTGAGGCCACGCAGTTAATTAATCTGCGTTCTCAGATGGGCGAATTTACCGAACTGCGTGAGTTGCTGGAACAGGCGATCATTGAATCGCCGCCAGTGCTGGTGCGCGACGGTGGCGTGATCGCTCCGGGATACAACGCTGAACTCGACGAGTGGCGTGCGCTGGCCGATGGCGCTACCGATTATCTTGATCGTCTGGAGATTCGTGAGCGCGAAAAACTCGGGCTGGATACGCTGAAAGTCGGTTTTAACGCGATTCACGGCTATTACATTCAGGTTAGCCGTGGTCAAAGCCATCTGGTGCCAATTCACTACGTTCGCCGCCAGACGCTGAAGAATGCCGAACGCTATATCATTCCTGAACTAAAAGAGTATGAAGACAAGGTCCTGACGTCGAAGGGCAAAGCGCTGGCGCTGGAGAAAGGTCTCTACGATGAGCTGTTTGACCGCCTGCTACCACATCTTGAAGCGCTGCAAATCAGTGCGGCTGCACTCTCTGAACTGGACGTGTTAGCGAACCTGGCCGAACGCGCCTGGACACTGAACTATTGCCGCCCAGTGCTGCAAGAAAAAGCCGGCATCCGTATTACTGCGGGCCGCCATCCGGTGGTCGAACAGGTATTAAAAGAGCCGTTTATCGCGAATCCGCTGTCACTCTCACCGCAGCGTCGCATGCTGATCATCACCGGCCCAAATATGGGCGGTAAAAGTACCTACATGCGTCAGACAGCGTTGATCGCGCTGATGGCGTGGATTGGCAGCTATGTGCCAGCGGAAGAGACGGTCATCGGCCCAATCGATCGCATCTTCACGCGCGTTGGTGCTGCTGATGACCTGGCTTCCGGTCGCTCAACCTTTATGGTGGAAATGACAGAAACCGCCAACATTCTGCATAACGCCACCGAAAACAGTCTGGTACTGATGGATGAAATCGGGCGCGGCACCTCAACTTATGATGGTTTGTCGCTGGCATGGGCCTGCGCTGAAAGTCTGGCGAATCGAATTAAGGCCATGACGCTGTTTGCCACCCACTATTTCGAGCTGACCACGCTGCCGGAAAAAATGGAAGGCGTAGTAAATGTGCATCTGGATGCGGTCGAACACGGAGACACCATCGCCTTTATGCACAGCGTGCAGGATGGCGCTGCGAGCAAAAGTTATGGTCTCGCAGTGGCGGCGCTGGCGGGCGTGCCGAAGGAAGTGATTAAGCGCGCGCGTAACAAGCTGAAGGAGCTGGAAGCATTGTCCGGCAGCTCTGCCGCATCCACGGTGGAAGGTTCGCAAATGCAGCTGCTGGTGGCAGAAACCTCACCGGCAGTTGATGCTCTTGAGGCACTGGACCCAGACAGCTTAACGCCGAAGCAAGCGCTGGAATGGATCTATCGCTTGAAAACGCTGGTGTAGTTATTCGCCCGCCCAGAAGCAACGTTCTGTGCGGGCCATTTTTTCTGAATTACAATTTCCTGGTGTTAAGCAATTTTAGCGGGCTCATTCCAATCAACTCGCCCGGAGTTAAATCACGCTATATCCCCCATCGATCACTAAATTCTCGCCATTGACCATTGCCGCTTCATTGCTGCTGAGATACAGCACCGTATTCGCGACTTCGTCAGGCGTAGCAAAACGTCGTGATGGGATTTTTGATTTCATCTGCTCCGCTCGCTCCCCATGCCAGTAACGCTTACCTAATTCAGTCTCAACCACCGTTGGTGAAATAGCATTGGCGGTAATGCCAAACGGCCCCAATTCTGCTGCCAACACACGAGTGAAAGAAACCATGCCCGATTTGCTGGTGCAGTATGCCGCGTGCTCATTAAGCGCGATGACGCTGGCCTGTGAGGCGATGTTAATCAGGCGGCCAAAACCTTGTTCTTTCATATAGCGGGCACAATGCTGAGCGAGGAAGAATGGCGCGGTCATGTTAATCAACATCGTGGTATTCCAACTGGCGAGTTGCACTTCGCCCACGGGTTCCAGCATGCCAATACCGGCGTTATTGACCAGAACGTCGATGCGGCCAAAATCATGGTGAATTTGCTCAACCAGTTCACCAAGCGCCTCGACGTTAGCCAGATCGAAAACGTAACCTCGCACAGGGTTGTCCATCTTGCTGGCAACCGCTTTTACTTCTTCGGCGCGATCAATCATCGCTACTTGCGCGCCCGCAGCACTTAAACAGCGGGCAATGGCGTAACCAATTCCCGATGCGGCGCCGGTGACGATGGCGACCTTATTTTGCAGTGAAAATAGTGTTGTCATGTTGTGGTCCTTTTCATTGAGGGTATTTATTCGGATTCGCTGGCTGTTGTCTTGAATGGAGCGTTACGCTCTATTTTTGGTTGGGGATCACGAATAAAGAATGTCATTACGCCGCCAGCAAAATAGAGAACAGAGAAAGTAATAATCACGTGCTTGATTTCAAATGACAGGCCGAACATTAGTGCGGCAACCGCCGGACCAATTAGATTGCCGAAACCACCGCCCAAATTTTGCACTGAAACCGCAGCGCCTTTATGCTGCGGCGCCAGCATCGGGAAAATCGCCCCCATTGGCACAAAGGAGGTGAGCGTTAGGGCTAATAACAGCGCGCAGACAATAGCTAACGCCAGATTACCTGGGAAAAATGAGGGTAAATAATAGAAAGCGGTAGTGGTAATCGTGCATCCGAAGAAACCAAACCAGCGCATTTGAAAAATCCAGCCAATACGATCGCCAATAATGCCCCAAAGCACATTAGTTATTGGTTGAACAAGGAAAAATACGCCCCAGATAGTCGCCCACTCTTTAGTAGAAAACCCTAATTCACGGGTGAAATAGATCGGCATAAATACCGGCAGGCCAAATAACGCCACATTACATAAGATGCGTGTTATCAGCGCAAAGAACATACTGCGGTCTTCGAAGATCAAGGTTATTCCGCGCGATATTTCCCGTAATTTTTCTTTGCGACTGACGCCGTTACTATTTAGATTGTATTCACTCTGATTTTTAACCGTGAGCAATATAATTACACCGCCCACCCCAGCAAACAGCAGTGAAAGCCAAAGCGTATTGATGAATCCAATTTCAGGCACCAGAAGGCCGGAAAGGAAGGAAGCCGTGATGCCATAACCAATGGTAAACATCGACCATATCCAGCCGGTTGCGGAGGCAAGTCGATGCTCAGGCGTGCGCTGCACTACTAATACATAGAATCCATAAAAGAACAGCGGATAAGCGAAGCCGCGCAAGGTATAACTAACCAACATCCAGGTGAAATTATTTTCACTTACGCCAAAATAAACGAATACGGCATGTAACACCATCCACCAAATAGCACCGGTGAGCATGATTTTCTTCGGGCCATAAATTTCACTGACGGCACCGGAAAGCCAACTTGAAACTGCTGCGGTTAACGCATAAACGGTGAAAACTAATGAAACTTGTTTTTCTCCATAGCCGAGATCGTAGAGATAACGGGAGAGATGAGCCAGTTCGATGCCATCGCCGGTCATGAAGATGGCCATCGCAATATATCCCCATAGCAGAGATATTGGCATTCCGAAAACCACTCTGGAGTATTGTGACTTTGTACTGCTGCTTTGCACACGCATTGTTTTTCTCACTCCCTTTTAGTTATTCATTGCTTGAATATCCTGGTGATACAGCGAGCAAGAAAATGGCATAGCACCGTGTTAAAAACTTTTATCAGAGTGACATGGAGAAAGGAATTAAGGCAAAATTGCAAAGAAAGTCGTGCGCAGCATTACAATTTATTAAATGAGAAGAAGATAAATAGAGCATTTATTAGATGTTTAATTAACATCTACTGGGTTTAATTTACGTTTATATATTTAGGCGAGAAGTTAAGTGGTAGCGTTACAAGGTTTTATTTCGGTGAGTTAAAGAAGCATTGTCAGTATATTTTAACCAATAAAAAAAGCGGTGGTTTTCACCACCGCTTCTTGTGTTACCCACGTATTCAGTTATTCACGAAACAGTGCTTCGATGTTCAAACCTTGCGTCTGCAGAATTTCACGCAGACGACGCAGCCCTTCCACCTGGATCTGACGTACGCGTTCACGGGTCAACCCGATTTCACGGCCTACATCTTCCAGCGTTGCCGCTTCATAGCCTAACAGGCCGAAACGACGCGCCAGCACTTCACGCTGCTTGGCATTCAGTTCGAACAACCACTTAACGATGCTCTGTTTCATATCATCGTCTTGCGTGGTGTCTTCCGGACCGTTATCTTTCTCATCGGCCAGGATATCCAGCAGCGCTTTTTCGGAATCGCCACCCAAAGGTGTATCGACCGAGGTAATGCGCTCATTGAGACGCAGCATACGGCTCACGTCATCAACAGGCTTGTCTAGCTGCTCGGCAATCTCTTCAGCACTTGGCTCATGATCAAGCTTATGCGAAAGTTCACGCGCGGTACGCAGGTAAACATTTAACTCTTTAACGATGTGAATTGGCAGACGGATGGTACGGGTTTGATTCATGATCGCCCGTTCAATTGTCTGACGAATCCACCACGTGGCGTAAGTTGAGAAACGGAACCCACGTTCTGGGTCAAACTTCTCTACGGCGCGAATCAAGCCGAGATTACCCTCTTCAATCAGATCCAGCAGCGCCAGACCACGATTGCTATAACGACGGGCAATCTTTACTACCAAGCGTAAGTTACTTTCAATCATGCGGCGGCGAGATGGAATATCACCCCGCAGTGCACGGCGCGCAAAGAAGACTTCTTCTTCTGCCGTCAGCAGCGGTGAATAACCAATCTCTCCGAGGTAAAGCTGCGTCGCATCCAAAACGCGTTGCGTCGCACCCTGTGACAACAGCTCTTCTTCCGCTACGTCGTTGTTATCACCAGGTTCGTTCTCAACGAGAGCCTTCTCATCAAAAACCTCAGCTCCGTTGTTTTCCTCGAATTCCGCATCTTCATGTAAATCGTTAACTTTCAGCGTATTCTGGTTCATTAGCGGCTCCTACCCGTGATCCAAGGGCAGAACCAAGGTTCTGCCGGATTATCGCTGCGGCAAATAACGCAACGGGTTTACGGATTTCCCCTTGTAACGAATTTCAAAGTGCAATCGTACTGAACTGGTACCGGTGCTACCCATAGTAGCGATTTTTTGCCCCGCCTTAACTTCCTGTTGTTCCCGGACCAGCATAGAGTCGTTGTGGGCGTAGGCGCTCAGGTAGTCATCATTGTGTTTGATGATGATTAAATTACCGTACCCACGGAGCGCGTTGCCTGCGTACACCACTCTTCCCGAAGCTGTGGCGACAACAGGTTGTCCACGCGAACCGGCGATATCGACCCCTTTATTTCCGCCTTCCGCAGCGGAGAAGTTATCGATGATCTTCCCATCAGTCGGCCAACGCCAGCTTCCCACTGGAGTTGTGCTATTAGTCGTGCTGCTGACTGTAGGTGGTGCGACAACCGGAGCTGTGGTCGTTGCCACATTATTTGCTCCTTTCGACGGCAGCAATTTGCTACCCGACGAATTACCCGAATCATCAGAATACGTAATAACAGGTTGCTGTGCAACAGGGGTGGATTTAATTTGCGTCTGGCTCGGGGTAACTGGCACGCCGCCCTGCGTTGCATCGGCTACAGTAATCGCGTTTCCACCAGTAATGGTCTGACCATTACCGTTGCCAACCTGCAGCGTTTGCCCGGCGTTCAAGCCATACGGGGCTGCGATGTTGTTTCGCTGTGCCAAATCGCGGAAATCGTTGCCGGTAATCCAGGCAATGTAGAACAAGGTATCGCCACGTTTTACGGTATAGGTTTCACCACCGTAGCTACCTTTAGGAATATTCCCATAATTGCGATTGTACACAATGCGACCATTTTCCGTGGCCACATTATTATTGTCACTTACCATTCCACCTGACGGTTGCGCCGATGGTGTGCCACCGCTTAACATTCCGCCACGCGGCATCGCAGGCACAGCGCTGTTTTGCGAAGAGATCATGCCGCCGCCTGGGGCTGAAGCCATACCGCTATCGCCGCTATTACCACCAATCTGGCTAATGGGTGCCTGTGTATTATCGCCAGAACTACAGCCCGCCAGCCAAAAACCTACCAAAGAAAGTGCCGCCAAACGGCGTAATTGAAATGCTGTGCTTCCCATGCTCACTGATCCCCCGTGATGGCAACCCTGAATATAAATGTGTAACGGCGTTAACCGCATTATCCACTGCGCGTAACGTTAAAAACGGTTTTTAGCATTGATAAACAAGGATAGTAACAATATCAACTGTGCCGTGCCATGTAACAGTTGTGAAGAATTGCGTAATGATGTCCTAGGCCAGATCGCCCTGAACCAACGGCACAAAGCGCACGGGTTCGATGATTTCTTCAATCAATTCATCGCCCTGACGACGCAAACGCTTCAACACCTGCTGATCCTCGCCAACCGGCAGCACCATTTTGCCGCCGTCACCTAATTGCGCTATCAGCAAAGTCGGAATTTCAGGTGGTGCGGCGGTCACGATAATGGCATCAAACGGGCCACGCGTCGCCCAGCCCTGCCAGCCATCGCCATGTCGGGTTGAGATATTGTGCAGATCGAGTTGCTTGAGGCGACGCTTAGCCTGCCACTGCAAGCCCTTGATGCGTTCGACGGAATAAACATGATTAACCAGATGCGCCAGAATAGCGGTCTGATAGCCAGAACCGGTGCCGATTTCCAGCACGCGCGATTCCGGCGTGAGCTCTAACAAGGCGGTCATGCGCGCCACCATGTAAGGCTGAGAGATGGTTTGGCCGTTGCCAATCGGCAGCGCAACGTTTTCCCACGCTTTATGTTCAAACGCCTCATCGATAAAACGCTCACGAGGCACATCGGCAATGGCTTTCAGCAGGTGCTCATCATGAATGCCCTGCGCGCGCAGTTGCTCCAAAAGCGTTTCGATGCGGCGATTCACCATGCGAGTTTTACCTCTGCCTGGATCAGCCAGTCACTTAATACTTCTTGTGCAGCATGCGCGGTCAAATCGACATGCAGCGCGGTCAACGAAACGTAGCCCGCATCCACCGCCGCGAAATCGGTATCCGGACCTGCATCCAGCTTTTGCCCCGGCGGGCCAATCCAGTAAAGCGGCTGGCCGCGCGGGTCTTCGGTGCAGATAACCTGATCGGCGGGATGGCGGCTGCCGCAGCGGGTCACGCGGAAACCTTTAATCTCCGCTAACGGCAAATCAGGCACGTTGATATTGAGAATGCGGCCGGTGCGCAGCGGAGCCCGCGACAGCGCGCGTAACAGCGTACAGGTGATGGATGCGGCGGTATCGTAATGCTGATGTCCGTTGAGCGAAACGGCGAGCGCAGGCAAGCCAAGATGGCGCCCTTCCATCGCCGCAGCGACGGTACCGGAGTAGATCACATCGTCGCCAAGATTTGGACCGGCGTTGATGCCGGACACCACGATGTCGGGCCGCGGCTGCATCAGCTTGTTCACGCCGAGGAACACGCAGTCGGTCGGCGTGCCCATCTGCACCGCGATATCGCCGTTTTCGTGCGTAAAGGTACGCAGCGGCGTCTCCAGCGTTAGCGAGTTTGATGCGCCGCTACGATTGCGATCGGGCGCGACAACCTGCACCTCGGCAAACTCACGTAAAGCACGCGCCAGCGTCTGAATTCCCGGCGCATGAATTCCATCATCGTTACTCAGCAATATCCGCATCGTTACCTTCTTGTTGGAGAAGCTCACGCACCACGCTGGTGGCAAAACTGCCGGCGGGCAGCCAGAACTGCATCTCCAGCGTCACATCGTCCCACCATTCCCAGCGCAGATCCTTTGGCACCACCAGCATTGCACGACGCGCGGCATCAACGCGCTCGCGCTCAAGCAGTGTAATCAATTCTTCTGCGCCTGCCAGGCTCTGCTGCTCAAAAAGCAGCGCGTCGCCAAGCGGACCCGGATCGCCGCGCCCCGGCAGCGGCGCAGTGATACGCAGTTGATGATTATCGACGCGCTGCTGTACGTCAGGCAACTCTTCCGCCTGCGCCACAAACCAGCTGCCGCGACCGGCCAGCTGCACCGCATCGCCTACCTGAACCACATCCAGAGCGCCATCACGCTGCAAACGCGCGCTGGTCACCTGATTAAACAGATGGCTGCGGGTCGCTGACAATAGCAAACCTTTCATATTGCGATCGCGCGGGCGGAATGTTTCCTTCGCCCACTGTTTCGCCTGCGTCAGGTTATTGCCGTTGCGCCCAAAGCGCTGCTCACCGAAGTAGTTCGGCACGCCGCGCTGCTGAATCTGCTGCAAACGCGTTTCAACTTCGCTACGGTCAGAAATCTGCCGCACGATTAAGCGGAACGCATTGCCCGCCAGCGCGCCGGTACGCAGTTTGCGTTTGTGGCGAATCACCTGCAGGATTTCAACGCCTTCCAGCTGGAATCCGGCCAGATTCGGCATGCCATTGCCGGGCACGCGGAAACACAGCGTTTGCTCGGTGACCGCATGACGATCTTTCATGCCGGCATAGCTGAGATCGCGCACCGGCACGCCGAGAAATTTGGCGATGGCTTCGGCGACAAAGCGCGTATTGCAGCCAATTTTGCGGATGCGCACCAACAGCTGCTCGCCTTCGCCATCATAGGGATAGCCAAGATCTTCAATCACCACGAAATCTTCGGGATTGGCTTTGATGACGCCGGTGGCAGTCGGCACGCCGTGCAGGTAATGCAATTCACTCATGCCTGATCGGCCTTTATCAGCAGCGCGACCGCTTCACAGGCAATGCCTTCGCCACGCCCGGTAAAGCCCAGCTTTTCGGTGGTGGTGGCTTTGACGTTGACGTCATCCATATGGCAACCGAGATCTTCGGCGATATTGACGCGCATCTGCGGCACATGCGGCAACATTTTCGGTGCCTGCGCAATGATGGTCACATCGACGTTACCGATGCGATAGCCTTTCAGCTGAATCCGGCGCCAGGCTTCGCGCAGCAAACCGCGGCTGTCAGCGCCTTTAAACGCCGGATCGGTATCCGGGAATAACTTGCCGATATCGCCCATCGCCACCGCGCCGAGCAAGGCATCCGTCAACGCATGCAGCGCCACATCACCATCGGAATGGGCAATAAAACCGTGTTCGAAGGGAATACGCACCCCGCCAATCACTAACGGACCTTCGCCGCCAAAAGCGTGAACGTCAAAACCGTGACCGATACGCATCATGCGCTCTCCTGTAACTGAATCTGGGTAAGATAGAAGGCCGCCAGCGCCAGATCTTCTGGCCGCGTCACCTTAATATTGTCGCTGCGTCCGCTCACCAACAGCGGATGATAACCGCAATACTCCAGCGCCGACGCTTCATCGGTAATGGTAGCGCCTTCATGGAGTGCGCGCGTCAGGCAAGCCGTGAGCAGTTGATGCGGGAAAAATTGCGGCGTTAACGCGTGCCATAAATCCTCGCGTTCAACGGTGTGGGCGATGGCAGTTTTGCCCGGTTCGGCGCGCTTCATGGTGTCGCGCACCGGCGCCGCCAGAATGCCGCCAACCTTGCTGTATTCGCGTACCGCTAACAGGCGCGCTAAATCGTCCGGATGCAGGCAAGGACGCGCAGCGTCATGCACCAGCACCCATTCGCTGTGATGAATGGCATTTAAGCCCGCCAGCACCGATTCGGCGCGCGTGTCGCCACCGGTCACTCTGAGAATACGGGAATCCTGCGTCAGCGGCAGTGAATCGAACCAGCCATCGTCATTGCTGACCGGCACAATCACCTGTTTTACCGCAGGATGTGCCAGCAGACGCGCGACGCTGTGTTCAAGAAGGGTGAATTGACCAATGGTCAGATACTGTTTTGGGCAGGCAGCCTGCATTCGGCTGCCCACACCTGCGGCGGGCACCACGGCAATCACATCCGCAAGGATCGGGCGCTTGTTCATGGCTTATCGTTGTTGATTTTGCGCAGCTTGTTGCGCGTTACGTTTGTTCTGGTCTGGCACCAGACGATAGAAAGTCTCACCGGGCTTAATCATGCCCAGTTCATTACGTGCGCGTTCTTCGATCGCTTCAGAGCCGCCATTGAGATCGTCAATTTCGGCGAATAGCTGATCGTTACGCGCTTTAAGCTTGGCGTTATTCGCCTGTTGTGACGCGACGTCTTCGTTGACGCGCGTATAGTCATGAATACCGTTCTTACCCAGCCACAGGGAATATTGAAGCCATCCCAGCAGCACGAGTAGCAGTAACGTCAGTTTTCCCATCCCCGCCCCCTGAAAAACGGCCCAATCATCCCATAACTTGACGCTGGACTCCACTGCGACGGCGAAAATGCCGCACACGGGCGTTTAGCCGTACAAATAATGCCAGAGTGGGAGGCGAGACGGCAGGTAAAGTTTTGTAACCTGCCGATGCGTTTGCACATCAGCTGGGCGTTACCAACCGGAGAGAAATGAGAACAGCAGCCAGAACAAGCACACCACCACAATTGCCGTGGCGATCCCGCTCCAGAATAAGTGAGTGCGGATCATCAGGCTGAGCACGATGCCAATCAATACCGAAACCGGCAGCAGCGCGAGGAAGAATGGCCAGGTGTAGAGGAAGAAGAACAGCGTGTTGGAGCCGTAGAGCATGAACGGAATCGCCAGCGCGCACCAGTACGAGAGAAAGCCAAACACGCCGCCCGGCAGTGATGAGCGAGGCTCATCCGGGGTGCGTTCATCTTTGCGGGCTAGCATGGGCGTTACGTTCTGCATAGAGATCCTGTTGACGCTAAGCGCGGCAAACCCAAAGGGATTTGCCGCTGTCGGTTCAGGATCTGATGATATCGCGGTGACGCAGCAGGTCTAACAATTGGCCGGCGAGTTTTGTAACCAATTGTTCGCCATCAAGGTGGATTTCCGGGGCGTCTGGCGCCTCGTAAACGCTATCGATGCCGGTGAAATTACGCAGCTCACCGGCACGGGCTTTTTTGTACAAACCTTTGGGATCGCGCGCTTCGCACACTGCCAACGGCGTATCGACAAACACTTCGATAAACTGCCCTTCAGCGAGCAGATCGCGCACCATGTTGCGTTCCGCGCGATGCGGCGAGATAAAGGCGGTCAGCACCACTAAACCGGCATCGACCATCAGTTTCGCCACTTCGCCAACGCGACGAATGTTCTCTTTACGATCGTCATCGCTGAAGCCGAGGTCACGGCACAAACCGTGACGCACATTGTCGCCATCCAGCAGATAGGTATTCACCCCCGCCCGATGCAGCGCCTGCTCCAGCACGCCGGCTACGGTGGATTTCCCCGAGCCGGAAAGCCCGGTAAACCACAGCACCACGCCTTGATGGCCGTGCTGCTGTTCGCGCTCCTCGCGCGTTACCGGATGATCGTGCCACACCACGTTTTCATCGTGTTGCGCCATTACTTGCCACCCAGCAGATCGCGCGCGTTCCAGTGTGGGAAGTGACGACGCACCAGCGCGTTCAGCTCCAGCTCGAAATCGCTGAACTGGCCCGCTTGCGCACGCACATCGGTCAGCGGCTGATTGATCATGCCCGCGCCAACCGTCACGTTGCTCAGGCGATCGATAAAGATCATGCCGCCAGTCACCGGATTCTGGCGATATGCGTCCAGCACCATCGGTTCGTCAAAGGTCAGTTCGACCAGGCCGATACCGTTAAGCGGCAGGCTGTCCACCGTGCGCTTCTCCAGCGAGTTGATCTCCACCTGATGGATCACTTTCTCGACGCGCGCGCGGGTTTTCTTACCGGCGATCTTCACTTCGTAACTTTGCCCCGGCTGCAGCGGCTGTTCCGCCATCCACACCACGTCAACGGTGGCAGATTGCACCGCCTGCAGATCGGCCTCAGCATCCACCAGCAGATCGCCACGGCTGATGTCGATCTCATCTTTCAGCACCAGCGTAATCGCTTCACCAGCGCCCGCTTCAGGCAGGTCGCCATCGAAGGTGACGATGCGCGAGATGGTCGATTCCACGCCCGATGGCAGCACTTTCACGCGCTGGCCGACTTTCACCACGCCCGAAGCCAGCGTACCGGCATAACCGCGGAAATCGAGGTTAGGACGGTTCACATACTGCACCGGGAAACGCATCGGCTGATGATCCACCACGCGATTCAGTTCAACGGTTTCTAATACGTCGAGCAGCGTTGGGCCGCTGTACCACGGCATGGTGACGCTGGGCGTTGCCACGTTATCGCCTTCCAGCGCCGACATCGGCACAAAGCGAATATCGAGGTCTTCCGGCAGCTGCGCGGCGAAATCGAGGTAATCCTGTTTGATCTGCTCGAAGGTCTCTTGCTTGTACTCCACCAGATCCATCTTGTTGATGGCGACCACCAGATGCTTGATGCCCAGCAGCGTGGAAATAAAGCTGTGACGACGCGTCTGATCCAGCACGCCTTTACGCGCATCGATCAGCAGGATCGCCAAATCGCAGGTCGATGCGCCGGTCGCCATATTGCGGGTGTACTGCTCGTGTCCCGGCGTGTCGGCAATAATAAATTTGCGCTTCTCGGTGGAGAAATAGCGGTACGCCACATCAATGGTGATGCCCTGCTCGCGCTCGGCCTGCAAGCCATCGACCAGTAACGCGAGATCCAGCTTCTCACCTTGCGTCCCATGACGTTTGCTGTCGTTGTGCAGCGAGGAGAGCTGATCTTCATAAATTTGACGCGTGTCGTGCAGCAGGCGACCAATCAGCGTACTTTTGCCGTCGTCGACGCTACCGCAGGTCAGGAAACGCAGCAGGCTTTTATGTTGTTGCGCGGTCAGCCAGGCTTCTACGCCGCCCTGATCGGCAATCTGTTGTGCAATAACGGTATTCATCTGCGTCTCCTTAGAAATAACCCTGACGTTTCTTCATTTCCATCGAACCGGCCTGGTCGCGGTCAATCACGCGTCCCTGGCGTTCACTGGTGGTGGAGACCAGCATCTCTTCAATAATTTCCGGCAGCGTCTGCGCTTCTGATTCCACCGCGCCGGTCAGCGGCCAGCAGCCGAGCGTACGGAAACGCACCATGCGCTGCTTGATCACTTCGCCTGGCTGCAGATCGATACGGTCGTCATCGATCATCATCAGCATGCCATCACGCTCCAGCACCGGACGCGGCGCGGCGAGGTAGAGCGGCACGATCTCGATATTCTCGAGGAAGATGTACTGCCAGATATCCAGCTCGGTCCAGTTGGAGAGCGGGAACACGCGGATGCTTTCGCCTTTGTTGATCTGGCCGTTGTAGTTGTGCCACAGCTCAGGGCGCTGGTTTTTCGGGTCCCAGCGGTGGAAGCGATCGCGGAAGGAGTAGATACGCTCTTTGGCGCGCGACTTCTCTTCATCACGACGTGCGCCGCCAAATGCCGCATCAAAGCCGTATTTGTTCAGCGCCTGCTTCAGGCCTTCGGTTTTCATGATGTCGGTGTGCTTGGCGCTGCCGTGCACAAACGGGTTGATGCCCATCGCCACGCCTTCCGGGTTGCGATGCACCAGCAGCTCCGCGCCCATCGCTTTCACGGTGCGATCGCGGAACTCGTACATTTCACGGAATTTCCAGCCGGTATCAACATGCAGCAGCGGAAACGGCAGCGTGCCCGGATAGAAGGCTTTACGCGCCAGATGCAGCATTACCGAGGAGTCTTTACCGATGGAGTACATCATCACCGGATTGCTGAACTCGGCCGCCACCTCGCGGATGATATGGATACTCTCTGCCTCCAGCTGGCGCAGATGAGTAAGTCGATTTTGGTCCATAATTTTTCCTCAAGCCAAATTGACAACGGCGGACTCGCGAGCCCCCTGCTGTGCCGAATGTTGGAACCAGGCCAATTGCCCGTGCAAATTTACGACTTCGCCAATCACTAACAGTGCTGGCGTGGGCGCGGCCGCAGCCAGCGCCTCCAGTTGATCTAATGTGCCGGTCAGCACCTGCTGATCCTGACGCGTACCGCGACCAATCACCGCTACCGGCGTGGACGGTGCGCGTCCGTGTTCGATAAGCCCGGCCGCGATTTCCGCCGCTTTCACCGTGCCCATATAAATCGCTAAGGTTTGACGTGCGCGCGCCAGCGACGGCCAATCAATGCCGTCACCTTCGGCGCGACAGTGACCGGTAATAAACAGCACGCTCTGCGCGTAATCACGGTGCGTCAGCGGAATGCCTGCATATGCGGTTGCGCCTGCCGCAGCGGTGATGCCCGGCACCACCTGGAACGGAATGCCCGCGGCCTGCGCGGCCTGCAACTCTTCGCCACCACGGCCAAAAATAAACGGATCGCCGCCTTTCAGACGCACCACGCGCTTGCCTTGCTGCGCCAGCGTCACCAGCATTTGGTTAGTCTCTTCCTGCGGCACCGAATGCACACCGGCACGTTTACCGACGCAGATGCGGTCGGCATCGCGGCGCACCAGCTCAAGCACTTCGTCGCTGACCAGATGGTCATACAGCACCACATCCGCCAGCTGCATCACCTGCAAGCCACGCAGCGTCAGCAAACCGCTGTCGCCCGGACCGGCGCCCACCAGCGTGATTTCGCCCTGATTGTCGCTATCGTTTTCCAGTTCGTGATCCAGCGTGCGCCGCGCTTCATTGACGTTACCCGCCGCCATCTGGCTGGCGAACAGACCGTTAAAGGCGCGCTCCCAGAAACGACGGCGTTCAGACATGCGGTGATAGCGCTGCTTCACCTTGTCGCGCCACTGCCCGGCCACTTCAGCCATCTGTCCGAGATTAGCTGGCAGTAAAGCTTCAATTTTTTCACGCAGCAGACGCGCTAACACCGGCGCGGTGCCGCTGGAGGATATCGCTACCACCAGCGGTGAGCGATCGACAATCGACGGGAAGATAAAGCTGCACTTCGGCTGATCGTCCACCACGTTCACCAGCTTGTGGCGCGCGTTGGCGGTATCGAACACCTGCGCGTTAAGCGCGTTGTCATCGGTAGCGGCAATCACAAGGAACACGCCATCCAGCTGCGCCGGATCGAAGCGCTGGGCGATCCATTCAATCGCCTCAATTTCCAGCAGCGCCTGCAGCTCATGACCGAGTTCGCGCGCGGCGACCAGCACGCGCGCGCCGGCACGCCGCAGCAGTTCTATTTTGCGCGCAGCGATTTCGCCACCGCCGACAACCAGCACCGGACGGCTTTTGAGATCGGCAAAGAGAGGCAGATAATCCACGTTAACCTTGCTAGTTTTACAATAAGTTAACGCGACTATACGTCCCGCCCTTTGGACAGATGAAATTACGAATTGGAATGAGTAGTTACCGAATGGAATAACGACCCAGGATTGCTGATAACATTTTGTGCTTAACAAATGATATTGCTGGTGTTTCGGAGCAAATCAAATTGTGCAAGCGTCGTCACAGTTTCATACTAAGTCGGAATTTTTTTAGCATGACCGGATGTCAGAAAAGGACGCTAACTATGTTTGCCACTCTCCGCCGCACTGTGCTGGCTGCACTGCTCGCGGGCGGTTTGCCTTTCTTTGTTCAGGCTGCGAGCAACAGCACGCCAGGACATTTTGCCGAACAGCAGCTTCGCCATATCGCCACCTATTTCCCCGGCCGCATGAGCGGCAGTCCCGCCGAGTTGCTGACAGCCGATTATCTGCAGCAGCAGTTCAGCCAACTGGGATATCAGAGTAATACTCGCCAGTTTAAAACCAGCTATAGCTGGCTGGAGAAAAAGGGCGAAAGCCGCCCTCACAAAGTCACGGCCACGTCGGTGATTGCCGCGCGTGCCGGTGAAGTGCCACAGGAGATCCTGATCGTTACGCATCTGGATACCTGGACGCCGCTCAGCCGCCATGAAGCCGATAACAACCTTGGAGGCCTGCGTTTGCAAGGTGTGGACGACAATGCTTCAGGTTTAGGCGTGATGCTGGAGCTGGCGCAAGCGCTGAGCAAAACGCCGCTGCATTACGGCGTGCGCTTTGTGGCGCTGAGCGCGGGAGAAGCCGGCTTGCACGGCATGGACGATTACCTGGCGCGCATGAGCGCGCAGGAGAAGAAGAACACGCTGCTGGTGATCGATCTCAACAGTTTGATCGTGGGCGATCATCTTTACTTCAATAGCGGCATCAATACACCATCGGCGGTGCGCAAACAAACCAGCGCGCGCGCCGTACAACTGGCGCACCGTTACGGTATTTCAGCGGTTAGCCACGCGATGACCGCCCGCGATTATCCCGGCGTCAATCCGTTTGATAAAGCCGGCATGCCGCTGATGGACGTTACCGCCGCCAATTGGACGCTGGGTAATAAAGATGGGCAGCAGCAACGCGCGCGCTCCAGCCATTTTCCGGATGGGAATGTGCGCCATCAAACCGAGCGCGATAACCTCAACTATCTCGATCACTGGCTGCCTGGACGCATCACCCAGCGCACGCGCGACAGCGTGAAGATTCTGCTGCCGCTGCTGACCGAGCTCGCTAATCCGACAACCTGAGGATTCACTATGTACGTGGTATATCTGAATTATTTTCGTCCGGTAGAAGAAGTGGAAGCGCTACTGGAACCGCACATTAGCTGGCTGGATCGCTATTTCGATAACGGCGTGTTTATCGCAGCTGGACGCAAAGATCCGCGCACCGGCGGCGTGCTGCTGGTGAAGGATATTGATCGGGCGCGGCTGGATACCATTCTGGCGGAGGATCCGTTTGTGGCGGTGGCGCATTATGAAGTAACGAAAGTGAATGTGACGCGTGCGGCGGAAGAGTTTGCGGGGTTGCAGGGGATCTGATTGTGCTGGCTGTCTCAGATTGTGCTGGCTGTCCCCCATCCCGGCCTTCCCCCGCTTGCGGGGGAAGGAGATGCTGCCACATGCAGCTTCAGAACTAACATTTGGCAGCATCTTCCTCCCCCATTCATGGGGGAGGACCGAGGAGGGGGACAGCAAGCACAAACCAAGGATGGGGGACAGCAAGCACCTACCAATCAACCTTCATGCAACCCGCACTCGCGCTTCAGGCCGAAGAAGCGTGTCTCTTCCTCTGCCATGCCCGGCTCCCACTTTTTGGTGGTATGCGTATCGCCCACTGACAGATAACCTTCATCCCACAGCGGATGATATTTCAATCCGTGTTTGGTCAGATATTGATGCACCTGCCGATTATCCCAATCAATGATCGGCAGAATCTTGAACACGCCGCGCTGCACCGCCAGCACCGGCAAACTGGCGCGACTGCCAGACTGATCGCGGCGCAGGCCAGCAAACCAGGTTTGCGCGCCCAGCATTTCCAGCGCGCGGTTCATCGGTTCCACTTTGTTGATCTGGTTGTACTGCTCAATCCCTTCGACGCCCTGTTCCCACAGTTTGCCGTAACGCGCTTCCTGCCATGCCGCTGACGTCTCAGCACGGAAGATCTGCAGGTTGAGATTGAGCTTGTCGGTCAGCTCATCAATGAAGCGATAGGTTTCCGGGAACAGATAACCGGTATCGGTCAGGATCACCGGAATGTCCGGCTTCTGCTGCGTCACCATATGCAGCAAAACCGCCGCCTGAATACCAAAGCTGGATGACAGCACAAATGCGCCTGGCAGCTGTTCTAATGCCCAGCCCACACGTTGTTCAGCGGAGAGTTTCTCCAGCTGCACGTTGCTTTCCGCCAGCGCCATGATGCGGTCAACTTTTGATGAACCATTCAGTGCTGCGAGATCTAGTACCGTCATACTGCCTCCGAGTCCCAGAAATCACGAGCGGGATCAACCACGGCTTTAATAATGCCGGTGCGAATCACGAAGTCGCCGAAGCCTTCGTTGGCCTGACGCTCGGTTGCCCAGCGCGCCACCAGCTCATCGATGCTGGCGAGGATTTCGCCTTCGTTGATGTTCTCGCGATACATGCGTGGAATGCGCGTACCTTCGCGGTTGCCGCCAATGTGTAAGTTGTAACGGCCCGGCGCTTTGCCTACCAGACCCAACTCCGCCAGCAAAGCACGGCCACAACCATTTGGGCAACCGGTAACGCGTAACACTATGTGCTCTTCGCCGACGCCATGCTTGTGCATGATCTCTTCCACTTTGGTCACGAACGACGGCAGGAAGCGCTCGGCTTCGGCCATCGCCAGCGGACAGGTCGGGAACGCCACACACGCCATCGAGTTCTCACGCTGCGGCGTGACCGCTTCCATCAAACCGTGTTCACGGGCGATGGCTTCGATCTGCGCTTTTTGCTTCTCCGGCACGCCAGCCACAATCAGGTTCTGGTTGGCGGTCAGACGGAAATCGCCCTGGTGAATTTTGGCAATTTCGGCAATGCCGCGCTTCAGCGGACGGCCAGGATAATCCAGCAGACGGCCGTTCTCGATGAACAGCGTCAGATGCCATTTCTTATCAATGCCTTTCACCCAGCCAACGCGATCGCCGCGCGAGGTGAACGCATACGGACGAATCGGTTCGAAGGTCAGACCGGCACGCTTTTCCACTTCCGCTTTGAAGGTCTCAACGCCGACGCGTTCCAGCGTGTACTTGGTCTTGGCATTTTTACGATCGGTACGATTACCCCAATCGCGCTGCGTGGTGACCACCGCAGCCGCTACGTCGAGAATCTTCTCGACCGGCAGAAAACCGAATTCGCTCGCGGTGCGCGCATAAGTCGCTTTGTTACCGTGATCGATCGACAAACCTCCGCCCACCAGCAGGTTAAAGCCAATCAGCTTGCCCTTCTCGGCGATGGCGATGAAGTTCAGGTCATTGGCGTGCAGATCGACATCGTTATGCGGCGGTACCACAACCGTGGTTTTGAATTTACGCGGCAGATAGGTTTCGCCAAGAATCGGCTCTTTATCGGTGGTCGCGACCTTCTCTTTGTCCCACCAGATTTCCGCGTAAGCGCGGGTTTGCGGCAGCAGATGCTCCGACAGCTTTTTCGCCCACTCGTACGCTTCCTGATGCAGCTCTGATTCCACTGGGTTCGAGGTGCACAGCACGTTACGGTTAACGTCGTTGGCGGTCGCCAGCGCATCCAGCCCGACTTCGTGCAGCATCTGGTGCGTCGGCTTGACGTTCTTCTTCAGAATGCCGTGAAACTGGAAAGTCTGACGGTTGGTCAAACGGATGCTGCCGTAAATGGTTTTATCGGTGGCGAATTTATCAATCGCCAGCCACTGCGTTGGCGTGATGATGCCGCCCGGCAGACGGCAGCGCAGCATCATGGCGTGACGCGGTTCGAGTTTCTGCGCTGCACGCTCGGCACGAATATCGCGGTCATCCTGCTGGTACATGCCGTGGAAACGGATCAGCAGGAAGTTATCGCCGGTGAAGCCGCCGGTCAGGCCATCGTCGAGATCGTCGAGGATGGTGCCACGCAGGTAGTTGCTCTGTTTTTTCAGACGCTCAGCGTCGACCAGCTTGCCTTCAACGACCAGCGGTCCAGGATGTTTTTCGCTCATTAGTAAACGTCTCGCTGATAACGGCGCTCAATGCGCAGCTCACTTAAAAATTCGTCAGCCGTTTCACGATCCATGCCGCCGTGTTCGACCACCACATCCAGTAATGCCTGCTCAACGTCTTTCGCCATACGATTGGCGTCGCCGCAGACGTAAAGGTGCGCGCCTTCCTGTAACCAGCTCCACACCTCCGCACCTTTGGCGCGGATTTTATCTTGTACGTAAACCTTCTCAGCCTGATCGCGCGACCATGCCAGATCAATATGGGTCAGCAGGCCATCTTTGACATACTTCTGCCACTCCACCTGATAGAGGAAATCATCGGTGAAGTGCGGATTGCCGAAGAACAGCCAGTTTTTACCGCCGGCGCCATCGTTATCGCGCTGCTGCATAAAGGCGCGGAACGGCGCGATGCCGGTGCCCGGACCAATCATGATCACTGGCGTGTCCGGGTTAGCCGGTAAGCGGAAGTTATCGTTGTGCTCGATGAAGACGCGAATTTCGCCATCCTCTTCGATACGATCCGCCAACCAGGTTGAAGCACCGCCGCCGCGCTGGCGACCGTCGATTTCAAAGCGCACCGCACCCACGGTGATGTGCACTTCGGTTTCGTTCTCCGCCTGCGATGAGGCGATGGAGTAGAGGCGCGGCGTCAGCGGACGCAACAGGCCGGTTAATTGTTCGGCATTCAGTTCGGTCGGTGCCTGACGCACCATATCGACAATCGGGAAGCTCTGCGCATAACTCTGCAGCTTCGGCTTGTCACCGGCCAGCGCCAGCAGCGCGTCATTGCGAGACAGCGCCGCATACTGCTCGACGATTTGTGGCGTGTTGACCGTCAGTTCGAAATGGGTTTTCAGCGCTTCGGCCAGCGGCAGGGTTTTGCCCTGCACCTCTACCTGCTCGTCACCTTTCAGCCACACCAGCTGCAGCAGCTCCTGCACCAGTTCGTCATCGTTTTCAAACCATACGCCGAGCGCGTCGCCCGGCTGGTAGCGCAGGCCAGAATCGCCAAGGTCGATCTCAATGTGACGCACATCTTTATCCGAATCGCGTCCGGTGATCTTCTGGTTGGCCGCGAAGCTGGCCACCAGCGGCTCTTCTTTAGTGTACGGGCTGCTGTCGACCAGATTAACGCTGCCTGCGGCGGTAACCGCTGCCTGCGCGGGCGATTCAGTGGGTACACGCGCTTTTAGAATCTCGGTGAGCTGTTGACGCCACGCTGCCGCCTGATCTTTGTATTCAACATCGGCATCCACGCGATCCAACAGACGTTCTGCACCCAGCTCTGCCAGACGCTCATCGAAATCTTTACCGGTTTTGCTGAAAAACTCATAAGAGGTATCGCCCAGACCGAACACCGCAAACGCCGTGCCTTCAAACTTTGGCGCTTTCTTCGACAGCAGGAATTTATGCAACGCTACGGCTTCTTCTGGCGGCTCGCCTTCACCTTGGGTGGAGGTCACCACTACCAGCAGCTTTTCCTGACCGATCTGCTTGAACTTATAATCGCCGGCGTTGACCAGATTAACGCCTAATTTGGCGGCCAGCAGGTCATCACGCAGTTGCTCAGCCAGGCGACGCGCGTTACCGGTCTGCGAGGCGGAGATCAGCGTGATGGTCGGGGTTTCTGCCTGCACAGGCGCTGGCGCGGCAGCCGCACCCGGCATCTGATTGACCATGCCCCAGAAGTAGCCGGAGAGCCAGGCCATCTGAGTGGTGTTGAAATCCGTGGTCGCCGCCTGTAAGCGCGCGAGTTGCTCCGGTGATAACGGAAGCAGTGAACCTGGTGCCTGAGTCGTCATTGCGTTAAAAATTCCAGTGTCAGAAGTCCGGATCAATATGTTGCGAAAGAATGCGTAGGTTACCGGGCTGTATATTAACGATTAAATACGCCTTCGACATATTAAATAACCAAAATGACTAAGTGGTTTTTCGGGTAAAGTTAACCAGCAAAAGTGGTAAATGAAGGCGATATGATTCAATGAGTTAATTAGGCGTTTTGTCATCGATAAGGCGCAAAATGCCCTTTTCGTTGCCAGCGGGTGCGAAAAATCTGCAATTCAGGTAGACTTCAGCGGTTTTTAAGTCTGAGAGCCATTATGTCTACCACGTTATTTAAAGAGTTCCAGTTTGAATCTGCCCACCGCTTACCTCACGTGCCGGAAGGCCACAAATGTGGGCGTTTGCACGGCCATTCATTCCTGGTGCGATTAGAAATTACCGGCGAAGTGGATGCGCATACCGGTTGGGTGATGGATTTTGCCGAACTGAAGGCGAAGTTTAAGCCGCTGTATGAACGTCTCGATCATCACTATCTGAATGACATTCCGGGTCTGGAGAATCCTACCAGTGAAGTGCTGGCGAAATGGATTTGGGATCAGATGAAGCCGATTCTGCCGGAATTGAGCGCGGTGATGATTAAAGAGACCTGCACCGCCGGCTGCGTTTATCGCGGTTGAGGTCAGTGAAGCAGTAACCGTGAGTGAGGTCGCCATGAATGGCGACCCTACGATTATATGGCGCGGTTTTCGTAGGGTGCGCATTTATGCGCACCGAGCCGAATTAGGCAATATTCAGATACTTGTGCGTCTGCATCGAAAGGCGCCAGTTGCGGGCGATACAGGTTTCAATACACAGTTTGGTTGCCGCATCACCACGACTGATCGGTTGCAGCGCCACAATGCGCTTTTTATCGTCGTGCAAACCCGCCAGCAGCGCATCTAACGCTTCCACATCACGCTCACGCGCCACCGGATGTTTGATTTCATCCGCACGCTGCAACGCCTGTGGCAATACATCGTAACCGCCACGCATATTGACCTTCGGTGAAACCGTCACCCAGGTCGCGTCGGAACACTGCACGTCGTGCGTACCGCTGGTTTCAATCTGGCAGGCAAAACCTGCCGCTTCTAACGATTCCGTTAACGGACGCAGATCAAAAATCGCCGGTTCGCCGCCGGTGATCACCACATGACGTGCGGTCCAGCCCTGACGTTGGATAGTGTCGATCAGCATGGCCGCATCGGCGCTGCCCCACGCATCGCTTTCCACGGTTTTGACCAGAATATCGCCCAGCGAAGTCTCCCGATCCGCCCGCTTTTCCCAGGTATGTTTGGTATCACACCAGCTACAGCCCACCGGACATCCTTGTAAGCGGATGAACAGCGCCGGAACACCGGTGTAGAAACCTTCGCCCTGCAGCGTCTGGAACATTTCGTTAATCGGGTAGAACATTATTTACTCACGTCTAAAATTTGAGGCGCAGATTATGGCAGATCTTATGCGCCAGGTCACAGCTGCTTCGTGCCAAATAAAAGCAAAAGCCCCGCACAAGGCGGGGCTTCTTCAGACGATGCTGCCTGTTGGCAGCATACTCAGGCGATTACGCCTGGCCTTTAACTTCTTTCAAACCGTTGAACGGTGCTTTGCTGCCCAGCGCTTCTTCGATACGAATCAGCTGGTTGTACTTAGCAACACGGTCAGAACGGCTCATAGAACCAGTTTTGATCTGGCCAGCTGCAGTACCTACCGCCAGGTCAGCGATGGTTGCATCTTCGGTTTCACCTGAACGGTGTGAAATCACCGCAGTGTAACCCGCATCTTTCGCCATCTTGATTGCAGCCAGAGTTTCGGTCAGTGAACCGATCTGGTTGAATTTGATCAGGATGGAGTTAGCGATGCCTTTATCGATACCTTCTTTCAGGATCTTGGTGTTGGTTACGAACAGGTCGTCACCTACCAGCTGGAGTTTGTCACCCAGCACTTTGGTCTGGTATGCGAAACCAGCCCAGTCAGATTCGTCCAGACCATCTTCGATAGAAACGATTGGATACTGATTAGCCAAATCTTCCAGGAAGTGGGTGAACTCTTCTGAAGTGAAGGCTTTGTTGCCTTCGCCAGCCAGCACATATTTGCCGTCTTTGTAGAATTCAGATGCTGCGCAGTCCATCGCCAGGGTGATGTCTTTGCCCAGCTCGTAACCTGCTGCTTTTACCGCTTCAGCGATAACAGCCAGCGCTTCGGCGTTAGAACCCAGGTTTGGCGCGTAGCCACCTTCGTCACCAACTGCAGTGCTCATGCCTTTCGACTTCAGCACTTTCGCCAGGTGATGGAAGACTTCAGAACCCATGCGAATTGCTTCTTTCAGGGTTGGCGCGCCAACTGGCTGAATCATGAATTCCTGGATGTCGACGTTGTTGTCGGCGTGCTCACCACCGTTGATGATGTTCATCATTGGCAGCGGCATAGAGTATTTGCCTGGGGTGCCGTTCAGTTCAGCGATGTGTGCGTACAGCGGCAGGCCTTTAGAGGCAGCAGCAGCTTTAGCAGCAGCCAGTGAAACCGCCAGAATGGCGTTAGCACCGAAGTTAGATTTGTTCTCAGTACCGTCCAGCTCGATCATGATCTTATCGATGTTCGCCTGGTCTTTGGCATCTTTACCGGTTACCGCGTTAGCGATTGGACCGTTAACAGCCGCAACCGCTTTGGTTACGCCTTTGCCCAGGAAACGAGATTTGTCACCGTCACGCAGCTCCAGAGCTTCGCGAGAACCGGTTGATGCACCTGATGGCGCAGCAGCCAGACCAACGAAACCGCCTTCCAGATGCACTTCTGCTTCTACAGTTGGGTTGCCACGGGAGTCGATGATTTCGCGACCGATGACTTTTACGATTTTGGACATTCGATTTTCCTCAGTACAAGTTAGTCAATCCTAAGACAAACAACGCGCGAAAAGTTCGCGCGCTGTTCGTGAAACTTACTTCGCTAAACGCTTCTGGTGTTCCTGCGCGGCTTTCACAAAGCCAGCGAACAGCGGATGACCATCGCGTGGGGTCGACGTGAATTCCGGGTGGAACTGACAGGCAACAAACCACGGGTGGTTCGGGATCTCAATGATCTCAACCAGCTGATCGTCGCCAGAACGACCGGCAATATGCAGACCCGCCGCTTCAATCGGCTTCAGCAACATATTGTTTACTTCGTAACGATGACGGTGGCGCTCGGTAATGATTTCAGAACCGTACAACTGACGCACTTTACTTTCCGGCGTCAACTGGCACTGCTGGCTGCCCAGACGCATGGTGCCGCCCAGATCGCTCTGCTCAGTACGCTGCTCAACGTTGCCCTCTTCGTCACGCCATTCGGTGATAAGCGCAACCACCGGATACTTACAGTCTGGCACAAATTCCGTAGAGTTCGCGCCTTCCATACCGGCAACGTTGCGGGCAAATTCCATCAGCGCAACCTGCATGCCCAGGCAAATCCCCAGGTAAGGCACGTTGTTCTCACGGGCGTATTGCGCCGTCATCATTTTGCCTTCCACACCGCGGTAGCCGAAGCCGCCAGGGATCAGAATAGCATCCAGATCTTTCAGTAATTCGACACCGCGCGTTTCAACATCCTGCGAGTCGATCAATTTGATATTCACGGTAACGCGATTTTTCAGGCCGCCGTGTTTCAAGGCTTCAATCACTGACTTGTACGCATCCGGCAGTTCGACATATTTGCCGACCATACCGATGGTCACTTCGCCGCCCGGATTGGCTTCTTCGTAAATCACCTGTTCCCATTCGGCCAGGTTCGCTTCCGGCGCGTTCAGATTGAAACGCTTGCAGATGTAATCATCCAGACCTTGCGATTTCAGCATGCCTGGAATCTTGTAGATGGAATCCACATCTTTCAGGGAAATAACCGCTTTTTCTGGCACGTTACAGAACAGCGCGATTTTAGCGCGTTCGTTCGCCGGCACAGCGCGGTCAGAACGGCAGATCAGCACATCAGGCTGGATCCCGATCGACAGCAGCTCTTTCACTGAATGCTGGGTTGGCTTGGTTTTCACTTCGCCTGCGGCCGCCATATACGGCACCAGCGTCAGGTGCATATACATGGTGTGTTCACGACCGACATCGACCGCCATCTGGCGAATCGCTTCGAGGAACGGCAGAGATTCGATATCACCCACGGTACCGCCGATCTCGACCAGAACCACGTCATGACCTTCGCCGCCTTCAATGATGCGTTCTTTGATGGCGTTGGTGATGTGTGGGATGACCTGAATCGTGGCGCCCAGATAGTCACCGCGACGCTCTTTGCGCAGCACTTCTGAGTAGATACGACCGGTAGTAAAGTTGTTACGGCGCGACATTTTGGTGCGGATGAAACGCTCGTAGTGACCTAAATCCAGATCGGTTTCGGCCCCATCATCGGTAACAAACACTTCACCGTGCTGCGTTGGGCTCATGGTACCCGGATCGACGTTGATGTACGGATCGAGTTTCATGATGGTCACATTCAGACCACGTGCTTCAAGGATGGCTGCGAGGGAGGCTGCGGCAATGCCTTTGCCCAGAGAGGAAACGACCCCGCCGGTCACAAAAATATAATTCGTTGTCATGCTGAACCTGAGAGTTTAGGTTTAAAGACGGTGGAATAACCAAGACGGGAAAATAGTATACTTGAAGTCGTCTTAAGCCACAATTGATGAATCACACCATCGTCCTCCACAGGTAAGCCGGTAACATAGCGGATAGCATGGTGCGAAATGTTGATGTACGTCACAAAGTCGCCGCAAGGCTGAATCGAGTAAGCTCAAGCGGCGAATTTATGCGCAGCGCTGGAATAATCGCCAGATTCGCTTACTGTTTGTTCTCGTTCACTTTCACCTGCTGCCAGGCGGCTTCCATTTGATCCAAGGTAGCATCGCTCATGGCTAACCCTTGCGAGGCGATGATGGCTTCAACTTCGCGGAAGCGGCGCTCAAATTTATCGTTGGCTTTCTGCAACGCGACTTCCGCTTTGCTGCCTAAATGGCGCGACAAATTGACAGTCGCGAACAGCAAATCACCGATTTCCTCTTCCAGCTTGTCATTATCCACCACCGCTTGCTGCGCTTCGTGCATCACTTCATCGATCTCTTCATGCACTTTATCCAGCACCGGGCCAATATTATTCCAGTCGAAGCCCACCGTGCTGCAACGCTTCTGAATTTTGTGCGCGCGCATTAATGCCGGCAGCGCTTTAGGGATGTCGTCCAGCGCGGAGTGCTGCGATTTTTCTGCGCGCTCGCTGTGCTTGATGGCTTCCCAGTTTTTCAGCACTTCTTCGCTGGTTGCAGCCTGAACATCGCCAAAAATGTGCGGATGACGGCGCTCAAGTTTGTCGCTGATGGCGTTGCAGATGTCATCGAAATTAAAGCGCTGCTGCTCATCGGCCATCTGTGCGTAGAACACCACCTGAAACAGCAGATCGCCAAGTTCACCGCGCAGATCGGCAAAATCTTCACGCTGAATGGCATCGATCACTTCGTAGGTTTCTTCCAGCGTGTAGGGCGCGATCGAAGCGAAGGTTTGCTGACGATCCCACGGGCAGCCGCGCTCCGGGTCGCGCAAGGTTTGCATGATGGTGAGCAGGCGGTTTAAGGGCGTCATGAGAGGATCCTTTGGGAAAATTTAGGGAGAGCTGCGCCGATGTCGCATACGGCAGCGTCTCCTTCCCCCGCGAGCGGGGGAAGGTCGGGATGGGGGACAAACGGCTCTAAATCAGTGCAAACGGCGCGCGTCGATAATATCCGGCACCTGATTAAGGCGCGCCAGCACGCGGCCAAGCACTTGCTGGTTATAGATCTCAATATCCATATCAATGGTCGCCAGCTGTTTTTTGGTGTCGCTGCGGCTGGAGACGCCGAGCACATTGACCTTCTCGTTAGCCAGAATAGTAGTGATATCGCGCAGCAGGCCGCTACGATCGTTGGCGGTGACGCGCACCACCAGCGAGTAACCGCTGGAGTAATCCTCACCCCACACCGCATCAACGATACGTTCCGGTGCGTGCGAAATCAGTTCGGTTAACTGGTCGCAGTCGGCGCGGTGAATCGAGATGCCGCGCCCCTGAGTGATAAAGCCCACAATATCGTCGCCAGGAATCGGCTGGCAGCAGCGGGCGATGTGGTGCAGCAGATTACCCACGCCTTCCACCACCACGCGACCGCTCTCTTTGCGCGCTGACGGTGCATGTGACTTCTGCGTCAGCAGGCGCAGCGCCTCGCGATCTTCCTCTTCGGCGCTCGGCTTATTGAGCTTGCCCTGCAGGAAATTCACCATCTGATTGAGGCGAATATCACCGCCGCCAATCATCGCCAGCAGCTCATCCTGCGAACTGACGTTATAGCGCGGCAGCAGCAGTTTTTCCGCTTCGCGCATGCTGATATCCATCTGATTCAGCTCGCTTTCGAGGATCTGACGGCCAGCAATGATATTTTTGTCACGATCCTGTTTGCGGAACCAGGCGTGAATTTTCGAGCGTCCACGGCTGGTGGTGATATAGCCGAGATTCGGGTTCAGCCAGTCGCGGCTTGGGTTTGGCTGCTTCTGGGTGATCACTTCAATCTGATCGCCCATCTGCAACTGATAGGTAAACGGCACGATGCGCCCGCTGATTTTGGCGCCAATGCAGCGGTGACCGATATCGCTGTGAATGTGGTAGGCGAAGTCGAGCGGCGTTGAACCCGCCGGCAGATCGACCACGTCACCTTTCGGGGTAAACACATACACGCGGTCGTCAAACACCTGGCTGCGCACCTCTTCCAGCATCTCGCCGGAATCGGCCATCTCTTCCTGCCAGGTAATCAGCTTACGCAGCCAGGCGATGCGTCCTTCATGTCCCGCCGCGCCGCGCGCATTGCTGGAAGTTGGACCTTCTTTGTACTTCCAGTGTGCGGCGACGCCCAGTTCGGCATCTTCGTGCATCTGGCGCGTACGAATCTGGATTTCCACCGTTTTGCCCTGTGGACCGAGCACCACGGTATGAATCGATTGATAGCCGTTAGGCTTGGGATTGGCAACGTAATCGTCAAACTCACTCGGCAGATGGCGAAACAGCGTATGCACCGTACCAAGCGCGCCGTAACAATCCTGCAGACGTTCCGCCACGATACGCACCGCGCGCACGTCAAACAGCTCATCGAACGCTAACGACTTCTTCTGCATCTTGCGCCAGATGCTGTAGATGTGTTTCGGACGACCATACACTTCGGCACGCACGCCCTCTTTCTGCATCTCGGCGCGCAGGTTGGCGACAAAGCTTTCGATATAGCCTTCGCGATCGATACGGCGCTCGTGCAGCAGCTTAGCGATGCGTTTGTATTCATCGGGATGCAGATAGCGGAAGCAGTAATCTTCCAGCTCCCATTTGAGCTGGCCGATACCGAGACGGTTGGCCAGCGGCGCGTAGATATTGGTGCTCTCTTTCGCCGCGAGCACGCGCTCATCTTCTGGCGCGTCTTTCATTTCACGCAGATGGGCGATACGTTCCGCCAGCTTGATGACCACGCAGCGGAAATCTTCCACCATCGCCAGCAGCATGCGGCGCACGTTATCCACCTGCTCGGAGGCCATCGAATCGTTGTGAATCGCTTTCAGCTGGCGAATGGCATCCATGTCGCGCACGCCGTGCACCAACATCACAATCTCTTTGCCAAAGGCTTTTTCGAGATCCTCTTCGCTCACCACATCGGCGTTGGCGAGCGGGAACAGCAGCGCCGCGCGCAGGCTGTCGATGTCCATGCTGAGCATGGTGAGAATTTCCACCATCTCAATACCGCGCCACAGCAGCAGAGCTTGATCAGGATGGTTGTGCGTTTCGGCTTCACAGTAGCGCCACGCATCCGCCAGTCGCTGACAGGATTGCGGATTGTTGATACTTAAACTGGCGATCCACTGGTCGAGGGCAAATTCGCCCGCCGTATTTAAATGCGCACTTCTAACCGCAACCATATCCTCTCCTGCCACAGCGATGTGGACATCGCTTATGCTTTGCTAAACAGCACCATGGATTCGAGATGACTGGTATGGGGGAACATATCCAGCATCGCGACCCTTTCCAAATGGTAGCCCGCTGACAGCAATGTCTGACTGTCACGCGCCAGCGTTGTAGGGTTACAGGAAACATAGACCACACGTTCTGGTGCAAGTTTAACCACATGCGCCATCACGCCCGCGGCCCCAGCACGCGCTGGATCCAGTAACACCTTGTTAAATCCCTGCGTCGCCCACGGCTGACGCGATACATCTTCCTCCAGGTTATGCTGGAAAAAGCGAACATTCTTGAGATTATTCTGCTCAGCATTATACGCTGCCTGCTGCACTAATGCTGCAACGCCCTCCACACCTACAGCATTTTGTACGAATTTTCCTAGCGGCAAAGTGAAGTTTCCCATGCCACAGAACAAATCCAGCACACGATCCTCTGGCTGCAAATCCAGCCATGCGATGGCTTTGGCGACCATCTGCTGATTCACACCATCGTTGACCTGAATAAAATTCTGCGGGCTAAAGGATAGCGGCAAATTCAACGAGTGATAAAAAGGTTCGCGCGCATTCAGCGCCTGCAAACTTTCACTGCCATCAGCCAGATAGAGCGACAGTTGCTGCTCATGCGAAAAGCGTTCCAGTTTTGCGCGGTCGCCGGCAGATAATGCATCAAGATGACGCAGCACCATCAGCGGGCCATTATCCGCCAGCACCAACTCAACGTGGCCCAAGCGTTTAACCGCCTGTAAATCACTGAGACACTGGTGCAACGGCTGCAGTAACGCTTCAAGTTCGGGCACCAAAACCGGGCATTGCTTCAGTTCAACCAGATCGTTGCTGGCGGCCTGGCGGAATCCCATTTGCAGGCGCTGCTGTTTTGGCTGCCACTGCAACCCTAAACGCGCCCGACGACGATAGCCCCACGCGCTGCCGCTGATGATCTCATCAACCTTCACCGGCAGCGGCGCTTCGCGGCTTAACATGCGGCTCAAGGCGCGCGCTTTGCTCTCCTGCTGCAAAGCCACCGAGGCATGTTGCTGCTGGCAGCCGCCGCACACGCCAAAATGGACGCAGCGCGGTTTTTCCCGCTGTGGGCTGGGATTGAGAATCGTGTTCGCTTTGGCGCGCGCGTATTTGCTTTTATCCTCGAACACCGTCACTTCCGCCTGTTCACCGGGTAGCGCACCGCTGACAAACATCGCCTTGCCTTTATGGCGCGCAACACCTTGTCCGAAAGGATCGAGGTCTTCGATGGTGACGGATATGCGCGCCTTCGTCGTCACACGCTGTTTTGCAGAGTAAAATTGCGCCATAGTATTGTGAAATCTCTACTTAAATTGGGTGTGCAGCCGTTAACCGCGCTTGCACAGGGAAAAAATGCCAGGAGTCGCCAGGCCACAATTATGACCAAATACAGCCTGCGGGCGCGAATGATGATTTTGATACTGGCGCCAACGCTGATGATTGGCCTGCTGCTCAGTACCTTCTTTGTGGTTCACCGCTACAACGAATTACAGCATCAGGTGCACGACGCGGGGGCGAACATCATCGAACCGCTGGCGGTCTCCAGTGAATACGGCATGACGTGGCACAACCGCGATGCGATTCGCGAGTTAGTGAGCCTGCTACATCGCCGCCACTCCAATATTGTCCGTGCCATCACCATTTTCGACAACAACAATCACGTCTACGTCACCTCGAATAACAATCAGAATCTGGCGCTGCTGCAAAAAGAGGACATCTCCACGCTGGAAGATGGTGTCTCGGTGGAGCGGCAAGGCACGATTATGATTCTGCGCACGCCGATCATCTCTGAACGCTATTCGGTGGATGAGTTGCCGGGCGAAGATGCCAAACCTGCCGGGAATCCGCTGGGTTATGTGGCGATCGAGCTAGATCTGCAATCGGTGCGGCTCGAGCAGTACAAAGAGGTGTTTGTCGCCACGCTGCTGCTGCTGTTCTGCCTGTGCATCGCCATGCTGTTTGCCTATCGCCTGATGCGCGACGTCACCGGCCCGATTCGCAATATGGTTACCACCGTTGACCGCATTCGTCGCGGCCAGCTAGACAGTCGCGTGGATGGCTACATGCTGGGCGAGCTGAGCATTCTGAAAAACGGCATCAACGCGATGGCAATGTCGCTCACCGCCTATCACGAAGAGATGCAGCAGAATATCGATCAGGCGACTTACGATCTGCGCGAAACGCTGGAACAGCTGGAGATTCAGAACGTGGAGTTGGATCTGGCGAAGAAGCGCGCGCAGGAAGCGGCGCGTATCAAATCGGAGTTCCTCGCCAACATGTCGCATGAGCTGCGTACGCCACTGAACGGCGTGATTGGCTTTACCCGTCAGATGCTAAAAACCGGGCTGAGCACCAACCAGCGCGACTACATGAGCACTATCGAGCGTTCGGCGAATAACCTGCTGAGCATCATCAATGACGTGCTCGATTTCTCGAAACTGGAAGCCGGCAAGCTGGTGCTGGAGTCGATCCCGTTCCCGCTGCGCGCCACGCTGGATGAAACGCTGGTGCTGCTGGCGCCGTCCGCCCATGACAAAGGGCTGGAAATTACCGTGTGCCTGGAAAAACAGGTACCGGACAATGTGATTGGCGATCCGCTGCGCCTGCAGCAGATCATGATCAACCTGATTGGCAACGCGATTAAATTTACCGAGCACGGTCATATCGATCTGCGCGTTGAGCTGCGCAGCATCAGCACCACGCGCGTCGAGCTGGAGATTCAGGTGCATGACACCGGCATCGGTATTTCCGAACAGCAGCAGTCGCAGCTGTTCCAGGCGTTCCGTCAGGCCGATGCCAGCATTACGCGTCGTCATGGCGGCACCGGTTTGGGGTTAGTGATCACACAGAAACTGGTGAGCGAAATGGGCGGCGAAATTGCCTTCCACAGCCGCCCGAATCAGGGTTCGACCTTCTGGGTGCATATTCATCTCGATCTCAATCCAAACGCGCCAGCCATTCCGCGCATGCTGGATGATTTGCGCGCCACGCCGCTGGCTTATATCGAGCCACATCCGGCGGTGGCGAAAGCGGTGCAGGAGATGCTAAGCATCACGCCGCTGCAGGTGCAGCACTTCTCCAGCCTGGATGAGATGCCCGATACACACTTCCCGCTGCTGCTGATGGGTTTGCCGGTCACCGAACCGCATCCCGCGACGCTGCCGGATGCGTTGATTAAACGTCTGCATGCGCGTGCCGATTCGGTGCTGCTGGCGCTGCCGAGTGAAATGATGCTGTTTGCCGACGACTTGCGGGCGCGCGGCATCGCCGGTTGTATCGCCAAGCCGGTTTCGTTGACGCGCTTGTTGCCGATGCTGCTGGACTTACATGACTGGCAAAGCGATGCGCTGCCGCGCGGCGCACGTCAGCCGCTGACGGTAATGGCGGTGGATGACAATCCCGCCAACCTGAAACTGATTGGCGCGCTGCTGGAGGAGCAGGTGCAGCACATCATTCTATGCGATAACGCCGAGCAGGCGATTCGCCAGGCGCGCCTGCATAAGCTGGACGTGATCCTGATGGACATTCAGATGCCGGATATCGATGGCATCCGCGCCAGCGAAATCATCCGCAGCCTGCCGCTGCACGCCACCACACCGATTGTTGCCGTTACTGCGCATGCGCTCGATGGCGAACGTGCGCAGCTCATCAACGCTGGCATGAATGACTATCTGGCGAAGCCGATTGACGAGGACAAACTGAGCCAGCTGCTGCAGCGTTACGCACCGAACCGGGTCGCGCCGCAGCCGCAACAGCCGGAAGTGGCACCGTCGCTGGATTGGACGTTAGCACTGCGTCAGGCCGCCAATAAACCCGATTTAGCCCGCGATTTGCTGCAAATGCTGCTGGATTTCTTGCCCGAAGTGGAAGAGCGCGTGGAGAGTGCCATGGCGAGTAATGATGTGGTGGGATTGCGCGAGATTATTCACAAGCTGCACGGCAGCGCCAGCTACAGCGGCGTGCCGCGCCTGAAGCAGCTGTGTCAGCAGCTGGAGAAGAGTTTGCATCAGGAGAGCGATATCGAAGCGCTGGAGCCGGAGCTGCTGGAGTTGAGCGATGAGATGGCGAATGTGGCGCGAGAAGCGAGGAAGTTGTTGGCGTTGGGTTAGTGCGGTGCGGTGATGGACCAGGTCGGCATAAATGCCGACCCTACGACGTCATTATGCGTGCTCATTTGTAGGGTCGCCATTCATGGCGACCAGGCTTACCACGCTTTCCCAACTTTAATCACCGCCGCCACATTGCGCGCCGTCAGGCGCACGTTCTGCGCCGCGTTGGCCAGCGCGTCATCCAACGTGCAGATGCTAAACAGCACGCTGAACACCGCATCCAGCCCGTGTTGATGCACCACGCCGACATCCGCGGTTAAACTTCCGGCAATGCCAATCACCGGCTTATCAAACTGCTTCGCGACCTTTGCCACGCCAATCGGCACCTTGCCGTTAATGCTCTGGCTATCAATGCGCCCTTCGCCGGTAATCACCAGATCGGCATCTTTCACCTGCTCGGCCAGGCCCAAGGCTTCAGTAACAATCTCAATACCGCTGCGCAACTCGGCCTGGCAAAACGCATGCAGCGCCGCGCCCATGCCGCCCGCGGCGCCGCCGCCATCAATGTGTAAAACATCAATATCCAGATCGCGATGAATCAGGGTGGCGTAATGTTCCAGTGCTTTGTCCAGTTGCTGCACCAGCTGCGGCGTCGCGCCTTTTTGCGGACCAAAGATGGCCGAAGCGCCCTTTGCACCGGTGAGCGGATTACTGACATCGCAGGCCACCTCAAAGCGGCACTGCTTAATACGCGTATCCAGCTGTTCGATATCGATGCGCGCCAGCTGCGGCAATGCACCGCCGCCGTAGGCGATTTGCTTGCCGTGCTCATCCAGCAGCTGCGCGCCCAGCGCCTGCATCATGCCGGAACCGCCATCGTTGGTGGCGCTGCCGCCAATGCCAATGATGATGTGATCGACACCGCGATCGAGCGCATCTTTGATCAGCTCGCCGGTACCGAACGAAGTGGTAATCAGCGGATCGCGCTGTGCAGCAGGCACTAACTCCAGCCCGCTGGCCGCCGCCATTTCGATAAACGCGGTACGCTCATCGCCTGACAAACCGTAGAACGCCTCCACTGGCTTGCCGAGCGGTCCAGTAACCGTCAGCCGGACAATGTTTCCCTGCGTTGCCGCCACCATCGCTTCAACCGTGCCTTCGCCACCGTCGGCAACCGGTATTTTCACGTAGTCAGCTTCAGGAAAGATCTCGCGGAATCCCGCTTCAATCGCCGAAGCCACTTCCAGGGCGGATAAACTCTCTTTATATGAATCCGGTGCGATGACAATTTTCATAGGCAATCCAGCGCGGTTGATGACGGACATCCGTCCTGCGAAGGCAGCGAGCCGCCCGGCATCCGCAGACGCCGGACGATTGCACTACCGGGTGATCTCAACTTTCGCTAATTTTTCATAATAGCAGGCCAGCGCGCTATGGTCGGAAGTGCCCTGTCCGTCCACTTTCAGCGCCTGCATCATCTCCATCACCGCGGCGGTCAGCGGCAGATGCGCGCCAATCTCGTGCGAGGTATCCAGCGCATTCGCCAGATCTTTGATGTGCAGATCGATACGGAAGCCCGGTTTGAAATTACGATCCAGCACCATCGGCGCTTTGGCATCCAGCACGGTGCTGCCCGCCAGGCCACCACGAATCGCCTGATAAACCAGCTCAGGATTAACGCCCGCTTTGGTCGCTAGCGACAGCGCTTCTGACATCGCCGCGATGTTGAGCGCCACGATCACCTGATTCGCCAGCTTGGTGACGTTACCCGCGCCAATGTCGCCGGTGTGTACCACCGAACCCGCCATCGCTTTCATGATGTCGTAGCACTGGTCAAACACCGCTTTATCGCCGCCCACCATCACCGACAGCGTGCCCTCAATCGCTTTCGGCTCGCCGCCGCTGACAGGTGCATCGAGCATTTTTATGCCTTTCGCCGCCAGCGCATCATGCACTTCTCGGCTGGCCAATGGCGCAATGGAACTCATGTCGATAACAATCAGGCCCGGCTTCGCGCCTTCAATGATGCCGTTAGCGCCGAGGCACACCTCTTTGACCTGCGGCGAGTTCGGAACCATGGTGATCAACACATCCACCTGTTCAGCTACCTCTTTTGGCGTCTTCGCCACGGTAGCGCCCAACTCCACCAGCTCTGCTTCGTTGCTGACATTATGGTCGCGCACCACCAGCGAATAACCGGCTTTCACCAGGTTTTTACTCATCGGTTTGCCCATGATGCCGAGGCCGATAAATCCAATTTTCATTGCCTTTCCTCTCAGTCAGTTATTTTTTAAATTTGTCACACAGCGCCTGCGTGGCGTTACGGAACACACCCAGATCGCTGCCTACCGCCACAAAGCTGGCGCCCCACTCCAGATAGCGGCGCGCATCGGCTTCCACCGGCGCCAGAATGCCGCTCGGTTTCCCCGCCGCTTTGGCGCGTTCGAATACGTGTTTAATCACTTTCAATACTTCGGGATGCGCAGGCTGGCCGAGATAGCCGAGCGCTGCCGAGAGATCGCCCGGCCCAACGAAGATGCCATCAACGCCATCCACCGCGGCGATAGCATCGATATTGTCCACCGCCTGTTGCGTTTCGATCTGCACCAGCACCGTGATGTTGTCGTTAATGGTGCTGTTGTAGTCCGGCAGCGTGCCGTACATGTTACTGCGGTGTGAAACCGAGACACCGCGAATGCCAGCCGGTGGATAGCGGGTGGATGCGACCGCGCGAATCGCCTCTTCCTCGGTTTCCACGAACGGCACCAGGAAGTTGTAGAAGCCGATATCCAGCAAGCGCTTGATGATGATCGGTTCGTTGCACGGCGGACGCACCACCGGCGCACTGTGGCTGCCCTTCAGCGCCATCAGCTGCGGCACAAAGGTGGTGATGTCGTTTGGCGCGTGTTCGCCATCCAGTACCAGCCAGTCAAAGCCCGCCAGGCCCAGCACTTCGGTGGTTAGCGGATTAGCCAGCGCGCACCAGCTGCCAATCAGGGTTTCTCCTGCCAGCAAACGGCGACGAAAAGGGTTCGGCCAGGCATTGCTCATTGTCTTCACTCCTGTCGGTCACAGCAGGCTCCCGCGCGGGGAGCCGGAAAAGTTAGCGCACCAGGCACGGACGCTTGTTATCAAAGGTCCAGTTCGGTACGAGGAACTGCATGGCTTGCGCATCATCGCGCGCGCCCAAACCGTGTTTCTGATACAGCGCGTTGGCCTGCATCACCTGATCCATATCCAGCTCGACGCCGAGACCCGGTTTTTGCGGCACCTGCACCATGCCGCCTTTAATCTGGAACGGCTCTTTGGTCAGGCGCTGATTGCCTTCCTGCCAAATCCAGTGGGTATCGATAGCGGTAATCGCGCCCGGTGCGGCGGCGGCAACGTGGGTAAACATCGCCAGCGAGATGTCGAAGTGGTTGTTAGAGTGCGAGCCCCACGTCAGGCCGAAGTCGTGACACATCTGCGCCACGCGCACCGAACCCTGCATCGTCCAGAAGTGCGGATCGGCCAGCGGGATATCGACCGATTGCAGCGACAGCGTGTGGCCCATCTGACGCCAGTCGGTGGCGATCATGTTGGTCGCGGTCGGCATGCCGGTGGCGCGGCGGAACTCCGCCATCACTTCGCGACCGGAATAGCCTTGCTCAGCGCCGCACGGATCTTCCGCATAGGCCAGCACGCCTTTTAGCTGCTTACCGAGCAGAATCGCTTCGTTCAGCGACCAGGCGCCGTTAGGATCGAGCGTCACACGCGCCTGCGGGAAGCGCTTCGCCAGCGCCGTCACCGCTTCGGCCTCTTCGCCACCGCGCAGCACGCCGCCTTTCAGTTTGAAATCGTTAAAACCATATTTCTCATACGCTGCTTCCGCCAGGCGCACCACCGTATCCGGCGTCAGCGCTTCTTCGTGGCGCAGGCGATACCAATCGCATTTATCATTTTCCTGGCTCTGATACGGCAGCGAGGTTTTCTTACGGTCGCCGACATAGAACAGATAGCCGAGCATTTCTACCCGGTCGCGCTGCTGACCATCGCCAAGCAGCGAGGCAACGTTCACGCCTAAATGCTGTCCCAGCAGATCGAGCAGCGCCGCTTCGATGCCAGTGACCACGTGAATGGTGGTACGCAAATCAAAGGTTTGGTTGCCGCGCCCGCTGGAATCGCGGTCGGCAAAGGTGCTGCGCACCAGATTGAGGATGTTCTTGTATTCGCCAACGGTTTTCTGCACCACCAGCGCCGCCGCATCTTCCAGCGTCTGACGAATCTTCTCGCCGCCCGGAATCTCACCCACGCCGGTATGTCCGGCATTGTCTTTAATGATGACGATATTGCGGGTGAAAAACGGCGAATGCGCGCCACTCAGGTTAAGCAACATGCTGTCGTGACCGGCCACCGGAATGACCTGCAGCGATGTGATTTTCGGTGTCTGACTCATTTCCTGCTCCTTAAACTTAGCCGCGACCGAAGGCCGGACGCTTGCGGTCGAATGACCAATTGGGAACCAGATACTGCATCGCGGTGGCGTCATTACGCGCGCCCGCTGGCAGCGATTTGTACAAAGCGTTGGCCTGATGCAGGCGATCCCAATCCAGCTCGACGCCGAGGCCCGGCTTATCCGGCACGGCGATTTTGCCGTTACGGATCTGCAGCGGCTCTTTGGTCAGGCGCTGATCGCCCTCCTGCCAAATCCAGTGCGTATCAATGGCGGTCGGTTTACCCGGTGCAGCTGCACCTACGTGGGTGAACATCGCCAGCGAAATGTCGAAGTGGTTGTTGGAATGACAGCCCCACGTCAGACCCCAGTCGTCGCACAGCTGCGCCACGCGCACCGCGCCGCTCAGCGTCCAGAAGTGCGGATCGGCCAGCGGGATATCGACGGAATTGAGCATTACCGCGTGGTTCATCTCACGCCAGTTGGTGGCGATCATGTTGGTGGCGACCGGCAAACCCGTCGCGCGGCGGAATTCGGCCATCACTTCGCGACCGGAATAGCCCTGCTCGGCACCGCACGGATCTTCGGCATAGGTCAGCACATCGCCCATGCCTTTACACAAGCGAATGGCTTCATCGAGCGTCCAGGCACCGTTGGGATCGACGGTGATGCGCGCATCGGGGAAGCGTTTTTTCAGCGCCGCTGCCGACTCAATCTCCTGCTCGCCAGGCAGCACGCCGCCTTTGAGTTTGAAATCTTTGAAGCCGTATTTGTCCTGCGCCGCTTCCGCCAGCCGTACCACGGATTCCGGCGTCAGCGCCTCCTGATGGCGCAGGTGATACCAATCGTGGCTGGCATTTTCGCCGGTCAGATAGGGCAAATCGGTTTTGCGACGATCGCCGAGATAGAACAGATAGCCGAGCACCGTGACTTCATCGCGCTGCTGGCCCGGACCGAGCAGTTCCGCCACCGGCACGCCGAGGCATTGGCCGAGCAGATCGAGCAGCGCGGCTTCCAGCGCGGCCACCGCATTGACGCGCAGCTCGAAGGTCCACGCGCCTTTGCCGAAGGTATCGAAATCCGCCGACTGATTGCCTTTATGCACCTGCTGCACCAGACGATTCATGCGGGCAACCTGCTGACCTTTCACCTGCGGAATCGCCTCAACCAGCGTTTGATAGATGGTTTCACCGCCCGGGGCTTCACCAACGCCGGTATGTCCCGCGCTGTCAGTGAGCACCACGATATTGCGGGTGAAGCAGGCGCTGTGCGCGCCACCGATGTTGAGCAGCATGCTGTCGTAACCGGCAACCGGAATCACCTGCATTTCGGTGATGACCGGCGTGCTTTGCGTAGTCATATTCCGTCCTTATGGCCTGGTTTTCAGTTCGACGCGTTTGATATCGCCGGCAATCACCAGGAAGCTAAATGCGGCGACAAAGGCATGGATACCGACATAAATCAGCGCGCCTTCGAAAGATCCGCTGGTGGCGATGATGTAACCGATGGCAATTGGCGTCACGATGCCGGAGAAGTTACCGAACATGTTGAACAACCCGCCGCTCAAACCGCTGATCTCTTTCGGTGCGGTATCTGCCATCACCGCCCAACCCAGCGCACCAATGCCTTTGCCGAAGAACGCCAGCGCCATAAAGAACACCACAACCCATTCGGTGTCGGTGTAATTACACATCACCATCGAAATGGAGAGCAGCATGCCGAGCACAATCGGCGTTTTACGCGCGATGTTCAGCGAACCGGTTTTACGCATCAGGTAATCAGAAATTACACCGCCCAATACGCCGCCGAGGAAGCCGCACACCGCGGGAATCGAGGCAATAAAGCCGGCCTTCAGAATCGACATGCCGCGCGCTTGCACCAGATACACTGGGAACCAGGTAATAAAGAAGTAGGTTAAGGCGTTGACGCAGTATTGGCCGAGATAGATGCCCAGCATCATGCGTGAAGTCAGCAGCTGTTTGATCTGGAACCACTTCTCGCTCCAGCTCACTTTGCGGTCATCCTTTTTGACGTCCATGTTGATCAGCGCGCCGCCCTGCTCCATGTACTCCAGCTCGGCTTTGTTAACGCCCGGATGATCGGTGGGATCGTGGATCACTTTCAGCCAGATAAAGCTGAGGATGATGCCCAATCCACCCATGAACCAGAACACGTGCGCCCAGCCCACTTCGGAGACCAGCCAACCCATGATCGGCGCGAAGATCACCGTGGCGAAGTATTGCGCCGAGTTAAAGATCGCGACTGCGGTGCCGCGCTCCTGCGCCGGGAACCAGGCCGCAACAATGCGGCTGTTGCCGGGGAAGGATGGCGCTTCAGCCAGGCCGACCAGGAAGCGCAACAGGAACAGCGAAATGATAATGCCGAAGCCGCTGAACAGATCGACGAAGCCCTGCAGCAAGGTGAACAGCGACCAGAGGAAGATGCTCCAGAAGTAGACGCGTTTTGAGCCGAAGCGGTCGAGCAGCCAGCCGCCCGGAATCTGCCCAATAACGTAAGCCCATGAGAAGGCAGAGAAGATGTAGCCCAGGCCGACCGAATCGAGGCCGATATCTTTGGACATCGCCGAACCGGCAATCGAAATGGTTGCGCGGTCACCGTAGTTGAACGAGGTGACGATAAATAACATCACCACAATCCAGTAACGGGCATTGGTGCGCTTTTGCACCGCTTCCGCTGTCTGGCTGAAACTATTCATGATGCACTCCTGAAATATAGCGAACGCTACATCCACTCTGACTGCATACACATCGCGTTGGGTATCAGAATGATGTCGGGTTAAACACGGCGATTTTTATATTTGGCAATACGATGATGCGTCGTGACGAATAACCTAACGTTGAAGAACGAGAATCAGTATAGGAACAGCCTGGCGGCGAAACACTGGAAGAACGCATGAGGATTAAGGGCGAATGAGAATGATTTTATGGCATCTGCACATAACGCTGCGGCGTGGCTCACGGAACGCTTTTTTGCCTCCCGATTTTGCCTGGTTAACGTACAGGTCAACGACAGTTTGTGAGTCCCTTCACTTGTGTTTGGATAAACGAACCAAATTCCCCTGATAAATCTCCTTAAAGCCAGTCAGTTGCACAATGCATACGGCAAATACCCCTGCATATACTGAGGCTGGCAAAAAACGATGACGTGATGGACGTATTTTAAACCGCGCTGCTACGTACAGTGCGACGAACTGGAAGGTGAGCAATGAACCGTCCTCTGACAGAAAAACCGCTCTATATCAAAGTGCACGATGCCGATAACGTGGCGATCGTGGTCAACAATCAGGGATTACCGTCCGGCACCCGTTTCGACGACGGACTGCAACTGACTGAGCATGTGCCGCAGGGACATAAAGTCGCGCTGAGCGACATCCCGCAAGCGGGCGCGATCCTGCGCTACGGTGAAGTGATTGGCTACGCGCTGCGTCCCATCCCACAAGGTAGCTGGATTGAAGAATCACTGGTGGCGCTGCCCGAAGCGCCGCCACTCAACAGTTTGCCACTGGCAAACAATGTGCCGCCTGCGCTGCCGCCGCTGGAAGGTTATACCTTCGAAGGCTATCGCAACACGGATGGCAGCGTGGGCACGCGTAACCTGCTCGGCATCACCACCAGCGTTCACTGCGTAGCGGGCGTGGTGGATTATGTGGTGCAGATCATCGAGCGTGATCTGCTGCCGCGCTATGCCAATGTTGATGGCGTGGTGGCGCTGAATCATCTGTATGGCTGCGGCGTGGCAATCAATGCACCCGCCGCGGTGGTGCCGATTCGCACCATTCATAACCTGGCACTGAATCCTAATTTCGGTGGCGAAGTGATGATCGTCAGCCTCGGCTGCGAGAAGTTACAGCCGGAACGACTGCTGACCGGCACACCGGACGTGCAGGCAATTTCGTTGGATGACAATGACATTGTGCGGTTGCAGGATGAGCGACTGGTGGGCTTCGGCGCGATGGTGGATGAAATCCTGCAGGTCGCCGAACGCCATCTGAAAAAGCTCAATCAACGTCAGCGCGAAACCTGTCCGGCATCAGAGCTGGTGATCGGCACGCAGTGCGGCGGCAGCGACGCCTTCTCGGGCGTAACGGCGAACCCCGCGGTGGGATTTGCTTCTGATTTGCTGGTGCGCTGCGGCGCAACGGTGATGTTCTCGGAAGTGACCGAAGTGCGTGATGCTATCCATCTGCTGACGCCGCGCGTAGTGGATGAAGAGGTCGGCAAACGGCTGCTGGAAGAGATGGCGTGGTATGACGATTACCTCAGCCAGGGCCAAACCGATCGCAGCGCCAATCCTTCGCCGGGCAATAAAAAAGGCGGGTTGGCGAATGTGGTGGAGAAAGCGCTGGGCTCGATTGCGAAGTCAGGTCGCAGCCCGATCGTTGAAGTGTTGTCGCCAGGACAACGTCCCACCAAACGCGGGCTGATTTACGCGGCCACGCCAGCCAGCGATTTCGTGTGTGGCACGCAGCAGATGGCATCAGGCATTACCTTGCAGGTGTTCACCACCGGACGCGGCACGCCTTACGGTTTGGCGGCCATTCCGGTGATCAAGATGGCAACGCGCAATGCGCTGGCTGAACGCTGGCATGATTTGATGGATATTAATGCCGGGACCATCGCCACGGGTGAAGAGAGTATTGAACAGGTTGGATGGCGACTGTTTGAGTTGATTCTGGATATTGCCAGCGGGCGCAAGCAGACGTGGTCGGATCGTTGGGGGATTCGTAATCAGCTGGCGGTGTTTAATCCGGCGCCGGTAACGTGATGACCAGGTTGGCATGAATGCCAACCCTACAACGCTTCTGTAGGGTCGCCATTGATGGCGACCTCACTCATTACAGCAACTTACCCCAGCTCTCCACCCAAGGTGAGGTCACTGATTCTGGCTCCGGATCTTCCGTCGCATCCACCAGCAGCACCTCGCCGACGCGTTGTGCGCTCTGCTCCTGCAAGGTAGCATCGAAGGTTTTACCGGCACCGCAGAAATTGTCATAGCTGATGTCACCCAAGCCAATCACACCGTAACGCAATTCTGGCTGATAACCCAGCTCATCGCGCACCGCAACATACAGGCGGGCAATGTTATCCGGGAAGTCGCCCTGACCGGTGGTTGAAGTGACAATCAGCACCACATCTTTGCTGTATTCCTGCCAATCCGCCATCGACGGATCTTCAAACACCTTCACATCGTGGCCCTGCTCTTCCAGCACCGTCTGTGCTTCTTCCGCCACCAGCAGCGCATTGCCGTAAACCGTACCTGTAAAAATGCCAATCTTTGCCATCTTGCCGCTCCTTTATTCTGTCGGCTTATCCTGGACTGCATCACTGGCAAACTCAACCCTCGGAACATCAGGGATCTGATCCTGCCAGCCAAACTGCTCAAGCATCTGTTGCCAGACGCGATCCAACCCGGCGCGAATAACTAAGGGCTCGCCGGTAACGGGATGGGTAAAGCTGAGTGCGCTGGCGTGCAACATCAGACGATTAAGGCCAAAATGTGCCGCCGCACCGCGATTCTGGCGCAAATCGCCGTGCGCGCTGTCGCCAATAATCGGATGACGTAGATGCACCATGTGACGACGCAGCTGATGTTTACGCCCGGTGTGCGGCGCCATCTCCACCAGCGTATAACGCGCGGTGTTATAACGGCTGATGGCGACCGGCATCTCAACGTGTGCCAGCGCCTGGTAATCCGTTACCGCCGGTTGGGCAACAGGTTCCTGGGTGGCGAATTTGTCGGCAATCTTATCCAGCTCTTCCACCAGCGGATAATCCAGCGTCGCGCCGCCTTCCAGCCAGCCGCGCAGCACCGCATGATAGGTTTTCTGCATCTGATGCTGTTCAAACTGCTGCGCCAGTAAATGGGCAACTTCGCTGGATAAGGCCATCAGCAACACGCCAGACGTTGGGCGATCGAGGCGATGCACGGTGAACACATGCTGACCAATCTGGTCGCGCACCGTTTGCATCACCACCACTTTTTCGTTGCGATCGAGCCAGCTGCGATGCACCAGCCAACCGGCCGGCTTATTCACGGCGACCAGCCACTCATCTTGATAAAGGATTTCGAGCATCAGGCGGTGGGTTCCTGGAATAACGCATCAAACTTGTTGAGCGTCAGCAATAACGTCGCATAGCCCGGCGTGTCGGTTGGCAATGCGACTTCATAATAAGGTGCGATGGCAAAATTCTGCGGTAACGGCGCGCCGCTTTCGAGCAGCGCATAAAAACGCGGCATCAACACCCATTGCAGCCATTGCAGCGGCTCCATGGTATCGAGACAGAAAGGTTCGGTACTGGCGAAGGCGTTCGCCTCGGGCGATTGTGACTGCCAATGGCCGTGTTCGCGCATCACCGCTTCGACCTGCTGCAGGCGCTGAAAAATCATTTGCGACGACATGCGCCACCTCCAGAGAAAAATTGGGCGGCAAGCATACCATCAGTCACGCCCGGCGTAAAAATGGCATAAAAAAAGGGAGCACTGTGATTACAGTGCTCCCGGTTTTCGTTTGCAGCATTCCAGCTACTGCTGTGCTCCCTGCTCATCCATGACAACTTTTCCTGCGCTTTCCGTCGCTTGTCATCATGACATTGGTCCTTAGCATCCTGGCCCGCCACATTCCGCGTGGCTCTCATTCTCCGTCCTGGAGGTGTCCTTTATACTCAATCCTGAGCTTCCTGCTTCGTCCTGAAGCCTTCCTTGTGCCGTAAACTCCGTTACGCTCCTGCCTCATGGCTGACATTCTCCTGAACGTCTCTTCATCCCCAGCATCCTGCCAGTGGTGACTATTCTCCCAGAAACCATCGCAATAACAAGCCAGTAAGAAGCGTTAATGGATTAAGCCCTGTCTTAATTTTCAGATTGATGCCATAAGTTCATGATTCACAATATTTTTACATTTAGGGCTTCCGCAAGTCTGCGCAATGATCTAGCGATCTCTCACACGTAACGTGAGAGATCTCTCACAAGACGCACCCTAAAAATCTGCAAATCACTGAGTAACCGGTTGTAAAGCATTAAGAAATGTCTTAACGGATGGCGCCAGGACTTCACGCTTTTTAGTGCCAGGCTCCTCAATAATGACTTCACCGGTAAGATTGCACAGCGCAATCACATCATTCTCTGAGTCGGTGGTGGCAATAAACAGCGTTGGCGCTTGTCTTAAGCGGCGCTTCATAACCAGATGACCGATTAGGTTTTCCTGCAGGCGGGTGAAATCCGCTTCACTCCATACCTGCAGCAGGGTAATCGGCTGCTGCTCAAAGGTTGCCGTCATATCACCAGCAAATTGGCTGGTGTAAAACGCACTGATTTCCGGCTGGAGTTGCAGATCCAGCGCGCGCTCCACCGCTTCAAGCGTGGCAGGTAAAGTAAACGGCTGTGGCTGCCACAACACGCGGTCATCCAGCGTGCTGATAATACAGTCGGAGGGAACGCCAAGCAGCTCGGCGCTGGCGGGAAAATGTCCGGTTTGTTGCTGCCAATGTTCAACGTAGCGGGCGGTAAACTCACGCAGAGCATCTACGGTTTGCTGCATCATTCATATTCTCGCAGGTGTTAGGTTACACTTAACCACTTTGATGAAATTTAGTGGTAACCGTTATGTCTTCTGAAAACCGGGATCAGGCATTAAGCGGCCTGACCTTAGGTAAGCCCACGGCTTATGTCGATCGCTACGATAACACGCTGCTGCAATCCGTGCCGCGCAGCCTGAACCGTGAGCCGCTTGGGCTGTATCCCGATAATCTGCCGTTTACTGGCGCAGATATCTGGACGCTGTACGAACTCTCCTGGCTCAATAGTAAAGGCGTTCCGCAGGTCGCGGTGGGCGAAGTGGTGCTGCGCGCCGACAGCCAAAACCTGATCGAGTCGAAGAGTTTCAAGCTCTATCTTAACAGTTTTAATCAGACCGTTTTCGCCGACTGGGGCGAAGTGCGCCAGACGCTGGAGCGCGATCTCAGCGCCTGCGCCAAGGGTCAGGTCAGCGTGGCACTGTTTCGTCTCAGCGAAGTGGAAGGCCAGCCGATCGGTCACTTCAGTGGCGAAGTGATTGATGAGCAGGATATCGAAATCCACGATTACGCCTTCAATGCGGATTATCTCGCGCAGGCTGCAGGCCGCGAAATCGTTGAAGAAACGCTGGTTAGCCATCTGCTGAAATCGAATTGCTTAATCACCAATCAGCCCGATTGGGGCTCGGTGATGATTCGCTACAAAGGCCCGCGTATCGATCGTGAAGCGCTGCTGCGTTATCTCATCTCATTCCGTCAGCATAATGAGTTTCACGAGCAGTGCGTTGAGCGTATTTTCAACGACGTTCAGCGCTATTGTCAGCCAGAAGCCTTGAGCGTTTATGCACGCTACACCAGACGCGGCGGTCTGGATATCAATCCGTGGCGCAGTAATGTGCCCTTCTCTCCGGGATTTTCCCGCCTGGTTCGCCAGTAACAGATTGCGAGACGCCTCGCAGGCCGCAGCACGGATGCGCGGTTCCTCTTGAGCATTTACGGCGGACAACGTTACTCTGTTGCAGGCGCGATTGAAGCATGCGCGACCAGGGATTTTCGTCGCTGCGTTAATAAGTTAAGCGCAGCGTCATCAGCCACGCATTTGCGTGTAAAGGAGTTCTCTTGATTACACATATCAGCCCGCTTGGCTCGATGGATCTGCTCTCCCAGCTTGAAGTCGACATGCTGAAGCGCACCGCCAGCAGCGACCTTTATCAACTGTTTCGTAACTGTTCTCTTGCGGTACTCAACTCCGGTAGCCAAACCGACAGCAGCCAGGAATTGCTTTCACGTTTCGAAAACTTCGATATCAACGTGTTACGCCGTGAGCGCGGTGTGAAACTGGAGCTGATCAACCCGCCGGAAGAGGCGTTTGTTGATGGCCGTATTATTCGTTCGCTGCAGGCAAACCTGTTTGCCGTACTGCGCGACATTCTGTTTGTAAACGGACAACTGGCTGCAACAGAACGCTGCCAGAACGATGAGCCGGAAGACTCTGCGCATATCACTAATCAGGTGTTCTCGATTCTGCGTAACGCGCGTGCGCTGCACATTGGCGAATATCCCAATACCGTGGTGTGCTGGGGCGGCCACTCAATCAATGCGGTGGAATACCAATATTGCCGCAACGTAGGCACGCAAATGGGCCTGCGCGAACTCAACATCTGTACCGGTTGCGGGCCTGGCGTGATGGAAGCACCGATGAAAGGTGCGGCGGTGGGTCATGCGCAGCAGCGTTATCATGACAGCCGTTTTATCGGCCTGACTGAACCCTCAATCATTGCCGCAGAGCCACCAAATCCGCTGGTCAATGAGCTGATCATCATGCCGGATATCGAAAAACGCCTAGAAGCCTTCGTGCGCATTGCCCACGGCATCGTGATCTTCCCTGGCGGCGTGGGCACGGCGGAAGAGCTGCTTTATCTGTTGGGTATTCTGATGAATCCGCACAACAGCGATCAGGTACTACCGCTGATTCTGACCGGACCCAAAGAGAGCGCTGACTACTTCCGCGTGCTGGATGATTTCATCGTCAACACCTTGGGCGAAGCTGCACGCAAGCACTACAAAATCATCATTGATGATGCTGCTGAAGTGGCGCGTCTGATGAAAAAAGCCATGCCGCAGGTGAAAGAGTATCGCCGCGAAACCGGCGATGCCTACAGCTTCAACTGGTCGATTCGTATCGCACCTGAATTGCAGGTGCCCTTCCTGCCGACGCACGAGAATATGGCAAACCTGAAGCTATTCCCGGATCAGCCTGCCGAGCTGCTGGCAGCCGATCTGCGTCGCGCCTTCTCCGGTATTGTGGCAGGTAACGTGAAAGAGATCGGGATTCGTGAAATTCGCGAGAAAGGCCCGTACAAACTGCACGGCGATGCCAATCTCATGCACCGCATGGACGAACTGCTGCAGGGCTTTGTCGCGCAGCAGCGCATGAAGCTGCCGGGTAGCGCCTACACGCCTTGCTACGAAATCATCAAATAACCCATCAGGAAGGCAGCCTGCGGGCTGCCGCTATCGCTATGTCGTTTCATCTTCTTATCATTGATGCCCTCAATCTGATTCGTCGTCTGCACGCCGTTCAGGGATCGCCGTGCCGCGACAGCTGCGTTGCCGCTTTGCATCAGTTATTGGGACATACCCAGCCCACGCATGTGGTGGCGGTGTTTGATAGCCATGAGCGTCAGCCCGGTTGGCGCCATCAATTATTGCCGGATTACAAAGCCGGTCGCCCGCCGATGCCGGAGGATTTGCATCTGGAGATGCCAGCGCTGCAGGAAGCCTTCCGCGCAGCAGGCGTCAGCTGCTGGGTGGCCGATTTAGACGAAGCCGACGATCTCGCCGCCACGCTGGCGGTGAAAATGGCTGAGGCCGGTCATCAGGCAACGATTGTTTCTACCGATAAAGGCTACTGCCAGCTGCTGGCTCCCAATATTCGTATTCGCGACTATTTCCAGAAGCGCTGGCTAGATGTGCCTTTTATCGAACAAGAGTTTGGCGTGACGCCCGCGCAGTTGCCCGATTACTGGGGATTGTGTGGTATCAGCAGCAGTAAAATTCCCGGCGTGCCCGGCATTGGCCCGAAAAGCGCCCGCGAGTTGTTGATGCAGTTTGGCTCGCTGGATGCGATCTATCAGCAATGGGATCAGGTACCGAGCAAGTGGCAGGGAAAATTGCAGGAACAGCGGGAAATGGCAGAAGTGTGCCGCAAAGTTTCAACGTTAAAGCGTGATTTGGTATTGCAAGGCAATCTCAATACATTGAGATATCAAACGAAATAGCGGTCGCCATAAATGGCGACCCTACGACCCGGTTTTGTAGGGTGCGCATTCATGCGCACCAGGCCACCATAAATGGCGACCCTACGACAATGTCCTGCGAAATAATTTGCATTACAGCAAGGCGGCAAGTGCGCGAGTCCCCGGGAGCATACATCAGTATGTGACCGGGGCGAGCAAGCGCAGCCAACGCCGCTGTAGTGCAAAGTATGAAGCAGGACCGCTGTAGCGCAAAGTATGAAGCAGGATTAGCGCTCGTCGCGACGGCCGCCAACCGCCGCCCACAGCCTACGCACGTGAACGGTGACTTCTTCGCGGTCGTGATAGAGCTGGCGCGCCTGAATCTGGGCATTAATGCCCTGCGCTTTCAGCGCGTCATCAATCATCGCCAGGTTCTGCGTCACTTCTTCGTAGCGCTTTTTCATTGGCAGTTTGAGGTTGAAGATCGCCTCACGGCACCAGCCATTCACCAGCCATTCGGTCATCAGGCTCGCTACGCGCACCGGTTTTTCCACCATGTCGCACACCAGCCAGCTGATATTGGTACGCGGCGGACGGAATTTAAAACCATCTTCGCGGCAGTGCGTGACTTGTCCGGTATCCATCAGGCTTGGTGCCATCGGGCCGTTATCCACCGCAAAAACCCACATGCTGCGCTTCACCAGTTGATAAGTCCAGCCGCCAGGGCAAGCGCCGAGATCGACGGCATACATACCGCTGCCTAAACGCTCATCCCACTCATCCGCAGGCACAAACACGTGAAACGCCTCTTCCAGCTTGAGCGTAGAACGGCTCGGCGCATCGGAGGGGAATTTCAGACGCGGAATGCCCATGTAGAACGGCGAGTTGTTTTCCGGCAGCGAATAGCCGACGTAACAGGTGCCCGGCGCAATAAAGAACACGTGCACCACCGGACGCTTCGGCGTTTCGTAATTAAGCAGGATTTTGCTTTCACGCAGGCTGGCACGCAGCGGCACGGTTAATTTACGGCAGAACTTGGTGAGCTCTTTCGCTTCATTGGTATCCGGCACTTCAACCCGCAATTCGCCGCCCTTCTCCACCACACCGGTCAGCATGCCGACAATTGGCGTGATGCGATCTTCTGGCGGCAGATCGCGCAGCAGCTCTCCCACCACCAGCATCTGACGCGCAAAGATCAGTTCGGCAAACGGCAGCGTTTGGATCAGCTTTTCAGCGTCCTCCTGCTGATAGCACTCATACAACACGTAACCCGAGTCATCTTTAACGCGCGGAAAGCCGTAAATCTCGCGCTCAGCGGCTTTAGCGCTGATTTCTGCCGCGCACTCTTTCTCAAATCCCGGACGGCAATAGAGTAAAACTTTATTCATGGCGATCTGCCTTTCGTTTCAGACGCAGTGCGCCAATCAACATCAAGAACCAGCCAATAAGGAAGCACAAGCCTCCCACTGGCGTAACAAAAACCCAAAACTTCATGTGCGACAGCGCCAGACAATAAAGGCTGCCACTGAACAACACGGTACCGAGCGCCATCGCGGCGCTACTCCAGTAAAACCAGATATTGGCGCGACGCAGCATAGCGGCACCCAGGCCAATCACCGCCAGCGTGTGATACGCCTGATATTCCAGGCCGGTATGTATCCACGCCATTTCGGCTGGGCCGAGCGATTTGCTCAGCACATGCGCGCCGAAAGCACCAAACGCCACTAGCAGAAATCCACTAATGGCAGCAAAAACAAACATGGCACGACTGGACATCAAACAATCCTCAAGGTAATGCGCACATCACTGTGCAGCCAGCAACGCATTAGTGATCGTAGCGAAAACGGAATTTTTCTTGTTCATTGGCCGCTTTTTCCAGGATCCACTGACGAAAGGCGGCTATTTTACCCAGTTCTGCCTGGCTGTCATGACAAACCAGATAAAAAGCATTTTTACTGACCAATACGTCATTAAAAGGACACACCAGACGACCGGCTTCAATTTCACTCTGCGCCATCACATTATTCGCCAGCGCCACGCCCTGACCATGAATCGCCGCCTGCAATACCATGGCGCTGTGGCTGAATATCGGGCCCTGTTGCACATTAATGTGCTGCACGCCCAGCTGACGCGTATAGGATTGCCAGTCGCGGCGCGATGCATCATGCAGTAGCGTGCAGTGCGCCAAATCGGCTGGCGATTTGAGTGGATTATCACCCGTCAGCAACATCGGTGAGCAGACCGGCAGCAAATATTCGGCATACAATTTCTCAACCCGCAGGCCTGGCCAATTGCCGCGACCGTAGAAAATCGCCACGTCGACATCGTCCGCCAATTTCTCCTCATCACGGTCCACCGCCTGGATACGCACGTCGATGCCCGGATAAGCCATATTAAAGCTGGAAAGGCGAGGCACCAGCCACTGAATGGCGAAACTCGGCAGCAAACTGACGGTCAGCGCACCCTTAGCGCTGCGCGCTTGCAACTTGCGCGTCGCATCGTTCAGGGCGGAGAAAATCTCCTTAATATCTAAATAGTAGCTTTGACCTTCTTCTGTCAGTAAAAGCGAACGATTCCTCCGGCGAAACAGCTTTAGACCGAGGAAATCTTCCAGAGATTTGATCTGATGGCTGACAGCAGCCTGGGTAACAAACAGCTCTTCAGCGGCTTTGGTGAAGCTCAAATGACGGGCAGCAGCATCGAAGACGCGTAAAGCATTAAGCGGCGGAAGGCGTTTAGACATGGTTTTCCGTATCCGGATTGACAAGGTAATACTTCAACTTATACAAAGTCGCTACGTATTAGTTTTTTTAATCCGAGACATTATAATTTGTCCGTTGAGGAAGCTCCAGCAAATACCTATAGTTGCCGCACTTCCTGAGCCGGAACGAAAAGATTTCTGGAAACGTGCGAGAGATCGCAGACTTTTGGAGAACTTTTGGCTTGTGGTCGTGATGTTGTGTTTGCATTTTGATCTGACGCTTGCAGATCAAGCTTTTAATTCCTGTAGATTTACCCTGCCTGTCCATAGTGATTTTAAATAGCACCGCAAATTGCGGTGCTTTTTTTTATGTCTTTACTGCCCCATCTCCACCATCTCTTTGACGTCAGAGCGGTTAATCTGCTGCTTATTGCCATTGGCATCCTGATAGCTGATCATACCGGTTTCGTCATCAACTTTAGGTTTGCCATCGGCGACGATGGTGCGACCATCGTTAGTGTGCATCACGTAATTGCTGGAACATGCGGACAGGGTAAAGGCCAGAGTACACACGGCCAGCACTGCGGTGAGTTTATTCATCTTCTATCTCCTTGCAGATTGATTGCATTAAACCACCCGCATGCGCTCACCAAAGGTAGCGCCAGTGAAATCGACTATGAATAGCGACGCGTTATGCGGGTTTCGGTTCAAACCTTGCAATAAATAGCATAACGCGCTTTTCCAGCTTTGCCAGGCAACGGGCCAGCTTTCAGCCTGGTCCTAACATGATTAACAGTGGGCTGAGTATGACCATGTTTTCCCCAAGCGCCTTTCGCCAGCAGTTTCCCGCGCTGAGCGATGCCGGAATCTACCTTGATAGCGCGGCCACTGCACTCAAGCCGCAGGCGGTGATCGACGCAACCGCACAGTTCTACAGCTTAAGCGCTGGCACCGTGCATCGCAGCCAGTTCGCTGCCGCACGCGCATTAACGGAAAAATACGAACAGGCGCGCGGATTAGTGGCGCGCTGGCTCAATGCTGCGGACGATCGGCAGATTGTCTGGACGCGCGGCACCACCGAAGCGATCAATCTGGTGACGAACAGTTGGCTGGCTCCGCGACTGCAGGCTGGCGATGAAATCGTGGTTAGCGAAGCCGAACATCACGCCAATCTGGTGCCGTGGCTGATGGTGGCAAAAGCGGCGGGCGCGAAAGTGGTGAAATGGCCGCTGGGCGAAGATCGTTTGCCGGATCTCGCGCAGCTGCCAGCACTGCTCAATTCACGCACCCGCTTGCTGGCCGTTGGCCAGATGTCGAACGTCACCGGCGGCTGTCCGGATCTGGCGCAGGCGATCCGTTTAGCCCATGACGTCGGCGCCAAAGTGATGGTCGATGGTGCACAAGGCGTGGTGCATTGTCCGCCGGATGTACAGGCACTTGATATTGATTTCTATGCTTTTTCCGGCCATAAGCTTTACGGCCCAATGGGCATTGGCGTGCTGTATGGCAAAGCGGAATTGCTGGAAGCGATGGATCCATGGCAAGGCGGCGGCAAAATGCTGACGCAGGTCGATTTTAACGGTTTCACACCGCAGCCGGTGCCGTGGCGTTTTGAAGCCGGAACGCCTAACGTTGCAGGCGTGGTAGGCTTGAGTGCGGCGCTGCAGTGGCTGGCGCAACATGATGGCAAAAAAGCCGAAATGTGGAGCCAGCAGCTGGCGAGCCTCGCCGAGGAGCAGCTGAGCGAGATCCCCGGTTTTCGCAGCTTCCGCTGTGGCAATGCCAGCCTGCTGGCGTTTGATATTGCCGGCATTCATCACAGCGATATCGTCACGCTGCTCGCCGAGCATGGCATCGCATTGCGCGCCGGGCAGCACTGCGCGCAGCCGCTGATGGCGGCGCTTGGCGTCACGGGCACGCTGCGCGTCTCGTTCGCCCCCTATAATAATTTGCAGGACGTGGATGCGCTGGTGCGCGCCATGCGCCATGCCGTCGACTTACTGAGTGAATAAGCCCATGACATCAACTCTGCTCGCTCCGCATCCGTTCGGCGATCTGATTACCGCAGCCAGCCTGACGGAAAAGTTCACCCATTTTCATCAGTGGGAAGATCGTTATCGCCAGCTGATCCAGCTCAGCCGCCAGCTGCCTGCGTTAGCGGAAGAGTTAAAGACGCCGGAAATTGAACTCACGGGCTGTGAAAATCGCGTGTGGCTCAGCAGCCAATTGCTGAACAACGGCACGCTGCACTTTTATGGCGACAGCGAAGGACGCATCGTGCGCGGATTGCTGGCGGTGTTATTGACGGCGGTGGAAGGCAAAACGCCAGCCGACTTGCTGCTGCAAGATCCGCTGGCGTTGTTTGATACGTTAGGTCTGCGCGCGCAGCTCAGTGCGTCGCGCAGCAGCGGTTTACAGGCGCTGGCAGATACGGTGCAGCGCGCGGCACGTCAGCACGCTCAGGCCGTTTGACGCGCCGCCTTCGCCAGAAACTTCTTCAACGCGTGAGAAACCGCCACAAACCCGAACGTAGCGGTAACCATGGTTGCCGCACCAAATCCGGCGGCACAATCCATGCGTTTAGGGCCTTCTGCGGTGGAGCGTGAAGTACACACGCTGCCGTCCGGCTGCGGATACATCAACGCTTCCGTCGAGAATACGCAGTCGATGCCGAGCTTGCCTTTACTGTTCTTCACCACGTTAAAATCCCCTTTCAATCTCTCACGCAGCTTGGCCGCCAGCGGATCCTGAATGGTTTTTGCCAGATCGCTCACCTGGATCTGCGTGGGATCGATCTGGCCGCCCGCGCCGCCGGTGGTTATCAGCGGGATCTTGTTACGACGGCACCAGGCAATCAACGCGGCTTTGGGGCGCACGCTGTCAATCGCATCAATCACGTAGTCAAAACCCGCCGATAACAGTTCAGCGGTATTTTCCGGCGTGATGAAGTCATCGATGCAGATCACTTCGCATTCAGGATTGATGGCGCGCATACGTTCCGCCATCACTTCGGTCTTCGCCTGGCCTACTTTGCCCTGCAGCGCGTGAATCTGGCGATTAGTATTGGTGATGCAGACATCGTCCATATCAATCAGGGTGATTTTACCGATGCCGGTGCGCGCTAACGCTTCCGCTGCCCACGAACCCACGCCGCCAATACCGATCACGCAAAAGTGCGCGTCGGCAAAACGCTGCAGCGCGTCCTGCCCATAGAGACGCGCCGTGCCGCCAAAACGTTGTCGCCAGGCGTCGCTTACTACTGTCATAACCAAACCTTTCCGGGAAAACAGGACATTAATTAGAACCTAACAGCAGCGAACCGTTGTTGCCATTTTGTGGGTTGCTAAACAGCGGCTGACCGGTGCCCGGCGCGGCTTTCAGCACCCAGACGCGGCCATAATGGTTGTAGAAACCGGCCAGATGCGCCGCATCCGGGCCAACGCCCTGATAGATATCGAAGTGCTGGCCTTTAATCGCGCCGCCCACGTCCAACGCTACCATCAGGCGCATCTCATATTTGCCATTGAACTTGCCCTTCTCGTTCAGCTGCGGCACTTCGGCTAACAGCACGGTTCCGGCCGGAATCAGTGAACGATCGGAGGCAACGGATGCTTTGGCAATCAGCGGCACCGCGCTGGCACCGCGCACCGGCACATACTCTTCCGGTTTAAAGAAGACAAAGGATTGGTTGGTTTCCAGCACCGAACGCACTTCCTGTGGCGAATGCTCTTGCGCCCACTGACGAATCGCCTGCATCGACATATCTTCGCGCTTCACTTCACCGCGATCGATCAGCTCTTTACCGATGCTGTGATAAGCCCAGCCATTTTTGCCGCCGTAGCCAAAGAAGCGCAGCGGACGACCATCACCAAAATCAACGTAGCCGCTGCCCTGCACATCCATCATGAAGTTATCGATCAGCGAGTTGCTGTAGGCAATGATGTAGCGATCGTCGAGCCCGCCATTATAGATAGAAGCGCGGCTCGGCAGTTTCTGTCCACGCGGACGCGGTGGCATACGATAAATCGGATACTGGAACTCGCCCTGACGGGTATAACGCGCTTCCACAACCGGCGTGTAGTAGCCGGTGAACTGCACGTTGCCGTAATTGTCAGTGCCTTCCATCTGATAAGCATTCAAACCAAACTGGTTGAGCTGGCGCGTATCAGCGCCGGACAGCAGCCAGTTTTGCACGGCGCTGTAAGTGCCGTTGTTGCGCCCGAACAGGCCAGACGAGGCGGTTTGAATCTGCACCACCTGATCGCCAAAGTCTTTGCCATTCACCGGACGCCCTTTGGCATTCGGTTGATTGACCAGCCCAAGCGGTTGCTCCAGCTTGCCATCTATATACTGTTGACCGCGGTCGGTCGGTTTAGAACTACAGCCCGCTAACAGCGCGATAAATGCGCCAGTAAGTGCATACTTCGCCCAATGTCCTTTCATAACCTTCTCTTTTTATCGATTGTTTGCCCGGCGACGATAGCAAAGGGGCAGAGAGATTGAAATCTGCCATAAGCGGTCATGCTCACATCTGTACAATAATTCACCCAATGGCGAGTTTATTCATCAACTAGCTGTAAATTTAGCGTTTTGTCTCAAAAAGGGGTTGCATCGCCGCGCGTCCAGAGTATAGTGCGCATCCACGGACGCGGGGTGGAGCAGCCTGGTAGCTCGTCGGGCTCATAACCCGAAGGTCGTCGGTTCAAATCCGGCCCCCGCAACCAATTCTTCTTAACTGAAGAGACAATGTGAAGTGTCGTGTAACGCGTCAGTCGGACGCGGGGTGGAGCAGCCTGGTAGCTCGTCGGGCTCATAACCCGAAGGTCGTCGGTTCAAATCCGGCCCCCGCAACCAATTGTCTTAAGAAGAATACAATGTGAAAAGTCGCTTAACGCGACAGACGGACGCGGGGTGGAGCAGCCTGGTAGCTCGTCGGGCTCATAACCCGAAGGTCGTCGGTTCAAATCCGGCCCCCGCAACCAATCATTTAAACACCTTAACGGGTGTTTTTTTGTTTCTGCCGTCCGGAAAAAAGCGGCATTGCTGCCGCCCTCCTCAGCGATGCGCCAGCGCCGCACCCTTATCAAAATACGCCTTAATCCCATGCAGAATCGCCTCAGCCACCTGATGCTGATAACGCGCCGTGCGCAGCTTGCGCTCCTCTTCGACGTTACTGATAAACGCGGTTTCCACCAGTATCGAAGGAATATCCGGCGCTTTCAGTACCGCGAAACCCGCCTGATCGACGGTGCGCTTGTGCAGGTGATTAATATGCCCCATGCGTGACAGCACCTCTTTACCAAACTTCAGGCTGTCGCTGATGGTTTGCCGCTGCACCATGTCGAACATGGTGTGGTCGAGATAGCGATCGCCGCTCATGCTGACGCCGCCAATCAAATCGGCCTCATTCTGCGTTTGTGCGAGGAAGCGTGCCGCCGCTGAGGTAGCACCGCTGGTCGAGAGCGCAAACACCGACGAACCGCGCGCGGCCCGGCTGGTGAAGGCATCGGCGTGGATCGAGATAAACAGATCCGCGCGCTGCTTACGCGCTTTCGCCACGCGGACGCGCAGCGGGATGAACACATCCTCATTGCGCGTCATGTAGGCTTTCATGTTGCGCTCTTTGTCGATTAGCGCCTTCAGATAGCGACCAATCTTCAACACGATATCTTTCTCACGCGTTTTGTATTTGCCATGCGCGCCGGGATCTTCACCGCCATGGCCGGGATCGATCATGATGATAATCGGTCGGTCGCGCCCCGCTTTCCCTGGCAGTGCCGCCTGCACCGGCTGATCGCGCTCAAGATCGCCCTGATTGTAATCCTGCAGTAATGCCAGTAGCGGATCCTCTTCTCGTGATTGCTGGCTAGGATAGAGATCGACCACTAAGCGATGCTTGATACCTGCCACCGGCGCCAATGTGAACGTCTTGGGCGCAATGCTGCGCTTCAGTTCCAGCACCAGCCGCACCGTGCTGGCATTAAACTGGCCGACGCGTGCAGTTTTGATGTAGGGATCGTCCACGCGCACCAGTTTATCGACCCCTTTCAGGACCGGATTAATGTGCATATTTTCGATATCGATAACCAGACGATCGGGATTACTCAGCGTGAACTGTTGGTACTTGAGAGGAACGTTTGATTCCAGTGTAACGCGGGAGTAAGTCGATGATGGCCAGATGCGCACCGCCACAATATGCTGGCTGGCAGCCAGCCCGGTACGCGTGACGCTCAGCATCAATAGTGCGCCAGCGCCCTGTAATAATCGTCGTCGTGTGAAAGCTTCGGACATGCCGCTCCAACTGCTGTGTAATGTCTAAAAAATCGTCACTTGATGGCAAGAAAGTGAAAACTTTGTTCGATGAGAATTGTCTTGTCTTGCCGGAAAACCCAGATAATGCAGTCTGTTAGCGCGTGTTGCATCAGGAAAATCGTAAAGTAACGTCAGGCCCGGCGCTTGCAATAAGGGGCAAAAGAGCATAAAAATACGAAAATTACGAATAAACATGCACAGAGGGCTTTGCCGTGAAGGAACGCAGTACAGAACTGGTTCAGGGTTTTCGCCATACCGTTCCCTATATAAATACCCATCGTGACAAGACCTTTGTCATCATGTTGGGTGGCGAGGCCATCGAGCATGAGAACTTCTCAAGCATCGTTAATGACATCGGTCTGCTGCATAGTCTCGGCATTCGCTTAGTGGTGGTTTATGGTGCGCGCCCGCAGATTGACGCCAGCATGGCCCAGCAACAGCTGGAACCGATTTACCACAAACACACGCGTGTTACCGATGCGCAGTCGCTTGAGCTGGTAAAGCAGGCCGCCGGTCGCTTACAGCTGGATATCACCGCGCGTCTGTCAATGAGCCTCAACAACACGCCGCTGCAAGGTGCGCACATTAATGTGGTGAGCGGCAACTTCATCATCGCGCAGCCGCTGGGCGTGGATGATGGCGTTGATTACTGCCACAGCGGCCGTATTCGTCGTATTGATGAGGAAGCGATCCATCGTCAGCTTGATAATGATGCGATTGTGCTGCTCGGTCCGGTAGCGGTTTCTGTGACCGGCGAGAGTTTTAACCTGACGTCAGAAGAAGTGGCGACGCAGCTGGCAATTAAATTGAAGGCCGAGAAGATGATTGGTTTCTGCTCCGAACAGGGCGTGACCAATCGCGAAGGCGCGATTATTTCTGAACTGTTCCCGAACGAAGCCCAGGCGCGCATCGACGAAATGGAGAGCGACGGCGATTTCCTCTCCGGCACCGTACGTTTCTTGCGTGGTGCGGTAAAAGCCTGCCGCAGCGGCGTGCGTCGCAGCCACCTGATCAGCTATCAGGAAGATGGTGCGTTGCTGCAAGAACTGTTCTCGCGCGACGGTATCGGCACCCAGATTGTGATGGAGTCGGCCGAGCAGATTCGTCGCGCCAACATCAACGATATCGGCGGTATTCTCGAACTGATTCGCCCGCTGGAACAGCAAGGGATTCTGGTACGTCGTTCCCGTGAGCAGCTGGAGATGGAGATTGATAAGTTCACCATTATCCAGCGCGATAACCTGACCATCGCCTGTGCCGCGCTCTATCCGTTCCCAGACGAGCAGATTGGCGAGATGGCGTGCGTTGCCGTGCATCCGGATTACCGCAGTTCATCTCGCGGGGAATTGTTGTTGGATCGTGTGGCATTGCAGGCGAGGCAAATGGGACTGAAGAAGCTGTTTGTGTTAACCACGCGCAGCATTCACTGGTTCCAGGAACGTGGTTTTACGCCGGTGGATATTGAGTCTCTGCCAGAGAGCAAGAAGCAGATGTATAATTATCAGCGTCGTTCAAAAGTGCTGATGGCGGATTTGGGGTAAGTGCGGTTGGTGCGATTGGCAAGGTCGCCATGAATGGCGACCCTACAAAAACCGTTCATATCGACCATACGAAACCATTCCCGTAGGGTCGGCATTCATGCCGACCTGGCCGATTACCGCACCATCCCCTATGACGGCATTCACGCCAACCGGCCTTACTCCCCGCTCAACCGCTCCAGCAATCCGCTTCGTCGCTGGGTACGCAACTGCACGGCGCGGCGGAACACGCCGTCATCGCTGTACAACGTCAGCTGCTTACGCGCGCGAGTAATCGCGGTATAAATCAGTTCGCGCGTTAACACCGGCAGAAACTGCGCCGGCATCACCAACGCCGTGTGATCAAACTCCGAACCCTGCGATTTATGCACCGTCATCGCCCACGCGGTATCGTGCGTTGGCAATCGGCTCGGTTGCACCGCCTTGATGCTGCCATCCGGCAACGGGAAGAACACCTTCAGCAGGCCTTCCTCATCAAACAGCGTAATGCCGATATCGCCGTTAAACAGCCCTAGCGCGCTGTCGTTGCGCGTCACCATCACCGGACGTCCCTGATACCAGCGACTGCCGCCAGTCGGACGACGAATCAGCTGCAGCTGCATCAGCTTCTGCTCAATACGCTGATTCAGTCCCTGCACGCCAAACGGCCCTTCACGCAGTGCGCACAGCAGCTGATAACGGCCAAACGCCGCGATAATCTCAGCAGGATCAGCGCGTTGGCTAATAAGTTTCAGGAACGGCTGATAACCGGCGGCAATCTCCGTCAGCATCGCCTGGTACGCATCCGCATCCTGCAAAGGTTGACGGGTGATATCGCTGAAACCAGCCTTGAATGCCGCTTCAACCGCTTTTGCATCTCCGGCGTTAACCGCTGCGGCCAGTTGGCCAATGCCGGAGTTGGCGTCAAAGCGGTAGCTTTGACGCAGCAGGCAAATCGCGTCGCGTACGGCGGGTGCGCTGATGTCATCAATGCCTGCCACCTGGCTGCCGGTGAGTTCGCTCAGCTGCGCAGCACGCATCGGGCTGTAACCGGCTTCGGCACAGCGACAGATGTCACCGAGCACCGCGCCCGCTTCCACTGACGCCAGCTGATCGCGATCGCCGAGGAACACCACGCGCGCCTGCGCTGGCAATGCGGCAATCAGATTAGCCATCATGCCGAGATCGACCATTGAGGCCTCATCCACCACCAGCACATCCAGATGCAGCGGATTCCCGGCGTGATAGCGCAGGCGCTGCGTTTCAGGCTGCGCGCCTAACAAGCGGTGCAGCGTGGTGGCATCAGCGGGAAAGCGCTGCCGTTCCGCCTCGCTGACCGGCAGCTTTTGCAGCGCCTTGCCCAGCGATTCGGTGAGGCGCGCCGCCGCTTTGCCGGTCGGCGCAGCCAATTGAATACGTAGCGCGCCTTCGCTAAGACGGATCAGCGCTGCCAGCAGTTTCGCTACCGTAGTGGTTTTGCCGGTGCCGGGACCGCCCGAGATCACCGCAGTTTTCTGCGTCAGCGCCACCGCAGCCGCAATTTTCTGCCAGTTATCCGGCTCGCTGCCAAACAGCTGATCCAGCACTTGCCTGACCTGTTCAGGCGCAAAAGGCTGTGCTGTTGACTGTGACTGGAAGAAGCGCGCCACCTGCCCTTCGTTGTGCCAAAGGCGATGCAGATAGAGACGATCTTCGCTCAGCACGATGGGTGCCGCTTGCTCGCTGCTACTCAGCGCCGACCAGCCGGCTAAAATTGCCGGCCAATCCTGCGGTTCGCCTGCCGCTTGCCAGATAGCCTGCGCCAGCTCCGCATGACGTCCTTTAAACAGGTTGTCGCGGCTCAGCTGTGATAACGGCAAACAGACATGCCCATCTCCCGCTTCCGCGCTCAGGCACGCCGCCAGCAGCAAACGCGCCGGTTGCTCGTCATCAGCCAGCAGTTGGGCGAACTGGACATCCAGCGAGCGCAGCAAACGCAGCTCAGCCGCCTGTGCTAAAAGCGCGGTCATACCGCTCATGCTGTCGCTCCCGGCCCGCGAAACAGGCTATCCAGTTGTGAAACAAAATCGAAGGTCGGACGGGTGTGGAACACGCCGTTGTCTGGCGAGCTGCCGTCCATGCCACGCAGGAAGAGATAAAACACACCGCCGAAATGCTGCTCATAATCGTAATCCGGCACGCGATGTTGTAAATAGCGGTGCAGCGCCAGCGTGTAGAGCTGGTACTGCAAATCGTAGCGGTGGTCGATCATCGCCTGCGCCATTGCCTGCGGCGTGTAAGCTTCATGGCTGTCACCGAGCCAGTTGGATTTATAATCCAGCAGGTAATATTTGCCCTGCCAGCGGAATACCAGATCGATAAAGCCTTTTAACATGCCCTGCACCTGACGGAAATCGAGCGGTGGAGCCTGCGCCGATAAGGCATCCTGAGCAATTAACGCGCTCAGTTCACGCGCGGTCAGCACGTTGTCAATTGGCAGATAGAACGCCATCTCCACCAAACGATCGCTGCTCTGCACCTGCGCCAGATGAATGCCCTGCGCGTTAAGCGGCGTGCTCAATACGCGCGTAATCCACGCGCTGAGCATCGGCTGCCAGTGCAGCGGATAGCCGTTTTGCTGCAGATGTTGCGCCAGCTTCTCCTCGGAAGGCGGCTGCGGGAAATCCAGCGATTCGAACAGCTCATGCAAAAAGGTTCCTGGCGCAGCACCGCGTGGGAAATGATGTGGCGTAAGCGCCGCTTCCCCTTCCTCTTCACGATCCTCTTCGCCCGCCGCTTCCACATCGAAATTCGGCATCACCTCAAGCAGACGATGAGAACTGTGCTGCTGCAAACCGGAATAACTGGTGACGCGCCACGGATCGGCCAGCACGCGCGTTACGCTTCGCGCGCCTAACTCGCTATCGGCGACCGCCTCAACCTGCCAGCGCTCGGCCTGCATATCTTCGGCCAGCACCACATCGGTCCCCGCCGCGTCCATGTCATGTAATAACGCGCCAAGCTGTTCGGCCGTTGCGGCTACGCCACGTTGCAGCAGAAAACCAAGCGCGCTTTTATGCAAATCGCTCTCGCCCTCTTTCTTGCGCGTGCCACGAAACAGCGGTGCCACGCCGACGCTGCAGTGATAGATCGAACGGGTCAACGCCACGTAGAGCAGGCGCAAATCCTCTGCCAGACGCTCCTGTTCGGCTAGCGCCAGGCTCTCCTCATCGGCTTGCAGATCCAGTACCGCGTCAAAGTTTTCACGATCGTGATAGAGCGCGGTATCCGCCTCGCGGAAACCGGCGGCGAACGGCAGCCACACTAGCGGATACTGCAGCCCTTTAGATTTGTGGATGGTGACAATCTGCACCAGATGGCGATCGCTCTCCAGACGCAGCTGCTGGCTGGCAGATTGGCTATCCGGGCGCGCGATCTGCTGTGCCAGATGACGCACCAGCGCATGCGGGCTATCGAGCTGCGCAGCCGCTTCCTGCAGCAGTTCGCCGAGATGCAGTAAATCCGTCAGACGACGCTCGCCGTTCTCCGATGCCAGCAGATTTTCCGCCAGCTGGCGCTCCAGCATCATCTCACGCAGCATCGGCAAGACGCCACGCTGCTGCCACACCAGCTGCCAGCGGGCAAAGGTATCAACCAGTTCATCCCAGCCGCGCGCATCCTGATCCAGCGCATCCAGCTGCGAGGCATCAAAGGCAAACAGCGAAGTTGCCAGCGCGGTGCGCAGCATACGCTCCTGCTCCGGTGCCAGTACCGCCTGCAACAGCCATAACAGCTCACGCGCTTCCGGCGTGGTGTAAACGCTGTCGCGATTCGACAGGTAAACCGACGGAATACCGAGCAGATTGAGTGCTTCGCGAATCAGGTTGGCTTCGTTACGGCTGCGCACCAGCACGGTGATGTCAGAGGCTTGTACCGGCCGCAAATTGGGCGCCTTGCCCAGCAACGCGCGCTGCTGCTGTCCGGCCTGCAACCAATGACTGATATCGGCCGCACACTGCTGCGCCATACGTTGTTGATAATCCCCAACGCTGCAGCCTTCGCCCGGCTGCAGCCAGAAGCGTAACGCCGCTTGCTCAACCTGATCGATGCTGAGTGACAGTTGCTGATTTGGCGGCGCGAACTGCACCGGCTGGAACGGGATCTCAGCGAACAGGAAGGGCGCGTCAAGCCGCGCAAACAGCTGGTTGACGCTGTTGACCATCGCGGGCGACGAGCGCCAGTTGGTGTCCAGCGTGTAGTGCGCGCTGACTTCGCTGCGCGCGCGGATGTAGGTAAAAATATCCGCGCCGCGAAAGGCGTAAATCGCCTGTTTGGGATCGCCAATCAGCAGCAGCGCATGCGCTGGCTGATTGATATAAAGTGTGCGGAAGATGCGGTATTGCAGCGGATCGGTATCCTGGAACTCATCAATCAGCGCCACCGGGAAACGCTGGCGAATCGCCTGAGCCAGTTGCTCACCGCTCGGCTGTTGCAGTGCTTCGTCGAGGCGGCTCAGCAGGTCATCAAAACCCAACAGTGCCTGCTGACGCTTCTCTTTGCGCACCGCAGCGCGCACCTCTACCAGCGCGCGCGCAATCACCAGATCGCGCAGCGACAGCGGCTGGGCAAGGAAAGTATCGATGGCGTCGAACACACTGTGATGCGGCGGATTGCCCTTTTTAGTCTTCTCTTCGAGCATACGCTGACCGAAGCGCGCCAGTTCGGCGGGCACCTGATAATCACGCGTTTCGCTCTGCGCCCAAAAGCTGACTTTGTTGACCCAAACCGGCAAATTTTTGCTGCTATAGCTGCGCTTATCTACGTCAGATTGCCCCACCAGCGTCAGCACTTCGTCACCCACCGCCAGCCATTGCGCTTTCATCGCGGCGATACGCGCGAGGTTTTCGCTGTGGCGCGAAGCCAGAGTTTCACTGTCGGCAGGCGGCAGACGCAGGCTGGGCGATTCGCCCTGCAACCACGGACGCAAGGTGGAAAGCAACTGCTCCGGGCCGCTCCATTCGCTGACAATCACCCGCGCGACATCCAGCGTCAGCGGATAGCAGTGACGACGCCAGAAATCGGCGGTCGCCTGGCGCAGCAGCAGCTGTTCATCCTCAATCAGCTGCTGTTCAAACAGCATGCCGGACTCAAAGGCGTTGAGATTCAGCATGCGCTGGCAGAAGCCGTGGATGGTGAAGATGGCGGCTTCATCCATCTGCCGTTCAGCGGCCAGCAGCAGCGAGGCCGCATCGGCGGGCTGAGGAATCTCCTGCAGCAGCTGCATCAGCATCGGATTGCCACTGACGCCGCGCAGGCAGGCCAGCCGCAGCTCGTGAATGTTGGCGCGAATACGCCCGCGTAGTTCAGCCGTCGCGGCCTCGGTAAAGGTCACCACCAGAATCTCTTCTACCGACAGCGGACGCGAATAAGCATGTTGTCCGCCCAATCCCAGCAGCAGCCGCAGATAGAGCAGACCGATGGTAAAGGTTTTGCCGGTCCCGGCTGAGGCCTCAATCAGACGCTCACCGCGCAGCGGCAGCGTCAGAGGATTGAGCGATTCAGGTAGCAGACTCATTGCGCATCACTCTTTACGGGCAACGATTGCTGCAGCTTCTGAACCTCATCCCATGTGGTCCAGCCCGGCAGTTGGGCGTAGTCATCTTTGGTCGCGCCATCATGGCTGCCACCAATCTGCGAAATCATCGCCATGCCTTGCTGCCCTAAAACCGCCTGATGGAAGAAGTCGGCCAGGCCGGCTGGCGTCAGCTGCTGAATTTGCTCAATCGCTTTTTCACGCGTATCGAAGGCAAAGTTCTGACGTTTAAAGTCACGGTTAAAGCGGTTCGCCTCTTCATCCAGCGTTTGCGGACGCTGCTTCATATCGTTGATCAGTGCCTGCTGATACTGGGCGAAATCTTCCGCTTTCATGCTGCGCAGACGCTGTTCAGCCTGCGGATAAAACGCCTGGAAGCGTTGCAGTAAAAACGCCGGCTGCTTGCTGTTACTTTGCAGCAGGAAACCGATGCCCCATTGGCGTCCAATCGGCATTTGATACGCAAACACCGCATAGCCGAGCTGCTCTTCGGTGCGCAGCTGGTTGTAGAACCAGGGTTGAACGATCTGGCTCAGCATGGTGCTGTTGGCCATGCTTTGATATTCGCTGTAGCCCAACGGCACATACAGCGCGGCCAGCGCCGAATCAGTGCTGCTGCCGGCTTTCTGCAGATTGGCCTTGATCGCTTTATCCACCGACACATAATCACTGTGCCAGTAGCCGTGACCATCGCTCTGCAACTGTTGCTGCAGCTCATCGCCGAGCTGTTTCACGCGCTGCGCAGAGAGATTGCCCACCACCATCATCTCCGGCGTTGCATGATGAATCAGCGCATCGCGGTAATCGGTGACCTCTTTCAGCGTGATGTCTTTCACCAGATTGCGGCGCGTTTCACGTTGGGTGTAAGGCAGCTGCGACAACATCTGCATCGGCTGAATCGCCTGCTCAAACGCTTTGCCCTTCTCTGCCGCTTCCAGTCGATCCAGATACCAGGATTTGGCCTGCTCCAGCTGCTGCTGGTCCGGCGTAAAGGTGGCGTAACCTTCCACCAGCTTCTTCAACAATTCCGGCAGACGTTGGGTAAACCCGCTGGCGCTAAACACGATGCCATCATCTTCCCCGGTGGAGAAACTGATGCCGCCAACCGAAGCCTGCGAATTCAATTCATCCAGCGCCAGGCTGGAGAGATAGTCATTCAACCCAAACAGCACCTGTTGGCGCGCATCGCTGATCGCCGATTTGTTGCGCAGCGCTAAGGTGATAGCGGCTTTCGGTTCGCTGGCAAACTGCTGACTTGGCATCCAGTAAATACGCATGCTGTCGCCATTGGTCAGGGCGACCGGATGATCGTAGGTTTTGCCATCGGAGGGGATGATGGCGAAATCCGACGGTATATAGGGATTCAGCGTGGGCATCGACAGCTGGAGCTGCGCGGCGCGTTGCTGCCAGTCGCTGAACTGGGCATCGCTGATTTTGTCCACCTGATACGGTGCATTCACAAAGTAGGCTTCTTTGTTATGCGGCTCCTGCGGGCTGATGTACCAGATGCGCGCGTTCTGCGGCGTCATTTCATCGAGACGCGTTTTGATCGCGGCGGGATCGAACTGATCGGCCAGATAAGGTGCATCCAGCGTGTGTTCAACCGGCACCCGCAGCATGGTATCCACCAGCCACTCGATGTAATCCATATCACGGGTAATCGACGGGTAACGGAAATCCAGCGCCAGCACGTGGGAGACTTCATCGAAGTACGCTTTGCTGATGCCTTTACTGCGCAGCATATCGAGATAGTTAAACACCGCAGCGACCACTTCATCGCGCTGCGCCAGACCTTTGTCGGTTAACGACACGCTGATAGCGAAGACGCCGCTGTTGCGCTCGGTCATCGGGTCAGCACCGGCGCTGACGCCATCCGCCAGCCCCTGCTTTTGCAGCCAGTCGTTGAGGGTGTTTTTACTGCGATTGCCCAGAATGTAACTGATCAGCGTATCGGTTTTACTGCGGAACTGGCCGCTGTTGTTCGGGATGCGGAACTCGATTTTTAATTGCTTGCGCGGCTGGGCGGGCACGTAATGGATAATGATGCCCTTCTGCGCGTCGGTCACCACCGGCACGTCAATCTCTGGCACCGTCGTTTGATGATTAGCCACCCGACCAAAGGTTTGTGCCGCAATGTCGGCCATCTCTGGCAGCGGTTTGTTGCTGTAAATCACCGCCTTCATCAGATTGGCGGAGTAGTGGCTGTGATAAAAATCGGTCAACGCCTGATGCAACTTGCTGTCCGGCTTGTCGCTTAACGTATCGAGGTTGCCACCGGAATAGCGCGAACCGGGATGCGCCGGGTTGAGAGTTTCAGCGCCGACCTGCGCCATGCGCAAGCCATCGCGTGAGCGAGCCATGGTCAGTTCTGCATTAACCGCATGACGCTCACGATCGGCATTAACCGGATCGAGCAGCGGTTCAGCAATCGCATCGGCCAGACGATCGACTGCGGGCTGCAATGCACTGTTTTCCACTTCCAGATAGAACGCCGTGCGATATGACGCGGTGCTGGCATTATGGCTGCCGCCATTTTTTTTCAGGAATTCGGCGAGATTATCAGGCTGCGGATAACGCTTTGAGCCCATTAACACCATGTGTTCGAGATAGTGCGCCAGACCCAGTTGCTGATTAGGATCATCCAGCGAACCGATCGGCAAGGTCAGCGCCGCCAAGGATTTAGGCGCTTCGGCATCCGAGACCAGCAGCACGGTCATGCCGTTGTTTAACGTAATCGCCTGGTAACTGCGTGGATCGTGATCGCTTTTACGAATGGTGTCATTGATGGCTTGCCAGCCGCGATCGGTATCGGCAAAGGCATTCAGCGCTAACGTGCTCAGCAGCAGCGCTCCAATCCAGCGTGCGTAAATCCGCATTTAAACCCCTTACGTTACCCTTTTCCGCTGGCTGTGTGCCCAGCGGTGAAATAGACAAACTTTCTTATCGTGTCAGGAACAACCTCAAACGAGGCCGTATCCCATTGCTATTCATCATTTTGATGCGCCAGGCGCACCGGCAAATACCATTGGCGTGCGGCGGCAGTAATCGCCTGCACGGCCTCATCGTCCAATGAGCGACTCAGGCGTTGCAGATAGGGATCGCTGCCCTCGCCTTCCACCTGGAAACCACCCTGCCAGGCTTGCAGCAATTTGTTAAGTGCCTTTTTCTGCGTTGCTTCGTCTTCCAGCAACTGCTGTGACTTGCTATCAAAGCTGGCTTCCAGCCAGGCTCCGCCGGATTTATTCAGTAGCAGCAGCGGCTGGACTAATCCGGCCTGATAACCCGCAACATACTCATGCAGTAGCGACAGCGCCTGTTCAGCAGGCAGCGCCGCGAAGCGCCAGTGACTCTGCTTACGACCGTACATGCGGCTTTCACCGCTGCCGCCCAACGCGCAATACACCAGATGTTCCAGCCATAACAGCAGACCATCATTCATGTTCAGCACGCCCGGACGCCAGCGCAGCAGGCCATCAGCTTGCACCTGCGTCAGCCAGCCGGTCAATTGCACTGCGCCGAGCGTCAGATTGATTTCCCAACTTTCAGCGGGCTGGCGTTGACCACTCACCTCGGCGGCCACTTCCTGCATCTCTTCGGTCTGGCTCTGCCAGAAAAGTTCCCCGAACGCGCCATAAGGCAGATTGCCAGCGGCGCGGTGACGCGCATACAGCTGCGCCGGATCGTCACCGTTGACCAGCGTATTCAGCAATTGGGCGTTGATTTGGTAGCGTTCGAGGCTGTCAGGCGCGAACGGTTCGCTGTTGGGCAGCTCGCTCTCTTCCATCCAGAAAGCCACACCCAAGCGCTGCTGGAACCAGGCGCGTACCGGATGACGCCAGAAGCGCAGCAGTTGCTCCAGCGACAAGGTTTCTAACGGTGCAGGCAGCAAGGGCTGCACAAAATCCGGCTGTGCCACGCCGCTACCGGTGGCCGCGGGCAACCACTCCGCAGCAAAGCTTTGCCCGTGTGCGCCCGGCTGGAAATTCTCCGCAGCAAACGGCATGCGGCTATGCAGCTTTTGCAGATGTTCGCGCACGCGCTGCTCGCTGATATCGGGTTCGAGCGCTTCATCACCCGGCAAACGGAAGCTTTGACCCAGGTAATCCACCAGCTCGCTCACTAATACCGATGGATAGCGCTCCGTGTTGTCCTGAATCGCCCGGCCGATGTAACTGATATAGAGCTGCTGCTGCGCCGAGATCAGCGCTTCGAGGAACAGATAGCGGTCATCATCGCGGCGGCTACGGTCGCCTTTGCGCATCTGTTGCTGCATCAGGTCGAAGCCAAGCGGCGCTAAGGTGCGCGGATAGACGCCATCGTTCATGCCCAGCAAACACACCACTTTGAAGGGAATTGAACGCATCGGCATCAGCGTACAGAAGTTGATGGGACCGGCAAGAAAACGCTGGCTGATGCGCTGTTGATCGAGGCGCGAACGCAGCTCATCGCGCAGCAGCGTAACAGGAATCGGCTGTTGATATGCCGCCTGCATGCCCTGCTCGATAATCTGTTTCCACTGCGTTTCCACCAGCAGCAGCGCGGCTTCACTTTCGGCGTCTCCGCTGAAGAAGCACTCAATCAGCTCACGACACAGCGGCTGCCACTCCGCCAGCGTGCGCTCTTCTGCCAGACGCGCACGCCACTCTTCCAGTCGCGATAGCAGTTCAGCCAGATGACCCGCCAGCTCAGCGATCAAACCGCTGGATTCGTCATACGGCAGAATCCCTTGCCAGTCGCCGTTGCGGCTCTCCAACGCATAGCCGAGCAGCATGCGCTGCAGGCCGAAGCGCCAGGTGTGTTGTCCGGTTACCGGCAGCGCCAGCGCTTCCACGCTGGCATCATCCAATCCCCAGCGAATGCCGGATTCCATCACCCAGCGGCGCAGCAGGCGCAGCCCGCTTTCATCCACCGAGAAGCGCTGCGCCAATGCGGGAACCTCAAGCAGCGCCAGCACATCTTCGGAGGCGAAGCGACTTTCAGGCAGCGACAGCAAGCTGAGCAGCGCCAGAATCGCCGGATGCGCCTGACTGGCGCGACGGTCGGAGATGGCGAACGGCAAATAGCGTTCGCTCGGCGCGCTGGCAAAAGCGGCCTGAATAAAAGGGGCGTAGCTGTCGATATCCGCCACCATCACGATGATGTCGCGTGGCTTGAGTTCGGGGTTGGCTTCCATCAGCGTAAGCAGATGATCCTGCAGCACTTCAACTTCACGCTGCGCGCTGTGGCACACCTGCAGCGTGATTGAGCGATCTTCAGGATCTAGCAGGCGTTTTTCGGCGCTGTTCGCCAGCTCACCGGCGTTGAGGCCAATGACCGCTTTATCATCCAGATTGAGCAGATCCGCTTGCAAGCTGTGCAGTAGATTGTCTTGAGGCATCTCGACGAAGGCATCAATGTCGTTGGCGGCGGACTCCATCTGGCTCAGCAGAAACAGGTTATCGCGCCCCAGTTTGCCCCATGACGCCAGCAGCGGATTGGTCAGCTGCTGCTCGCCGATGTCGTTAAACAATGCCGGCGCGCTAGCCGGATCGCGGAACAGCGGCTGTAGCTCATCCGATTGTATGCGGCGGCGCTGGCGGCTTTGCAGCCTGGCCAAAAAGGCATAATCCTGAATGTCGCCCCAATAGTGACGGCAGGGATTGGTGAACAGCAGATGGATATCAATGTGACGGCCCAGCGCTTCCAGCGCCTGCAGATAGACCGGCGGTAGCGCGGAGATACCGCAAATAAACACGCGCTGCGGCAAGCCCGGCGGCGGCGTTTGCGCCTGTTCCAGCTTTTGGATAAAGCGCGCATAGAGGTTGGCGCGATGCCACATCGGCTGACCGAGGCTTTCCGTGAAATTGACCAGATCGCACCACAGCGGCGCCTGCCACTGCTGCGATTCACCTAAGCCATCAATCATTTCACCGCGCTCCCAGCTGTTGAGCCAGTCCGAGCGATACACCAGATATTGGTCAAACAGATCGGCAACACGGGCGCTGAGCTGATACAGCTTGCGCTTGTTGTCGTCGTCATTGAGGTAGTGACGCAGCGGCTGGAAAGCGTCCTGTTCCAGCAAGGTCGGCAAGCGATGCATCAGCTTCCAGCTCATGCTGGCTTTGGTGAAGGCGCTCTCTTCAGGAATATCGGGCAGCACCTTGACGAACATGTTCCAGATAAAGCTCGCAGGCAGCGGGAAATCAATGTTGGCGGCAATGCCGAAACTGTTAGCCAGTTCCATTTGCAGCCACTGCGCCATGCCTGGGCTTTGTACCAGCACCTGCTCAGCCGCCAGCGGATCGGCCAGCGGTTGATTTTCAATCAGAATACCTGCCAGATTTTTCAACAGATCAAGCTGATTAGAGTGATAGACCCGGAACATATTTCTCCTAAACACAAGACAACAACGCAGCCGAGCCACTCTACCGTTTATCACCTGCGATGCCTACCGCTAGTGGCAATTGAGCTGCGCCAGTGAGGCGGAACGCTGCTGTGGTCCCGTAACCGTGACGCGCTCCAGCGTGCAGCCGCCCGCCAGGCTCTGCTGCTGGCGCTGACTCTGCCATCCCTCAACGTCACGTCCAAGCAACGCCTGACCGGCAACGCGCCACGCCTGACGCTGCTGCCACTGCTGGCTAAAACCCAGCGCCAGCGCGCGATGATATTGCAGCAATGTGCTGATGGTCATCGCCAGCAACAGCATCGCCACCAGCGTTTCCGCCAGGCTAAAGCCCTGCTGCTTCTGGCTGGCACAGCGCCGGCTGCGACAGCGGGCAGTAATCGATCCAGCCATGCGCTTGCGGCTGTGGTTGCGTGTTGGGGATGGATACCCAACGATAGAGCCATAGCGCGCGCCCTTCTCCATGTCCCGATAGCAACGCATTGTCATCCTCCATTCGTAGCAGGCAGCTTTGCCACTGTTCTGCTGTCCATTGCTGACATTGCCAGCCGGTGGCCTGCGCCCAGTTTTGCACGCCGCCCCACGCTAACGCCGCCTGCGCCTGCCAGAAATCCTGACTGTGCAACTGCTCGTCAGCCACTAACACCATGCTTTGTGAGAGCTGCGTTCGCGTGGCGTGTAGCGTCAATCCGCCCATCAGTAACATCATCAGCACCATGCCCAGCGTGCTATTGCCGCGCTGCTTCACAGATTGATTCCTTCTATCCAGCTTTCCAGCTCCACGCTTTGGCTGTTGGCGTGTCCCGCCAGTTGCAGCACCAGACGCGTTCCCTGCCGTTCAAGCTTGAAGGCATCGATGGTGAGAAAAGCCGGATCGGAGAGTTTCTCCCAGCCGCTGCTGTTGCACTCATCCACGCCACGCTGCATTTCAAGCTGTCCGCTGCGCAGCCGATAGCCGTAATAGTCACTTTCGCTGTGGCCCACGCCTTCCCAGCGCCCGTTGCTGTTCTCATCCCAGCGCAGCAGCATGCAGCTGCCGCTGGCGGCGAGTGTTAGCGCCGAACCGCTGCACTGGCCGTGGCAATAGCCGGCACGTCGCAGCGCTTTTTGCAGCGTATTGGCGATCTGCTGCAGCTCCTGTTGCAACTGCACGCGCTGTTGCAGGCGCAGATTCTGCTCCAGCAGCAGCGGTAAAAATCGCCCGACGCTGATCATCAGCACCGCGCCAATCGCCATGGCAATCAGCATCTCCAGCAGGCTGAATCCGCGTTGCGCTATTCGCATCCTTTCTCTCCCGGCTGACAGGCACGGATGCGCGCTCTGGCGGAGATGATTAAGCGCCAGCGCCCCGCCGCACTGGAGAGATCGATGCTGCCGGGACGCGCGACATCACGCCGACCGTAAAAACCGACGTCACCGGTGATGGCGACAAGGCGCACGTTGTCGTGCGGCGGTTTGAATAACCAGCGCGAGGACAATGCGCAACCTTCTGCAGGTTTAGGTCCCGCGCCAAGACAGCCGTTTTCACCGCTCTGTAGCCACAGCGTGAGATCGCGGTTGTGCCAGTTAGCATGGGCGCGCAAACGCAGCAGAAATCCCTGCAGTTGCAGTACGCTGTCGCGCAGCTGTTGATATTGCTGCCAGCGCTGCCAACCTTGCAGCGCACCGACGCTAAGTATGCCGGCGATCACCATCACCAATAACAGTTCGGGCAAGGTGAAGCCGTGGTTATCGTGTCTGTTCATGGCGGGTAATCTGCCCACTGGGATGAGGTTGAACAAGCGGGAGAAATCGGCGTTGGGAAACGTTGCGCAGGAAATCGTTGAGGTATGCAGAGGGATACAGCGTTTTGTGAGGCGGATTCAGAATTGAGGTGCGATTTGGAGAGTGAGATGCAGTGAGAATTGAGGTGCGGGTGAGTAGAGGTCGCCATGAATGGCGACCCTACGGAGTGTTGTTAAATTGCGACAGGCGCTTTAATCGCTGGGTGCGGATCGTAGCCTTCAATCTCGAAATCATCGAACTGATAATCGAAGATAGAGGCCGGTTTACGCTTGATCACCAGCTTCGGCAACGGACGCGGCTCACGCGTCAATTGCAGGCGCGCCTGCTCTAAATGGTTGCTGTACAGATGAGTATCGCCACCGGTCCAGACAAAATCGCCCACCTCGAGATCGCACTGCTGCGCCACCATATGCACCAGCAGCGCGTAGCTGGCGATGTTGAATGGCAGACCAAGGAAGATATCGCACGAGCGCTGATAGAGCTGGCAAGAGAGCTTGCCGTTAGCCACGTAGAACTGGAAGAAGGCGTGGCAAGGCGCCAGAGCCATTTGATCCAGTTCGCCCACGTTCCACGCTGAGACGATGATGCGACGCGAATCCGGGTCACGCTTCAGCTGCTCAATCACTTTACTGATCTGATCAATCTCTTCACCCGAGGCGCTGCCCCAGCTGCGCCACTGCTTGCCGTACACCGGGCCAAGATCGCCGTTCTCATCTGCCCATTCGTCCCAGATGGTGACCTTGTTCTCTTTCAGGTAACCGATGTTGGTCTCACCTTTCAGGAACCACAGCAGCTCATGAATGATGGAGCGCAGGTGCACTTTCTTGGTGGTGACCAGCGGAAAACCGTCCTGCAAATTGAAACGCATCTGGTGGCCAAAGATGGAGAGCGTGCCGGTGCCGGTGCGGTCGGCCTTTTCTGCGCCTTCATTCAGCACATGTTGCATTAGGTCCAGATACTGTTTCATTTTACCTCACGAGTTTGTTGCTGCGGGCGACGACGATACGCCCAGATCATCATAATCACACCGGCCAGAATCATTGGGATCGACAGAATCTGTCCCATGCTGACGCCGCCTTCAAACAAGCCAAGCTGCGCATCCGGCTGACGGAAGAACTCCACGATGATGCGGAATGCGCCGTAGCCAATCAGGAACAGGCCCGAGACGCTGCCCATGGGACGCGGCTTGCGAATAAACAGGTTGAGAATGATGAACAGCACAATGCCTTCGAGGCACAGCTCATACAGTTGCGACGCATGACGCGGCAGCACGCCGTAGGTGTTCAGCAACTCCTGGTACTGCGGATTATTGGCCGCCAGCGCGATATCTTCGCTGCGTGAACCGGGGAACAACATCGCGTATTTGAAATCGGGTGCCACGCGGCCCCACAGTTCGCCGTTGATGAAGTTACCGAGACGACCGGCACCCAAACCAAATGGGATCAGCGGGGCAATGAAATCCGCTACCTGGAAGAACGTGCGCTTGGTGCGGCGTGCGAAGATCAGCATCACCACAATCACACCAATCAGGCCGCCGTGGAACGACATGCCGCCATCCCAAACCTTAAACAGATACAGCGGATTCTCAAGGAACAGCGGCAGGTTGTAGAACAACACATAGCCGATACGTCCACCGAGGAATACGCCGAGGAAGCCCGCATACAGCAGGTTTTCCACTTCCTCTTTTTTCCAGCCGCTGCCAGGTTTGTTGGCTCGGCGCGTCGCCAGCCACATGGCAAATACAAAGCCCACCAGATACATCAAGCCGTACCAGTGAAGCGAAACCGGTCCGATAGAGAAAATTACCGGATCGAATTGGGGAAACGAAATGTAGCCGTCAGTCATCTTTCACCATCATTTTTCTGCCCTGAAACGGGACAATAAAAGGCTGCGCATGATAGCACAGCCACTTTTTTTACAGGTCGTGAAGTTGTAACCGTTAACGCCCGCCGCGAATCAAACCGCCTAAACCACGGCGCTCCATAAAGGTGGAGACCAGATGGCGCACTTCCGAGGCGGTATGCGCGGCCAGTCCATGCTCGCTGAGCTTCTGCGCCTCTTCAAAATCGAGATGGCGCAGCAGATATTTCACCCGCGGCACGTTCTTGCCGTTCATGCTGAGATGGTGATATCCCATGCCCACTAACAGCGCGACACACATTGGATCGCCGGCCATTTCACCACACAAGCAGAGCTCCAGTTTGGCCTGGCGGGCTTCGCTGGCAATGGTGTGCAGCGCCCGCAGCATCGCCGGATGCAGCGAATCATACAGGTTCGCCACGCGCGTGTTGTTGCGATCAACCGCCAGCAGATATTGCGTCAGATCGTTGGTGCCGACGGAGACGAAATCCACGCGATCCGCCAGATGCGGGATCATAAACAGCATCGACGGCACTTCAATCATGATGCCAATGCGCGGCTTGGGAATCACATAGCCAAGCATCTCTTCCACTTCGCGGCCGGCACGATCGATCAGGCGACGCGCATCATCGATCTCATCGATGTGGCTGATCATCGGCAACAGAATGCTCAGGTTGCCAGACGCCACATTGGCGCGCAGCATCGCGCGCACCTGCACCAGGAAGATTTCCGGCTGATCGAGCGTTAAGCGAATGCCACGCCAGCCAAGGCACGGATTCTCTTCGCTGATCGGCATATACGGCAGCTGTTTGTCCGCGCCGACATCCAGCGTACGCAGCGTCACCGGTTTGTCGTAGAACAGCTGCAACATGCCCTGATACTGCGCCACCTGCTCCTCTTCGGACGGGAAGCCGTTGTGCAGCATGAATGGAATTTCGGTGCGGTACAGACCGATGCCATCCACCCAGTTATCGAGCGCCTGCTCGTGTTCCGGGCTGAGACCAGCATTCAGCATCACCTGAATGCGTTCACCGCTTTTCAGCTCGCCGGGCTGCTCGACCACGCCTTCGGCCATTTTGCTCAGCGCGTTCTCTTCGCTGATTAAACGCTGATACTCCTGCACCAGCACCGGTTCCGGATCGATCAGCACTTCGCCGCGATAACCATCAACAATCAGCAAGCGTTTGTTGAGCTGCGCCGGCAGGATATCGGCGCCCATCACGGTGGGAATACCCATCGCGCGCGTCAAAATCGCCGCATGCGAGTTGGCGGCACCGTCGCGCACCACCACGCCCGCCAGACGCTCCTGCGGCAATTCAGCCAGCGTGGTGGCGGTGAGTTCATCAGCGACTAACACGAAGCGTTCCGGCCAGGCATTGGTGCCGACCAGGGAATCATCGAGGTGGAACAGCAGACGTTGACCGAGCACGCGCAAATCGCCGGCACGCTCGCGTAAATATTGATCCTGCAAGTTGGCGAACTGCTCGGCGAACTTCTCGATCACCGTTTTAACCGCCCACTCCGCAACCGATCCGCGCTCGATCTCATCAAACAGATCTTTTTTCAGGCGTGCATCGGTGAGCAGGTGCGAATAGAGATCGAAGATCGCCGCGCTCTCTTTCTGCACGCTGGCAGCAAAGCGTTTGCTGAAGCGGCGGAATTCGTTGCCGGCCTCGCCCATCGCCAGCACCAGACGCTCGCGTTCGCGCTGCACGTCAAGGGTGGACGCAGCGGAAACCTGATCGAGCAGCGGCTGGGTTTCATCCACCCAACCCGGCGCGACCGCCACGCCCGGCGCAGCGGCAATCGCTTTTACCCGCGTCTGACGGAATTGACCAAACAGTTGACCGAGCTGCGACTGCGACAGCAATCCCGCCATTTGCGTGGCGAGCGTGACGAGGAATGACTCTTCGCTTTCATCAAACTGACGGTGTTCGCGCTGCTGGATAACCAACACGCCAAGCAGCTGGCGGCGGCTGATAATCGGGACGCCGAGGAAGGAGCGATAACGCTCCTCTTTAACAGAAGGAATGTATTTAAAGCTGGGATGGCTTTGCGCGTCGGCGAGGTTGATCGGCTCGGCTAAGCGTCCAACGAGGCCAACAATGCCTTCGTCAAACGCCAGCGTGACCGTACGACCACGCGGCTTTTTTAGCCCGCGTGTCGCCATCAGGTAGTAGCAACGACGATCGTGATCGGCGAGATAAACCGAGCAAACCTCGGTTTCCATCGCAAGGCAAATTTCGTTTACCAGAATGTCGAGTGCTTCATTCAGACGTGGAGCACTCGCCACTTTCTCTACAATTTCGCGTAACTGAGTGAGCATAAAGGGCGTGGCCTATCCTCTTTTACGTCGTTGGGCGGCGTTATTACGCTGCCCCGCACTCTCCTGCATAGACATCACTACGCCCGCGAATTCTTTCATCACGCGGCGATACACATCGCGCTTGAAAGAGACCACCTGACGTACCGGATACCAGAAGCTAACCCAGCGCCAACCATCAAACTCGGGCGTGCTGCTGTGCTGCACATTGATTTCCGCGTCACTGCACATCAACTGCAGAAGAAACCACTTTTGTTTCTGGCCGATACACACCGGCTTTGTGTCCCAACGCACCAAACGTTTTGGCAACTTGTAGCGTAACCAGTTTCGGGTTGAAGCAAGTATTCGAACATCTTTGCGGTGTAAACCCACTTCTTCGAACAGTTCGCGATACATCGCCTGTTCAGCAGTTTCACCCGGATTGATGCCTCCCTGAGGAAATTGCCAGGAGTGCTGTCCAAAGCGCCTGGCCCACAACACTTGTCCTTGCCTGTTACAGATTACGATACCAACATTCGGGCGGTAGCCATCATCATCGATCACTGGACTACCTCAAAGCTAAATTTGAATAGCCTGATTGTTTCACACTCCTTACAGGCGGTAAACCACTGGATAGCGGGCCGCAGACGGAATAAAAACAGGATAACTCACAGAGATTAGCCAAGTTATAAACAGAGAGGCCCATTTATCGGCGATCTTATTCACGTTTTCTGTGGATAGCTTTGTGCAGAACACGGGAATGAATTGAATAACCCCTTCGGATAAATCTCATTACTCAACATGACAACAGCAATAAAAAGCATATTTTTCATTGTCATATAACTTATTAACCGTTAAATCTTTACCAGGATCCACGGTTATACTCCGCTCAGTTTTTTCGATCGGTTAAAGATCCATCACCGACGTTTTTATCCACAGAGAATGCCCTAAACCTGGCCAAAGAAAGGAAAAAAAGCGTTCAAAACGCGAAAGTCAAGGCTGTAAATGGAAACAGGGGTACAGCGAAAGGGGTGTTACCCCACTTTTCTGTGGATAACTAGGTTCAACACCTGTTCATTGTCGATAACAAGCTGGGATAACCTGGCCATATCATCGGATCGCCCGATTCTATTGGAATAAAAAAGCATGCTGAATCATGCTATTATCACCTTTATTCAACTAACTGCCATGTGGACAAACCCGGCTCGCGTTTACTGTTCACTCTTCAACCAATGTGAGTTTTAGCATGCACTCCTCACCGTTATTGCCATCGCCACCTGAAAACGAAGCGGAATTACTGCAGCGCGCACAGCAGCTGGCGGGACAGACCTTTGCCGCGCTGGCGGCGCAGATTAACCTGCCGATTCCGGCAGATTTGAAACGCGACAAAGGCTGGGTTGGCATGCTGTTAGAACTGCATCTGGGCGCCATCGCCGGCAGCAAAGCCGAGCAGGATTTCGCCCATCTCGGCATTGAGCTGAAAACCATTCCGGTGGATGCGCAGGGCAAGCCGCTGGAAACCACCTTCGTGTGCGTCGCGCCGTTAACCGGCAATAGCGGCGTGACCTGGCAAACCAGCCATGTGCGGCACAAACTGGCGCGGGTGCTGTGGATCCCGATCGAAGGCGATCGTGCCTTGCCGTTAGCCGAGCGCCGCGTCGGTTCGCCGCTGCTGTGGCGTCCGAGTGCAGAAGAGGAGCAGCAGCTGCGCGAAGACTGGGAAGAGTTGATGGATATGATTGTGCTCGGCCAAGTGGAGCGCATCACCGCACGTCACGGTGCCTGGCTGCAAATCCGCCCTAAAGCCGCCAACAGCAAAGCGTTGACTGAAGCGATTGGCGAACACGGCGAGCCGATCATGACGCTACCGCGCGGCTTTTATCTGAAGAAAAGCTTCACCGGTCCGCTTTTGGCGCGACATTTTTTACTGTAAATGCATATTGCTGCCGATAATTTTAGGAATGATGCGATTACTCCTAACGACGAAAGCATTTATTACTACACTTTTGCTGTTGAAGTCGCGAGAAGGAGATAAGAATGAAAGGGTTGGTGAGTGCAGTAGGTTTAACCTTGGTGACGCTGTTATTGAGTGGTTGTAGCAGTGATTACGTCATGGCGACCAAAGATGGCCGCATGATCATGACAGATGGCAAACCCGCCATCGATAAAGAGACCGGATTGGTACAGTACACCGATGAGAAAGGCCATCAGATGCAGATCAATGGTGACGAGGTTTCAACCATCATTGAGCGTTAAGTGCCAAATTGCCCTGCCTGCACGCGTTTTCCCCTTGTGCAGGCGATTTCCCGAACTTTCCCCTCTTCCTTCCGCGCCGCTTCACACGCTATAGTCCCAAAGGACACAACATTCCCTTTCATAATGAAAAAAGGATGCCGGCACATGCACTATCACCGTATTCCCCATAGCACGCTGGAAGTGAGTCAGCTGGGGCTTGGAACCATGACGTTTGGTGAGCAGAACAGCGAAGCCGACGCCCACGCACAGCTTGATTACGCGGTTAGCAGTGGCATCAATTTGATTGATACCGCGGAAATGTATCCGGTGCCGCCGCGCCCGGAAACCCAGGGATTAACCGAACAATACATTGGTAGCTGGCTGAAGAAGCGCGGCAGCCGTGACAAAATCATCCTCGCCAGCAAAGTGGCCGGTCCGGTACGCGGCGCGGATGCGTCGATTCGCCCGAATCAGGCGCTGGATCGCAAAAACATCCGCGAAGCGCTGGATGCCAGCCTGAAACGCCTGAACACCGATTATCTCGATCTCTATCAGCTGCACTGGCCGCAGCGTCAGACCAACTACTTCGGCAAGCTGGGCTATCAATACACCGATTCCAGCGTGCCGGTGACGCTGCTGGAAACGCTGGAAGCGCTGACCGAACAGGTGCGCGCCGGTAAGATTCGCTACATTGGCGTGTCGAACGAAACCGCGTGGGGCGTGATGCGTTACCTGCAGCTGGCTGAAAAACATGAGTTGCCGCGTATCGTTACCATCCAGAACCCGTACAGCCTGCTGAACCGCAGCTTCGAGGTCGGTTTAGCGGAGATCAGCCAGCATGAAGGCGTCGAGCTGCTGGCGTATTCAAGTCTGGCGTTTGGTACGTTGAGTGGCAAATACCTGAACGGTGCGAAACCAGCCGGTGCGCGCAATACGCTGTTTAGTCGCTTTACCCGCTACAGCGGCGATCAGTCACAGCAGGCGATTGCTGCCTATGTTGCGCTGGCGCAGAAGCACAATATGGATCCGTCGCAGATGGCGCTGGCGTATGTGCGTCAACAGCCGTTTGTCGCCAGCACCTTGCTGGGCGCCACCACGTTGGAGCAGTTGAAGATTAACGTTGAGAGTTTCAATCTGACGCTGAACGCCGATGTGTTAGAGGAACTGGAAGCGATTCATCGCCAGTTTACCTATCCAGCGCCATAAATCGCACCACACCGTAGCGGCGCGATTTATCGCGCTCTTTAAAAACGCCGCACATTTTTCCCATTGTGCGGCATTCGCCACAGCGCAATAAATTGCGCCGCTACGACGCTATGCGTTTTGCTATTTCCGCGCTTTCCACCACAACACCGCAATCGCCACGGCGAAAATCGCGCCGAATCCGACGCCGGTCGCCACTGCAGGCGCGCCCAGCTTAATCGCCACGGTATACAATCCCAGCATCAGCAGCATTGCGGTATTCTCACCGAGATTCTGCACCGCAATCGCGTTGCCTGAACCCACGGACGCCTTGCCACGCTCCTGCAACAGCGCATTGAGCGGCACCACGAAGAAACCACCCAGCGCACCAATCAGCATCAGCACCAGATAGGCATTCAACAAGCTGGTTTGCAACGCGAACACCACCACCATCACGCCAATCAGCACACCGGCTGGCATGCAGCGACGCACGGTTTGCAGCGTCACCAGCTTCGCAGCCGCTGCCGCGCCAATCACGATGCCAATCGCCACCATTGCATTCAGCGTGGTTGGGGTTTTGTTGTCGCTGATACCGAGCGCCACCGGCACCCACAGCACCAGCAGGAAACGCAGCGTCACGCCCGCGCCCCAGAACAAGCTGGTGCCGAGCAGCGAGAAGCGCGTTTCGCCGTTGCGCCACAGCAGCTTAGTGGCCGCGATAAAACTGCGCAGCATCGCGCCAAAATGCCAGCTCTGGCCGGGACGCGCCGCCGTCAGGCGCGGAATAAAGATGTTCGCCACCACCGCCATCGCATAGGTCATGGCACACACCACCAGCGCGGCGACCAGGTTCCAGTCCGCCAGAATACCGCCCGCCACCGAACCCAGCAGAATCGCCGCAATGGTCGAACCTTCCATTAAGCCGTTGGCTTTTACCAGCCGTTCACCGCTGGTGATCTCCGTCAGGATGCCGTACTTAGCCGGTGAATAGGATGCCGCGCCAATCCCCACCAGCGTATAGCCAAGGAACGGATTGAAGCCGAGGCAGATGGTCAGCGCGCCAAGCAGCTTAAGGCTGTTGGCGAACATCATTACCCGACCTTTGGCAAAGCTATCCGCCATCTGTCCAACGAACGGCGCGAGCAGAATGTAAGTGGCGACAAACAGCATTTGCAGGATCGGCTGACTCCAGTCCGGATAGAACTGATTTTTCAGCAGCGCCAGCGTGGCGAACAACAGCGCGTTGTCGCCAAATGCCGAGAAGAACTGCGCGACAATCACCGCCAGCATGTTGCGCGATAACAGCGGTGCATCGTTATTTAACGCCTGGCTCATGCCTGCTCCTCTTCCGCCAGCTGCTTCAGGCTGACATAGTCCGGTTTGCCGCTGCCCAGCATCGGCAGCTGTTTCATCACGCGGATATCACGCGGCACCGCCAGTTCCGGCGCGCCAATCTCACGTGCGGCTTTCAGCAGCGTGTCGCGGCCCAACTCGCTATCGGTAGTAAACAGCACCAAGGCTTCACCACGATTTCCGTCCGGACGCAGCGACGCCGCATGCTGTTTCTCGTTAGAGGCTTTCAGCGCAATCTGCTCCACAATCTCCAGCGACACCATCTCACCGGCAATTTTGGCGAAGCGTTTCGCACGGCCCTGAATCTGGCAGAAACCACCTTCATCAAAGCTGACGATATCGCCGGTGTCGTACCAGCCCGCTTCCATCTCGCCTTCGCCGTTATCGGCGACCGGCACTTCCAGCACGCCCGGATTCTCCACGCGCAGATAACCGTTCATCACGTTTGGACCGCGCAGCTGCAGGCGACCGCCCTGCTCAATGCCCGGCACCGAAATCAGACGCGAATCCATGCCCGGCAGAATGCGGCCCACGGTGTGATTTTTTGCCGCCATCGGCACGTTGATCGCCACCACCGGCGCGCACTCCGTCACGCCGTAGCCTTCAAGAATGCGGATGCCGTATTTCTCCATGTAGATCTGACGCGTCGCTTCCTGCAGTTTCTCCGCGCCCGCCACCACATAGCGCAGACGCGCAAAATCGTAAGGGCTGGCGAAACGCGCGTAGTTGCCGAGGAAGGTTGAAGTACCAAACAGCACGGTGCAGTTACGGTCGTAAACCAGCTCCGGCACGATGCGGTAATGCAGCGGGCTCGGATAGAGAAACACCTGCGCGCCGGTCAGCAGCGGGGTAAACAGGCCAACGGTTAAACCGAAAGCATGGAACAGCGGTAGCGCCGACATAAAGCGGTCGCGCGGGGTGAAATCCGCCACGGTACGAATCTGTTCAACGTTGGCCAGCAGGCTTTTATGCGAGTGCACTACGCCCTTGGGATTACCTTCCGAACCGGAGGTAAACAGCACCATCGCCGCCTCTTCTGGCTGCTGCTTAACCTGCGCACGACGCGGCATCAGCAGATGCGCCAGAATCCACAGCTTGTCTTGCAAGGTGACGGTATCTTTCAGATCTTCCAAATAGATCCACTGCACCTCAGTCAGCCCTTGCGGCAAATGCCACAGGTTGCCTTTTTCGAGGAACTGCCGCGACGTGAACACAGTTTTGACCTGTGAAGCGGTCAGCGCCGCGCGCATGCCGTTGACGCCCGCAGTGTAATTCAGCATGGCTGGAACGCGGCCGCGCAGCGACGCACCGAGAATCGCCGCCGCCGTCACCGTGGCGTTCGGCAGCAGCAGTCCGACGTATTCGCCTTGCTGGCTGTAGCGCTCAAGAATGCGGCCCACGCCGAGCGCTTTCTTCAGCAAACCGGTGTAGCTATCCGGTTTGAAGTTGACGTCTTCGATGCACGGCTTCATCGCCCCATAACGCTGACGCGCATTAAGGAAAGCTTCGAACAGCGTTTCACGCGGACGCACCGCCATGCGGGCTTCCATCATCACATGGTGCAAGTGTTCGCCCGCCAGCGTGCGGCGATCTCGCGCGCGCTTAGCTTCAGGCATCGGAATTACCGTTGGCGGCAGCACCGTTAAGGTGATGCGCGGAAACAGACGGCGTTTAAACACGCCCGCCAGACGACCGAACGGCGTATATTCCGCGCCTTCGATACGCATTGGCACCACGGTGGCACCGGATTTCGCCGCCACAAAGCCCGCGCCGCTGTAGATCTTCATCAGCGATCCGGTCACGGTGATGCGCCCTTCCGGGAAGATCACCACTGGACGGCCCTGATTGATCATGCGCACCAGATGTTTGATCGACATCGGCTTGGTGGGATCGAGCGGAACGAAGTCGATAATCGGCTTCAGCAGACGCATAAACCATTGATCGCTGATTGATGAATAGACCGCAAACACCGGTTTGATCGGCAGAAACAGCGCCAGTAAAACCCCATCCAGAAACGACATGTGATTGGGGGTAATCAGCACTTTCTCTTTGTGCAGCGCCGCGAGATCGCCGCGCAGTTCCACGCGCCACAGCACACGGAACAGAAAACGGAAAAAGGTCAGTAACATGCCAGCTCCTTAGCATTCGTAAAAAATGGCTCTTACGATGCAGGATCTGGGGATTTTCGACAAGTGGCGCGGTGATATTCGTGCTGGTTTGACATTTTTAGCCCCGACCAACATTGCGCAATAAATTGCGCCGCTACGGAATGTGCACGCTTATGTAGCGGCGCGATTTATCGCGTTGTTTTGACCTGATTTATGGCTGCCAGCCGCCGCCCAGCGCTGCGATCAGACCGACGCTGCTGACCCACTGCGTGCTCTGCAGCGACAGCAAACTCTGCTGCGCGCTCAGGCTGCTGTTTTCGGTGGTGGCGACGTCGAGATAGTCGATCATCCCGGCGTCATACTGATTGCGCGTCACGCGCGCGGATTCCTGCGCCGCGTCGGTGGCGCGCTGCTGCGCGGCGATTTCGCCCTGCAAGGTGTTCAGCTGCACCAGATAATCCTCCACTTCGCCCATGCCGGTCAGCACCGACTGGCGATAGCTGGCGACGCTGGCATCATAGGCGGCGCGTGCCTGATCCACTTTCGCTGAGGTGGCTCCGAAATCTAACAGCGTACCGCTCAGCTCCGGCCCCAAAGACCAGACGCGATTGGGCAGCGAGAACAGGCTGTTGATCGCCGATGAACTCACACCGCCGCTGGCGCTCAGCGTCAGGTCGGGATAGTAACCGGCAATCGCCACGCCGACCGCCGCATTCGCCGCCGCCACGTTGCGCTCGGCATAGGCGATATCGGGACGGCGCTGCAACAGCTGCGACGGCACGCTGTTTGGAATCGCAGGCAGCGCCGCCTCCAGCGTCGCCACCGGCAAGGAGAAATCCGCCGGTGCGCGGCCCAGCAGCAGCGCAATGGCGTGCTCCATCTGCGCACGCTGCCACTGGTAATCCTGCGCCGAGGCACGGGCGCTCTCCAGCTGCATCTGCGCCTGCGCTAAGGTGGCGCGCGATTCGCTGCCCGCCGCGTATTTGTTTTGAATCACCGTCAGATAGCGCTGATAGGCCGCGATACTGCGCTGATAGAGCGCGATTTTATCGTCGATAATGCGCAGCTGGAAATAGTCCTGCGCCAGTTCGGACTGCGCGCTCAGGGTGATATTCGCCAGCTCGGCTTTGCTGGCTTCGGCGCTGGCGTTGTTCTCCTCCAGCGTGCGTCGCAGTTTGCCCCACACATCCAGCTCCCAGCTGGCACTGAGATCGGCGGCATGGCTGTTGCTGACGCTGCGCTGTCCGGTGGCGCTGGCGCGGCTGCCGCTGCGCGTGCTGCTGGCGTCGTAGCCCACCGACGGCAACAACTCCGCGCGTGATTGCCCAGCCAGCGCCTGTGCTTCGCGGTACTGCGCGGCGTAGCTGGCAACGTTCTGGTTGGAGATGCTCACCTGCTTCAGCAGGCTATCCAGCGTGGCATCGTGATACACCAGCCACCATTCACCTTTGCTGTTTGCATCCTGCGGCGTCGCCTGCGTCCAGCCTTTGGCTTCTTTGAAATGGGTCGGCATCGCCGTGCTCGGGCGCTGATAATCGGGGCCAACCGCGCAGCCTGCCAGCAGCATCACGGTGAGCAACGGCGTAATTTTCAGGGATATTTTCATCTATCGGGATTCCACATGACGCAACCGCAGCCACTGACGTTGCGTGGCGCGGCTCAAACGATCGAGCCAGAGATAAACCACCGGCGTAGTAAACAGCGTCAGCAACTGGCTCAGCGCCAAACCACCGGCAATCGCCAGCCCCAGCGGGCTACGTAAGTCGGCATCGCCGCCGCTGCCCAGCGCCAGCGGCAGCGCACCGAAGAACGCCGCCAGCGTGGTCATCATGATCGGCCGGAAACGCATCAAACAGGCTTGGGTGATCGCCTGCTGCGGCGTCATGCCTTTGCTGCGTTCGGCGTGAATCGCAAAATCGATCATCATGATGGCGTTCTTTTTCACGATACCAATCAGCAGGATGATGCCGATCAGCGCGATCACCGTCAGCTGCGTGTTGGTCAGCAGCAGCAACAGCAGCGCGCCCACGCCCGCCGACGGCAGCGTTGAGAGAATGGTGATCGGATGGATGTAACTCTCATACAGCACGCCGAGCACGATATACACCGCCGCCAGCGCCGCGATAATCAGCCACGGCATGGTGGCGGTAAGCTGGGCGAATGCGGCGGCGGTGCCGGCAAAACCGGCCTGAATGGTGGAAGGTAAACCGAGCTGCGCCATCGCCTGCTTAATCAGCGCCTGCGCCTGCTCCAGCGACACGCCATCGTTGAGGTTAAACGCCACGGTGCTGGTGGCGGATTGGCCCTGATGCGCCACCGACAGCGGCGCGTTGCCGCCTTTAAAGCTGGCGAACGCGGCGAGCGGCTCGCGATCGCCGCTGTCGTTAATCACATACAGCTGCTGCAGAATCGCCGGATCGCGCGTGTAGCTATCCTGCAGCGACATCACCACATGATACTGATTGAGCGTGTGATAGAGCGTGGCGACCTGGCGCTGGCTGAAGGCGTTATTTAGCATGGTGTCGAGCATCTGCACGTTAACGCCAAGCCGTTGGGCGCGGTCGCGATCGATGTTGATCACCACTTCCTGACCGCCGGTTTGCGAATCAGAATCGACGCTATTCAGCTGCGGGATCGCCGCCAGCGCCGCCTGCACTTTGGGCGTCCACTCACGCAGCAGATCGAGATCGTCGGCCTGCAAGCTGTATTGATAGGTGGCGTTGGCGCTACGTCCACCGATGTGCAGATCCTGCGCCGCCATCAGGAACATCTGCGCGCCGGCGATGTGGCTGGTTTTCATACTCAGGCGGTTCGCCACTTCGGTGGCGGTGGCATCGCGCTTGTCAAAATCCTTCATGCGCACAAAGAAGTTGGCGCTGTTGCGCGAGCCGAACATGCCGCTGCCCATCGACGACATCACGCTCTCCACCGCCGGATCGGACTGGATGATGTTGGTGAACTGCAACATTTTCGGCTTCATCGCCTGGAAGGAGATGTTCTGATCGGCGCGCAGCGCGCCCATCAGCAGGCCGGTATCCTGATTGGGGAAGAAGCCTTTCTGCACCACCGAGAACAGAAACAGGTTCAGCAGCACGGTGAGCACCAGGCTGAACATCGTCAGCTTTTGGTGCGCCATCACCCAGGTTAACCCGCGCGAGTAAGCCGCCAGCAACGCGTTAAGTTGGTTTTCGATAAACTGATACAGCGGATGCGGCCGTTTGGTGACTTTGGGTTTTGGCTTGAGCAAACGCGCGCACAGCATCGGCGTCAGGCTCAGCGAGACAAACATCGAGATCAGCAGCGACACCGTCAGCGTCACAGCAAATTCGCGGAACAAGCGCCCGACGATGCTGCCCATCAGCAGAATCGGGATGAACACCGCAATCAGCGACATGGTCATCGACAGCACGGTAAAACTCACTTCCTGCGCGCCACGCAGCGCCGCACGCAGCGGACTGAGCCCTTCTTCGATATGGCGCGTGATGTTTTCCAGCACCACAATCGCGTCATCGACGACAAAGCCGGTGGCGATAATCAGCGCCATCAGCGACAGGTTATCGAGGCTGTAACCCAGCAAATACATTACCGCGCAGGTGCCAATCAGCGAGACCGGCAGCGCCAGCGCCGGGATAATCACCGCCTGCACGTTGCGCAAAAACACAAACACCACCGCGATCACCAGCAGCATTGCCACCAGCAGCGTCTCTTCGGTGTCGTACAGCGAGGCGCGCACCGTCGGCGAGCGATCCACCACCACTTTCAGCTGGGTATCGGCGGGCAGATCTTTTTCCAGCGCCGGCAGCTGCGCTTTGATGGCATCAATGGTGTCGAGCATGTTGGCACCGGCCTGGCGCTTAATGCCCACCATCACCGATGGCATGGCGTTGAGGAAACCGGCCTGATACTGATCTTCAACGGAGTCATAAACGGTGGCGACATCACGCAGCCGCACCGCTTTGCCCTCTTTATACGTAACGATCAGATCCTGATACTGCGCGGCTTTATCCAACTGGCCGTTGCTGTCCACCACCCACGACTGACTGCTGCCCTGCAAAATGCCCTTTGGCTTATTGCTGGTGCTGTTGGCGATGGCGCTACGCACCGTATCCAGCGAAATGCCATATTGCGTCAGCTTCAGCGGCTGCAGATCGATTCGCACCGCCGGTAAGGCGCTGCCCATCAGCGACACTTCGCCCACGCCTTTCACCTGGCCCATCGCCTGCTCGATTTTGCTTTCGGCCAGATCGTAGAGTTCGCCCGGCGTGCGCGTGGCGGAAGTCAGCGCCAGCATCACAATCGGCGCATCGGATGGATTGGCTTTGCGATAGGTCGGCAGCGACTCCATGGCGCTCGGCAGTAAACTGCGTGAGGCGTTGATCGCCGCTTGCACGTCACGCGCCGCGCCGTTGATGTCGCGATCGAGGTCAAACTGCAAAATCACGCTGGTCGATCCCTGCGAACTGCTGGAGGTCATTTCGGTGACACCGGCGATCTGCCCCAGCGAACGCTCCAGCGGCGTGGCGACGGTTGCCGCCATGGTTTCCGGGCTGGCACCGGCCAGGCTGGCGCTGACCATGATGGTGGGGAAATCCACCTGCGGCAGCGGCGCCACCGGCAGCAGCCGATAGCCCAACGCGCCCAGCAGCAGGATCGCCAGCGTCAGTAATAACGTGGCAACCGGGCGGAAGATAAACAGCCGGGTTAAGTTCATCGCTCGCCCCGCGCCTGCTGCTGCTTGCGCTGCATGTAGCGCTTGCCGCGCTGCGCGATGCCATCAAACCACAGGTAAATCACCGGCGTGGAGAACAGCGTCAGCACCTGGCTGACAATCAAACCGCCAACAATCACCAGACCGAGCGGCTGGCGCAGCTCGGCACCGGAACCGGACGCCAGCATCAGCGGCAGCGCACCGAGCAGCGCCGCCATGGTGGTCATCAGAATCGGGCGGAAGCGCAGCAAACACGCCTGATGAATCGCGTCCCGCGCGCTCATGTGCTGCTTGTTTTCCGCCTCCAGCGCGAAGTCGATCATCATAATCGCGTTCTTCTTGACGATACCGATCAGCAGGATCACGCCAATCAGCGCAATCAGGCTGAACTCGCTACCCGCCAGTAGCAGCGTCAACAGCGCGCCGACCGCCGCCGACGGCAGCGTCGAGAGAATGGTCACCGGATGGATAAAGCTCTCATAGAGAATGCCGAGCACCACGTACATGGTGATCAACGCTGCCAGAATCAGCCACAGCGTGTTGCCGGTGGCGCTCTGGAACGCCGAGGTTTCGCCCTGATAACGCAAGGTGATGCTCGACGGCAGATTGAGCTGCTGCGTCACTGCGGCAATCGCCTTCTGCCCATCCTCCAGCGAATAGCCTTGATTGAGATTGAACGACACCATCACCGCCGGGAACTGATTGAGGCGCATGTGCATCAGCGAACCGGTGCGCTGGTGAATGGTGGCGATGGACGTGAGCTTCACCATGCCGGTGGTGGTTGTGGTGGTGTCATCCGTGGTGGAAGTGCTGCTGCTAGCGCTGGTTACCGGCAGATAGACATCATCAAACGAGGCGGGCGATTGCTGATATTGCGGCGCCACTTCCAGCACCACGCGATACTGGTTGGCCTGCGTAAAGATGGTGGAGACCAGACGCTGACCGAAGCTGTTATACAACGCGGTATCGACGTCGGCGGCGGTAATGCCGTAGCGCGCCGCTTTATCGCGGTTGAGTTCGACGTAGGCGACGCGGCCCTGATCCTGCAGGTTGCTCACCACGCCGTTAAACTCCGGACGCTGCTGCAAGGCAGCGACCATTTTTGGCGTCCAGCTCACCAGGTTTTCGCTGTCGGCATCATCCAGCGTGAACTGATACTGACTCGGCGACACCTGATCGTTAACGGTCAAATCCTGCGCCGGTTGCAGATAGAGCTGAATGCCCGCCACCTGCTGCGCCGCCTGTTGTAGCTGTTTGATCACCACGTCGGCTTTGTCGTCGCGCTGGTCAAACGACTTGAGGTTGATCTGGATGCGCCCGCTATTCAGGCTGGTGTTGCTGCCATCAATGCCGATGGTTGAGGACAAACTCTCCACCGACGGATTTTGCAAAATCACCTTCGCCAGCGCCTGCTGCCGCTTCGACATCTCGCTAAACGACACATCCTGCGACGCCACGGTGACGCCCTGAATCAGCCCGGTATCCTGGGTCGGGAAGAAGCCTTTCGGGATGGCGATGTAGAGCAGCGCAGTAAGCGCAAAGGTCGCCAGCGCCACCAGCAGCGTCAGCTTCTGATGGTTCAGCACCACCGTCAGCATGCGGTCGTAGCCGCGAACCAGCTTGTCGAACAGTTCGCCGCCTTTACGCGAGAAGCGCGACTGTTTTTCTGGCGGAATGTGCTGCAACAGATAAGCGCACAGCATCGGCGTCAGGGTTAGCGACACCACCATCGACACCAGAATCGACACCGCCAGCGTGATGGCAAATTCGCGAAACAGCCGCCCAACCACGTCGCCCATAAACAGCAGCGGAATCAGCACCGCAATCAGCGAGAAGGTCAGCGAGATGATGGTGAAGCCAATCTGCTGCGAGCCTTTCAGCGCCGCCTGCATCGGCGTTTCGCCCTCTTCCAGCCGCCGCGAAATGTTCTCCACCACCACAATCGCATCGTCAATGACGAAGCCGGTGGCGATGGTCAGCGCCATCAGCGACAGGTTATTCAGGCTGAAGTCAGCCAGATACATCACGCCGAAGGTGCCAATCAGCGACAGCGGCACCGCCACGCTGGGAATCAGCGTCGCCGCCACGTTGCGCAGGAACAGGAACGTCACCATCACCACCAGCGCTACCGACAGCATCAGCTCAAACTGCACGTCGCTGATGGAGGCGCGAATGGTTTGCGTGCGATCCGACAGAATGCTCATCTTGACGCCGTCCGGCAGCGCCGCCTGCAGCTTCGGCAGCTGCGCTTTGATGCTGTCCACCACCTGAATCACGTTGGCACCCGGCTGGCGCTGCACGCTTATCACAATCGCCGGGCTGTTGTTGGCCCACGCCGACTGGAAACTGTTCTCCGGTCCCTGCTCGATATGCGCAATATCTTTCAGCCGCAGCGCCGCGCCGTTTTGGTAAGTGATGATCAGATTGCCGTACTCATCGGCGGTGCGCAGCTGATCGTTGGCATCGATGGTCACCGAGTGATACTTGCCGTCGAAGCCGCCTTTCGAGCCGTTCACGTTGCTGTTGCCGATCAGCGTGTTGACGTCCTCCAGCGACAGCTGATGCGCCGCCAGCGCTTTCGGGTCCATCTGCACACGGATCGCCGGTTGATGGCCGCCCGCCAGTGTCACCATGCCGACGCCGTTAATCTGCGACAGCTTGAGCGCCACGCGCGTGTTCACCAGATCCTGCACCTGCGTCAGGGGCAGCGTGTCGGAACTCACCGCCAGCGTAATCACTGCGGTATCGGCTGGATTGACCTTTTTGTAGGTTGGCGGATTGGGCAGATCGCTCGGCAGCAAATTATTGGCGGCGTTGATGGCCGCCTGTACTTCCTGCTCGGCGACATCCAGCGACAGATCGAGGCTGAATTTCAACGTAACGATCGACGAACCGCCGGAGCTGGTGGAGGTCATCTGGCTCAGGCCGGCCATTTGACCGAGCTGGCGCTCCAGCGGCGAGGTGACGGACGACGCCATCACATCCGGGCTGGCGCCGGGATAGAGCGTGGTGACCTGAATGGTCGGGTAATCCACCTGCGGCAGCGCCGAGGTGGAGAGAAAACGGTAGGAGAAGATACCGGCGATCAGCACGCCAACCATCAGCAAAATGGTGGCGACCGGACGCTGGATAAACAGGCGAGACGGATTCATTTGGCCTCGGCGCTCGCGGTGGTTTTCGGCGCATCAGCCAGCTGCACTTTGCTGCCGTTGGTCAGGCGATCGATGCCTTCGGTGACCAGACGATCGCCCGGTTCCACCCCTTTGAGGATCGCCTGCTGATCTTCACCAAACGTTGGCCCGGTGGTGACCGCTTTGCGCGTCACGGTGTTGTCTTTATTGATAACAAACACGAAGCTGCCGTCGCTGCTGAGTTGCAGCGCCTGCGCCGGGATCACCGTGACATTTTTCAGGATGTTGGTTTGCAGTCGCAGGTTGACAAACTGATTGGCAAACAGCGCTTCGTCTTCATTCGCGAAGCTGGCTTTCAGCTCGATGGTGCCGGTGGCGGTATCGATTTGGTTACTGATGAATTTGACCGCGCCTTGCGCCAACTGCGTGCTGTTGTCCTGATCAAACGCCACCGCTGGCAGGCTTTGCTCGCCGTGCAGCGCTTTGGTCAGCTGCGGAATGTTGCTCTGCGGCACGCTAAAGGTCACGGCGGCAGGCTGCATTTGCGTGACGACCACAATGCCGGTGGTATCGGTGGTTTGCACCATATTGCCAGGATCGACCAGCCGCAAACCGACACGACCGCTGATTGGCGAAGTGATGCGCGCGTAGTCGATATCCAGCTTAGCGCTGGCGATCTGCGCTTCATCAGCGGCGACCGCGCCTTGGTATTGCCCAACGGTGGCGGTTTGGGTATCGAGATCCTGGCGCGACAGCGAATCCTGCGCCGCCAGTTTCTGGTAACGCACCAGCGTTAACTGCGCGCTTTTCAGCAACGCCTGATTCTGATTGAGATCGCCCTGATACTGCGCCAGCGTCGCCTGATAGCTGCGCGGATCGATCTGCGCCAGCAGCTGTCCGGCGCTGACTTTCTGCCCTTCGGTAAAGAACACTTTTTCCAGCTGTCCGGCCACGCGGCTGGTGACCGTGACGCTGGCGTTGGGGATCACCGTGCCGAGCGCGTTGAGGTATTCCGGCACATCCGCGCTGCTGGCGACGCCGCTGTGTACCAGCGTGGCACCGCCCATCATCATCGCCATGCCCGGCGGGCCACCCGCGCCACCGCGATGACCGCCGCGTGCGCCCGGCTGTTTTCCGCCGCCCGGCATGCCGCCATGGCCACCGACTACGCGCCAGATCACGCCCGCCACAATCAATAGCACAAGCAATAACAGGAGCCATTTCAGCCAGCGGGAAAACGGGGAGCGGGAAGCGTTGTTAGTCATCAGGATCTTCAGGTTAGCCAGAAAACGGAAAATCCCCTGTAAAACAGGGGATTATTTCAAGGGGAAATCATCACTACGCGCATTATCGGTTGAATGCCCGCGCGAATTCCATACGCGAACCGTAAGGGTTTCGTTAAGGCGGTTAAGATTTCCAGCCGCCACCTAACGCCTTGTACAGGGTGATTTTCTGGCTCAGCTGCCCCAGATGCGCGCTGATCAGTGACTGCTGCGAACTGTAAAGCGATCGCTGGGCCACTAACACATTGAGATAATTGTCTACGCCTTGCTTGAAGCGCAATTCGGAATAGTCGTAGTCGCGCTGATTGGCGCCAACCTCCTGTTGCAGCGCGGTCAGCTGATCCTGCCAGGTATCCTGACCGGCCAGCGCATCATTCACCTCTTTGAACGCGGTCTGGATTGCTTTCTCATAGTCAGCAATTTCAATGCGTTTCTCGATATGCGCGATATTCAGGTTGGCCTGGTTTTTACCGCCGTCAAAAATCGGCAGGTTAATCGATGGCATGAATGACCATGCGCCGGTGCCGCCGCCCAGCAGGCTGCCGAGCGAGCTGCTGGTGGAGCCGCCGGACGCGGTCAGCGTGATGCTCGGGAAGAAGGCGGCACGCGCCGCGCCGATATTGGCATTGGCCGCCTTCAGCGTGTGCTCCGCAGCCATGATGTCCGGGCGACGCGTCAGCAGATCCGACGGCAAGCCAGCCGGCGTGGCCGGGAACTGCCAGTTGGCGTCCAGCGTGGCGTGCGACAGCAGCGTGGCGGGCAGATCGGTGCCGACCAGCAAGCGCAGCGCATCCACATCCTGCCGCACCTGGCGCGTGTAACTCGCCACGTCCGCCTGCGCCGCCCGCACCGTGCTTTCGGCCTGCGCCAGATCCTGATCGCTGCTGGCACCGCCGTCGTAGCTGAGCTTGGTCAGGCGATACGATTCCTGCTGGCTTTGCGCGGTGTGTTGCGCCAGATGCAGCAGATCGTTATCCGAACTCAGCGTCAGCCACGCCGTCGCCACTTCGGCGATCAGCGAAATGCGCGTGGCGCGTTCGGTGGCGGCGCTCGACAGATAGGTTTCCTGCGCCTGATCGCTCAGGCTCTGCAGGCGGCCAAAGAAATCCAGCTCCCACGACGTCACACTCAAGCCGCTGTTCAGCTCGTGATAGGTCACCGCGCCGCTGGTTTTGGTGTTGTAGAGATTGGCCGGTTCATGCGCCGAAGTCTGGCTGGCCGTGGCATTGATCGACGGCATCATTGCCGCGCGCTGTACCGTGACGCCCTGCTGCGCCTCTTGCACATTCAGCGCCGCCACGCGCAGGTCGCGGTTGTTATCGAGCGACAGCTGGATCAGGTTGCGCAGCGTGGCATCAGTGAAGAAGTTCTGCCACGGCAAATCGGCGACGTTGCCGACCGGCGTCGCCTGATCGTATTTAGCATCCACCGGCAGCGCCGGGCGTTGATAGTGCGGTGCCAGCGTACAACCGGCCAATGCCAACGCCAGCGGTAATAACGCGCGCTGGAAAAACTTGTGGTTCATGGTTAGCGATCTCTTCATTGTTATGTCTACCCAAGATGCTGTAAGCGCAATAAATTGCGCCGCTACAAATACGTGCACGCTTCCGTAGCGGCGCGATTCATCGCGCATAAATTGCGCCGCTAAGATGCTTTTTTCTTACGCGCAAAGAACTGCGAAACCACCACGTAGAACATCGGCACAAAGAAAATGGCGAGGAAAGTCGCGGTGATCATCCCGCCCGCTACCGCCGTACCAATCGAGTGCTGGCTGCCTGCGCCCGCGCCGTTGGAGATGGTCAGCGGCAGCACGCCGAGAATAAACGCCATTGAGGTCATGATGATTGGACGGATACGCAGCCGCGCCGCTTCCACCGCCGCTTCCACCAGCGTTTTGCCCTCGCGCTCATGCAGCTCTTTGGCGAACTCCACGATCAGGATGGCGTTCTTCGCCGCCAGCCCCACGGTGGTCAGCAAGCCGACCTGGAAGAACACATCGTTCTGCAGGCCACGCAGCAGCACCGCGCTGATGGTGCCAAGGATGCCGAGCGGCACCACCATGATCACCGAGAAGGGAATCGACCAGCTCTCGTACAGCGCCGCCAGACACAGGAACACCACCAGAATCGAGATCAGATAGAGCTGCGTGGTTTGGCTGCCGGATGCCTGCTCCTCATACGAAATGCCGTACCACTGCACGCGGAAACCGTGCGGCAGCTGCTTCGCCAGCTGCTCCACCGCCTTCATCGCTTCACCGGTACTTTGGCCCGGCGCGGGCGATCCGAGGATCTCTTCAGCGGTTAAGCCGTTAAAGCGTTCAAAGTGCGGCGAGCCGTACACCCATTTGCCCGAGGCGAAGGCGGAGAATGGCACCATGGTGCCGCTGCTGTTGCGGAAGTACCATTTGTCGAGATCTGACGGCGTGACGCGTGAGTCCGCTTTGCCCATCAGATAGACCTCTTTCACGCGGCCGTTATACATGAACTGATCGATGTAGCTGGAGCCCCACGCCACCGACAAGGTGTTGTTGATGTCGGTCATGCTCAGGCCGAGCGCGCTGGCCTTCTCATCATTGATCTCCAGCTGATACTGCGGCTCATCTTCCAGCCCGTTGAGACGTACCTGCGCCAGATGCGGATCGTTGTTCGCCAGCGTAATCAGATGATGGGCGGCATCCATCATCTGCTGATGACTGTGCGCGCCGGTATCCTGCAGATAGAGATCGAAACCGGTGGCGTTACCCAGCTCCATCACTGCTGGCGGCACCATGGCGAAGATTTTGGCGTTTTGATAGTTGGCAAAGTGCGCCATCACGCGGTTCGCCAGATCCTGCACGCTTTGCCCGCTGTGCGTGCGGTCGCCCCAATCTTTCAGGCGCACAAAGGCCATCGCATTGCTCTGGCCGCGACCGGCAAAGTTAAAGCCCGCCACGCCAAAGGTGGTGGTCACCACCGACGCTTCGTTCTGTTGCAGATAGGCGTTGAGATCGTTGATCACCTGTTGGGTACGCTGCGATGACGAATTCACCGGCAGCGTAATCTGCACCATCATCAAGCCCTGATCTTCGCCCGGCAGGAAGGTGGTTGGTACGCGGGTGAACAAAAAGCCCGTCACGCCGACGATCACCAGATAGATCACCAGGAACAGGCCGCGACGGGAAATCACTTTGCTGACGCCGCGCGTATAGTGCATCGCCCCGCTGTCGAACTTGCGGTTGAACCAACCGGCGAATCCGGTGGTTTTGTGCTCCGCCGCCGCCGGTTTCAGCAAGGTGGCGCACAGCGCAGGCGTGAAGATCAGCGCCATGATCACCGACAGCGCCATCGCCGAGACGATGGTGACCGAGAACTGGCGGTAAATCACGCCGGTCGATCCGGAGAAGAACGCCATCGGCAGCAGCACCGCCGACAGCACCAGCGCAATGCCAAACAGCGCGCCCTGAATCTGCTGCATCGACTTAATGGTGGCGGCTTTTGGATCGAGATGCTCTTCGTGCATCACACGCTCAACGTTCTCCACCACCACAATGGCATCATCCACCAGCAGCCCGATGGCCAGCACCATCCCGAACATGGTGAGGGTGTTAATGCTGTAACCAAACGCCGACAGAATGCCGAAGGTACCCAGCAACACTACCGGCACCACCAGCGTGGTGATCAACGTGGCGCGCAGGTTTTGCAGGAAGATCAGCATCACGAAGAACACCAGCACCACCGCTTCGATCAGCGTTTTCACCACCTCTTCAATCGAGGCGCTGACCACCGGCGAGGTGTCGTACGGATACTGGATCTCGACGTTATCCGGCAGCGAATCTTTCAGGTCGGCGATGGTTTGGCGCACCGCTTTGGCGGTATCCAGCTCGTTGGCACCGGTTGCCAGGCGCAGCGCAATACCGGCGGCCGGTTTGCCGTTCATGGTGGCATCGATGCCGTAACTTTGCGGCCCGAGCGCCACGCTACCCACATCTTTCAGCCGCACCTGCGAGCCGTCGCTGTTCACCTTCAGCAGCACATTCTCAAACTGCTTCACGGTGGTGAAGCGGGTTTTGCCGAGGATCGTCGCCTCGGTTTTCGCGCCCTGAATGGTCGGCAAACCGCCGAGTGAACCAGACGATACCTGCACGTTCTGATTATCAATCGCGGTGGTGACATCGCTCGGCATCAGGTTGTATTTGTATAGCCTGGCCGGATCGAGCCAGATGCGCATCGCGTATTCGGAACCCAGCACCATGAAGTCGCCGACGCCCGGCGTACGCGAGATCGGATCTTCCAGTTTCGACACCAGCATGTCGGCCAGATCGCCGTTGGTCAGCTTGCCGTCTTTGGAGATCAGCCCGATGACCATCATGAAGTTTTTCTGGTACTTACGGATACGGATGCCTTGCTGGGTCACATCGGTGGGCAACTGCGACTCCGCCAGCGACACGCGATCTTGCACCTGAACCTGGGCGATATCGGGATTGATGCCCTGATTAAAGGTGGCGATGATCTGCGCGCTGCCGTCCGAGGCGCTGCTCGACTCCAGATAGCGCAAACCATCCAGACCGTTCAGCTGCTGCTCAATTACCTGCACCACGGTGTTTTGCGTGGTTTCGGCGCTGGCACCCGGATAAGTTACCGAAATGGAGACCGCTGGCGCGGAGATGTTGGGATATTGATTGACCGGCAAACTGATGGCGGCAATCGCGCCCACCAGCATCACGATAATCGCGATAACCCAGGCGAAAATTGGACGTTCAATAAAAAACTTCGACATGCCGCCCCCTTATTGCGCTGCTGCGTCAGTCATCGAAAGACTCACCGCATTGGCGGATGGCGTGTCGTTGGTGTTGGCGGCGGTGGTGGTCACTTTCACCCCGCTGCGCACGCTTTGCAGGTTGTTCACCACCACGTTTTCACCTTGCTGCAAGCCCGACGTCACCAGCCATTCTCCGTTGATCATCTCGCCGGTGTGGATGCTGCGCTGCTCGATGGTGTTGTCGCCTTTCACCACAAAGACATACGGCTGACCTTTGGTGTCATGCATGATCGACTCTTGCGGCAGCAGAATGCCTTGCTGCTGAATGCCCTGCGGGAAGCTGGCGTGCACGTACATGCCTGGCAGCAGTTCGTTATTCGGGTTTGGGAATACCGCGCGCAGCACCACGGTGCCGGTGGCGGTATCGACGTTCACTTCCGAGAACGCCAGCTTGCCCTGCTCGGCGTACTGGCTGTTATCTTCCAGCGACAAGCCCACGGCGGCGGTGTTGTCGGCCACTTTGGCGATTTTGCCGTCGGCCAGCGCACGGCGCAGGCGCAGCAGATCGGTGGAGGATTCGCTGACATCGACATAGATCGGATCAAGCTGAGTGATAGTGGCGAGATAATCGGTTTGCCCGTTGGTGACCAGCGCACCGGCGGTATACAGCGAGCGGCTGATGTGGCCGGAGATCGGCGCTTTCACCAGCGTGTAATCGAGATTCACTTTGGCGGTTTCCACATCGGCCTGCGCTTCACGCGCGGCGGCGACCGCATCGTCGTAGGTTTGCTGGCTGATGGCGTGCGCGTTGGCCAGCGGCTGATAGCGCTTCACGACCATCGCATCGTTCTGCCAGGTCGCCATGGCTTTGTCGTAGGCTGCTTTATAGGTGGCCGGATCGATTTGATACAGCGGCTGGCCGGCTTTCACTTCACCGCCCTCGGTAAACAGGATTTTTTCAATCACGCCGCTCACCTGCGGCCGCACCTGCGCGGTTCTCACCGCCGTGGTGCGGCCTGGCAATTGGCTGACAAGCGTAACGGGTTGCGCTTTCAGATTGACCACGCCCACTTGCGGGGTGGCGGATGCGGCGGGCTTTGCTCCGCCCTGGTCACAGGCTGCCAGTAAAAACACCACGCTGGCAGAAAGAAGTTTCAGGCGCATAGTTGTTCTCTAAAAGATAGGAAGGGAATAGTCACGAAGGTAATGACTCTAAAAAGCCATTGTAGGGAGGCGGGATAAGCGGGGTTGTTAAGGTTGCGTAAAATATATTTTCCAAAGGAAAATGGTAAACCTTTCGTGCCATAAATCGTTGGGATTTTTAGCGTTTCGCGGGATTGATCAGTGGGATAAAGAATTGCACATTCCGTAGCGGCGCAATTTATTGCGCATTTTCACATCGATGAAAAGATCAAAAGCGCGCAATGAATTGCGCCGCTACGGTTATGTGCACGCAATAACAACCGATTCAACCTTTGGGTTCTATGCCGCGACGTCTCAACTCGCGGCGCGCCAGCTCTTTTAACCAGCACGACAGCGTAACGTTGTCGTCGTCGGTCAAACTGCGCAGCTGCTCGTGCAGCTCCGGGTGAATACGTAACTGAAACGCCGAAGAGCGGCCCTCGCCTTTTGGCGTGCGGTCTTTGGTTTTTGGCATCGCGGGTTGGCCTCAACGAATCGCAATAAAAAATCGCCCCCTAAAGCGCTACCAACACCGTAAGGGGCTAGCGAACCGCCATGGAATGCGACATCGCGGTGCGTTACAGACAGGTTACACAACCAGATATTTTTATGTTGCCGGGGAAGTGTTAAGACTCAGACAAGAGGTGTGAGCGAGTTCGCGCGGCAGTAAATTACAGGCAAAAAAAACCCACGCATCTGCGTGGGTCGGTGTAATAACAGGGTACTGCCAAAGCAGCTTGTTTCACACCCATCAATACCTCTGGGATGTCCATACTCGCACCGATGAGCCGGTGAAAGACAGGTGCAAAAAGCAACGGTGTTTGGGGAAGTGAAACGAGGTGTGAATATTCTCCACACCTCACTTACACTTTTGATTTAACTAAGATTTGTCTGAGGAAGGTTTGCTGTAGATTGCATCCGGTGCCACGTTCATGTGCTTGAGGACCGGGCCCATGATGTTGCCGAAGATCGGTGCCGCCACCGAGCCACCAAAGTGATCGCCAGCGGTGGGATGGTTGATCATCACCACCAGCGCCACTTCCGGGTGGCTGGCAGGCGCGATGCCGGCGGTGTAGTTGATATAACCGCCATCGTACTTGCCGCTGGTGCCCATCTTCTCTGCGGTACCGGTTTTGGTCGCCAGACGATAACCCGGCACCGCCGCTCTCACACCGGTGCCGCCCGGCAGTACGTCGCTCTCCAGCATATGCACTACGGTTTGCACCACCTGCGGATTCGCCACCTGTTTGCCTAACACCGGCGGCGTTACTTTGGTGATCGACAGCGGACGATAGACGCCGTACGAACCGAGCGTGGCGTATTCACGCGCAATCTGCAGCGGCGTAACGCGCAGGCCGTAGCCAAAGGCGAAGGTGGCGCGTTCGATGTCGGCCCAGCGCTCGCGGTGCAGCGGGAAGTAACCCACGCTCTCACCGGTCAATCCCAGCCCGGTAGGTTTACCCAGGCCAAACGCCTGATAGGTGTTAACCAGCGCTTCAGCAGGCATCGCCAGCGCAATGTGCGAGACGCCGATGTCACTCGATTTCTGCAGGATGCCGGTCATGGTGAGGCGCGGCCAGTGACCAACGTCGCGAATTAAGTGGCCGTTGACGCTGTACGGCGTGGTATCGATCACTGAATCGGCGCGCACCAGATGGCGCTCCAGCCCTTCCATCACCACCAGCGGTTTCACCGTGGAGCCGGGTTCGTAGCTGTCGTTGATCGCCGAGTTACGCATCTGCGCCGGCGTGGCGTTTTCATAGTTGTTCGGGTTGAACGACGGATAGGAAGCCATCGCCAGGATTTCGCCAGTATCGATTTTCACCAATACCGCCGCGCCCGAATCCGCTTTGTTAAGCAGCACGCCGTCGCGCAGTTTGCTGTAGAGCGTGAATTGGTCGAACTTGTCGATGCTGAGCTGCACGGTTGGCGGCTGTTGTGGCGGCTGGTAATCGATCATCGCAATGATGTTGCCTTCACCGTCCTGACGATAAACTTCTTTGCCCGGATCGCCCTGCAGCACATGGTCGAAGCCCTTCTCGATGCCGTTCAGGCCGTTGCTGTCGGCCCCCACGATACCAATCAGCGGCGCAGCCGCTTCACTCATCGGATAGAAGCGGCTGTCGTTATACACCGAGCTGATGCCTTTTAGTTTCAGCTCGGCGATATCCTTGGCGATGCCGAGTTCGATTTTGCGGCCCAGATAGAGGAAGCGTTTTTTCGGGTTGGCGGTGATGGCCGCACGCAGATCTTCCGGACGCTGATTGAGCGCGGCCGCCAGATAAGCCCATTTGGCGCTGGTGAAATCGGGATTCGCCTCCAGCACGCGCATTGGGTCGGCGATGATGTCACGCGCCGGAACGCTCAGCGCTAACGCCTGGCCGTCGCGATCCAGCAAGGTGCCGCGGTTGGTCGGCAGCGTCACGGTACGCAGCGAGCGCTGATCGGCTTCGTGCTCCAGCATTGGATGCTTGATCAACTGCAGGTCACCGACGCAAATCAGCAACAGCACCAGACAGCAGAAAACGCCAAGGCAGATCAGGCGAAAACGAAACGGGTTAAAGGGCGCTTTTATCTGGTCTTTTCCCAGAAATTTTTTAATAGGAGGCATGGCAATCCGCTGCTGTAAGTGAATCTGAAGCTTATTGCTTGCAGTTATAAAGAAACGTAAAGCGAGTTGACAGGAAAACTGTGTTTCGATTCGTTAAGCAAAAAAAAACCTGCGCATCTGCGCAGGTCGGTGTAATCAAGAAAACTTTTTGATGTTCACCCATCAATACCTCTGGGACCCTGACTGTAGCAAGGCGGCACGCTGGGAAACCATCGCCTAAACGCAACAGTTACCGGCAAAATGTAACCAGCGATGAGATTATTCGTTGCCCATTCACATCAGATGTTTTTTGATTTCCACCAGGCAACTCATGGCGTTAGGGCCCTGCGTTAACGACGAGGTGCCGATATCCAATGTCAGGACATTCGGGTTGCCGGCGCGATCCCACGGCTGCCAGGCGCGACCAAATCCAGGATCGAACCAGGCGCCGGTGGCGATGATCACCACGCCCGGCGTTAAGCCGTCGGTCAGGCGCACCCCGGCCAGCATGCGCCCGCGCGCGTTGCTTACCTCAATCTCATCGCCATCCTGAATATCACGCGCTGCCGCATCCTGCGGATGCATATACAGCGTCTCATGGCCGGCGGTTTTGTTGGCTTGCACCGTGGCGGTGGCATCCATCTGGCTGTGCAGTCGATCGGATGGCTGAATCGAGATCATATGCAGCGGGAACTGCGCGCTGAGCGGCGCGCCCAGCCACTCCTGCGGCTCGCGCCACTCGGGATGTCCGGCGAAATCCTCCAGCTGATAATCGGCGATGGTCTGGCTGAACAGCTCAATCTTACCGCTGGCGGTTTGAATCGGATGCGTTTCTGGGTTGGCGCGGAAATCATCCATAAACACGAACGGCTTGCCGCCTTCGGGGATCTCGACAAACCCGCGCTCCCAGAATTCACCAAACTCCGGGAACGGAATATCGCGGCGCGCATGCGCTACCGCGCACTGCTGATACAGATGCTCAATCCACTGCATCTCATTGCGCCCTTCGGTGAACACATCACGATAGCCGAGGCGATCGGCGATATCGGCGAAGATGTCGAAATCATTGCGCGCCTGATGCTGCGGCTTGATCGCCTGATGCATCGCCAGCACGAAGCGATCGCGCGACGATCCGCCGATGTCGTTGCGCTCCAGCGTGGTGGTGGCGGGCAACACGATATCCGCCATCTGCGCCGCCGGCGTCCAGACGATATCCTGCACAATCACGGTATCCGGGCGCTGCCAGCCTTCTACCAGACGATTGAGCTGCTGATGATGATGGAACGGATTGCCGCCCGCCCAGTGCACCAAATGGATATCCGGATAGTGCTGTGTTTCGCCCTGGAATGCGTACGGCTGGCCGGGATTGAGCAGCATGTCGCTGATGCGCGCCACCGGAATCGACAAATTGCCCGGATTCGGGCCGGTGCTCATCATCGGTGCCGGGCCATCCTGACGCGGATTGCCGACGCTGTTCATCGAGCCGTGACCAAAGGAGAAACCGCCGCCCGGCAAGCCCGGCTGACCGAGCATCGATGACAGCGCAATCATCATCCAGTACGGCTGCTCGCCGCGATGGGCGCGCTGAACTGAATAGGAGCAGGTAATAAAGCTGCGTTTGCCAATCAGCTGCTGCGCCAGCAAAGCAATGCGCGCCGCCGGAATGCCGGTAATACTGCTGGCCCACTCTGGCGTTTTGGCGATGCCATCGCTTTCACCGAGCAGATAGCCGCGCAGCTGCGGCCAGCCGGTGCAGTGACTAGCGAGGAAGCTTTCATCCAGCGCGTTACGTCGGGTGATTTCATATCCCAGCGCCAGCATCAGCGCCACGTCGGTGTTCGGGCGAATCGGAATCCACTCAGCATTGACGAACGCTGGGCAGTCATCGCGCATCGGGCTGATGTTGATGATCGGCGTGCCTTTGGCGCTGAGCTGCTCCAGCGCCGGTTTCAGGCTGTGCTGCCCCGCGCCGCCGGATGCGACCTGCGCGTTTTTCAGCGCCAGGCCGCCGAAGGCGATAAAGATGTCGGCATGCTGCACCACTTCCGGCCAATCGGTGACGCGGCCGGTCAGCGGCATGTAGGTGCCAATCACGTACGGCAGGAAGAACTGCGCCGCGCCCCAGCTGTAGTTACCTTGCTGGTCGACACCGCCGCCGCCCTGAAAATAGAAGCGACGGATCAGCGTGCGCGCGTGGTTGACGCGTCCCGCCGATGACCAGCCGTAAGAGCCGTTGAAAATGCCCGATGCGCCGTAGCGATCGCGCACGCGGCGATTCTCTTCCGCCACCAAATCCAGCGCGGTATCCCAATCCACCGCCACGAAATCTTCCCGACCGCGCAAGGTGCGATCGCTGTTTTCCCGCGACTTCAACCATGAACGGCGCACCATCGGCTGGCGAATACGCTTATCCGAATAGACCAGTTCAGTAATGGTGTTGAGCATCGGCGAGGGATCGGCATCGGCGAAGAACGGTTCACAGCCAATCAGGCGATCGTTTTCGGTGACGGCAGTGAATGCGCCCCAGTGCGCCAGGTGCGGCACGCGAGTTTTCATGGTTTTAGGTCCGGCAGGCAGGTGTAATCGTGTCTGGCAGCATAACATGAGCCTGTAACCGAGCTAAAGCGCGGCTGTGAGCGCCTGATTTTCCGTGCTTTTGCGACAGCGCTGGCATTCTGCCGGGTTGCTACAGGGTGGGTTTTCCGTAACACTGGTGGCATGTGTAAACGTTTTCCCGGATGTCGATAATCGCATGGCTACCATTAAGGATGTTGCCCGAATGGCTGGGGTGTCGGTTGCGACCGTCTCCCGCGTCATCAATAATTCGCCCAAAGCCAGCGAGAGTTCTCGCCTCGCCGTTACGGCGGCAATGGAGCAGTTGCAGTATCACCCGAACGCCAACGCACGCGCCCTGGCGCAGCAATCCACCGAAACCCTGGGGTTAGTGGTGGGCGATGTTTCTGATCCGTTTTTTGGCGCGATGGTCAAAGCGGTGGATGAAGTTGCGGGCCAGACCGGCAACTTTTTGCTGATTGGTAACGGTTACCATAATGAGCAAAAAGAGCGTCAGGCGATTGAGCAACTGATGCGCCATCGCTGCGCCGCATTAGTGGTGCACGCCAAGAAAATCCCCGACGACGATTTAGAGATGCTGATGAAGCAGGTGCCGGGCATGGTGCTGCTGAATCGCCTGCTGAAAGGCTTTGAACATCGCTGCATCGCGCTGGATGACCGCTACGGCGCGTGGCTGGCAACGCGCCATCTGATTCAGCAAGGCCATACGCAAATCGCCTTTATCTGTTCCACTCACACCATTTCCGATGCCGAAGATCGTCTGCAAGGCTATTACGACGCGCTGAAAGAGCACAGTTTGCCGTGTAATGACCGTTTGGTGGCGTGGGGCGAACCAGACGAAGTGGGCGGCGAGCAGGCGATGACCGAGTTGATGGGACGCGGCAAGCAGTTCACGGCGGTAGCCTGTTACAACGATTCGATGGCGGCCGGTGCGTTAGCGGTGCTGAGTGATAACGGCATTCGCGTGCCGGAAGAGATGTCGCTGATTGGCTTCGATGATGTGCTGGTGTCGCGCTATGTGCGCCCGCGTTTGACGACGGTGCGTTATCCGATTGTCACCATGGCGCAACAGGCGGCGCAACTGGCGCTGGCGCTAGCCAATGGTAACGAAATGCCGGAAGTGACCAATATGTTTAGCCCCACGCTGGTAAGACGGCATTCGGTGAGTGGGCCGGGTTGAATCCAGGTGCCCGCTTTCCCTCACCCTAACCCTCTCCCGCAAGCGGGAGAGGGAATGATTAGGTGGTGTGAACCTCAGATTCACAGCTTGCTCGGGCTGCTCCCTCGCCCGCTTGCGGGAGAGGGCTGGGGTGAGGGACAACGCGCACGCACCTATCACAACTCCCGCGAATACACCTTCACCCGCACATCCGGGAACTCCAGCGCGTCGCACTGATACTGCCAGCCAAAACGTTCGTAATAACCGCCAAACGTTGACCACAGCCACAGCTTGTCGTAACCGCGCTCAGCGGCGAAGGCGATCACATGCTGCTGCAACGCCTCGCTCAATCCCTGGCCGCGCGCCGATTCCTCAACATACAGCGCCGCGACCCACGGCGTGAGATCCTGACGGCTGATCAAATCGCAGCGCCAGAATCCCACCGTGCCGAGCGGTATATCGCCATCAAGTGCCACAAAGGTCACCGGGAAATCGGCGCCGTTGAGGCTGCTGCGTACAATGCTGTGGTAAAACTCACGCGACGTACCGTCGCCAAATGCCTGCCACAGCCAATCGGTGATCTGCGTGGCGTGATGCGGCACTTCGCTGAGCGCGATGATCTTCATCAGATCAGCTCCAGCGCCAGCAGCTCCTGAATGGTCTGCGCACGACGAATTTCACGCGCCGCGCCATTCTCGAACAGCACTTCCGGAATCAGCGGACGGCTGTTGTAGTTCGACGACATCGACGCGCCGTACGCGCCGGTATCGTGGAACACCAGATAATCGCCGACCTGCGCCGCAGGCAGCGCGCGGGTTTCCACTTTGCCGCCTTCCAGTTGCGTGAACACGTCGCCCGATTCACACAGCGGACCGGCCACCACGCTCTCGACAGTGGCGTCGCCCAGCGTGCGGCCATCGACCGGCAGCAGAGAAATATGGTGATAGCTGCCGTACATTGACGGACGCATCAAATCGCTGAAACCGGCATCGACCAGCACAAAGTGACGGCTGCCCATCTCTTTCACTGCGCGCACCTGTGACACCAGCACGCCCGATTCGGCAACCAGGAAACGACCTGGCTCGATCTCCAGTTTCACCGCATGACCGAGATGCGCGGCGATACGCTCACGCGCGCCGTTCCACAAGCCGTAATAGTGCTGGGTATCAATGGCTTCTTCGCCAAAACGATACGGAATCGACAGACCACCGCCGGCAGAAATCGCCTCGAGATCCTGACCAAACGCCACCACCTGATCGACCATCGCGTCACACACTTGCTGCAAATGGCCGTAATCCACGCCGGAACCGATATGCATATGCAGGCCGACCAGACGCAGGCCGTGCTGCTGAATCGCCGCCAGCGCCAGCGGCAGATCGCTGTGCCAGATGCCGTGTTTGCTGTTCTCACCGCCGGTGTTGGTTTTCTGGCTGTGACCGTGGCCAAAACCAGGATTGATGCGCAGCCACACCGCGTGGCCCGGCGACAGCTCGCCCAACTGATGCAGCATATCCACCGAACCGGCATTGACCGGCACTTTCAGCTCGGCGATGCGCGTCAGCGTTGGCTGATCGAACACATCAGCGGTGAAGACGATATCTTCGCCGCCCGGCTGATAACCGGCGGCAATGGCACGCTCGATTTCACCCAGCGACACCGAATCGACTTTGACGCCCGCCGCGCGCATCAGACGCAAAATGTGGATATTGGAGCAGGCTTTCTGTGCAAAACGCACCACGTCAAAGGCGCCGAGTTGTGCAATGCGCTGCTGAATAATCGCCGCATCGTAAGCCCAGAATGGGCCGGCATAACGCTGCGCCAGCGGCAGTAAGTTGGCGGCAGTTAACGCGGTTTCGGTGTTGTTGAGTGGGCGTGGCATGTCAATTCTCCTGTGTCATTGAGGCTATTTAGCCACAGCGCATCAATTCAGAAAAATATCTTTTTTAGCGACATCTATACAAATATGATATGGGATCAGCGGAGGAGATGATGGCAAAAATTAACTGGCGACATATCGAAATTTTTCACGCGGTGATGACCAGCGGCAACCTGACGCAGGCGGCGACGCTGCTGCATACCTCGCAGCCCACGGTGAGCCGCGAACTGGCGCGCCTGGAGCAGCAGCTCGGCCTGCAGCTGTTCGAACGGGTGCGCGGCCGCCTGCAGCCGACGGTGCAAGGCTTGCGGCTGTATGAAGAGGTGCAGCGCTCGTGGTACGGACTGGATCGCATCATGGATGCCGCTGAAGGATTGCGTCAGTTTCGTCAGGGCGAATTGTCGATCGCCTGCCTGCCGGTGTTTTCGCAGTCGCTGTTGCCGCCGCTGCTGCAGCCCTTTCTTCAGCGCTATCCGCAGGTCAGCCTGAATATCATTCCGCAGGAGTCGCCGCTGCTGGAAGAGTGGCTCTCGGCGCAGCGTTACGATCTCGGCCTGACCGAAACCCAACACGCTCCGGCGGGCACCGAACGCTTACCGCTGCTGACCTGTGACGAAGTGTGCGTGCTGCCGCCACAGCATCCGCTGTGTCAGCGCGAGGTGCTGACGCCGCAGGATTTCCACGGTGAAAACTACGTCAGCCTGTCGCGCAGCGATAGCTATCGTCAGCTGCTGGATTCACTGTTTCATGAGCAGAATGTGGAGCGTCGTCTGGTGCTGGAGACGCACAGCGCGGCGTCAGTGTGCGCGATGGTGCGCGCGGGCGTGGGGATTTCGATTGTGAATCCGCTGACAGCGCTGGATTACGCCGACAGCGGTGTGGTGATGCGTCGCTTCAGTATTGCTGTGCCTTTCACCGTGAGTCTGGTGCGGCCGCAGCATCGACCGGCTTCGGCGCTGGTCGATCACTTCTGCGACCACCTGCAACAGCACGTGGCCGCGTTTCCACAACGTATTGCCGAGCGGCTGGCTTAAGCGTTGACCGCTTTGCCCTGCCCGCCCGATTTGCGGAAGGTGATCAGGCAGATCACCAGGCCGACCGCGGCGAGCGCAGCAGCGGCAACCGGCACTGACGTCAGGCCATAACCTTTCTCGATCACCGCGCCACCGACCCACGCGCCGAGCGCATTGCCGACGTTAAAGGCGGAGATATTCAGCGTGGAGACCAGATTCGGTGCATCTTTGCCGTGGCGTACCACGTTAATCTGCAAGCCCGGCACGGTGGCGAAGGTCGCCATCGCCCACAGGAACAGCGTGATTTCCGCCAGCCACAGCGCATGGCTGGTCCAGCTGAACAGCAGCGAGAACACCGCAATCAGCACAAAGCTGAGGATCAGGCTGAACGACACTTTCCAGTCAGCCAGCTTGCCGCCGAGGATGTTGCCGACCGTCAGACCCGCGCCAATCAGGAACAGCGTCCAGCTGACACCACGATCCGAGATGCCGGTCACCTGCAACAGCAGCGGGGCAATGTAGCTAAACAGCGCAAACATCGCCGCCGCAAAGAACACCGTCATCAGCAGCGACAGCCACAGTTTGCCGTTGGCCAGCGCACTGATTTCACTCGCCAGATGCACCGGCTTCTCTTCTTTGTTGGTCGGCAGGCTCACAATCAGCGCGATAAAGGCCAAGATGCCGATGATCGCCACGCCCCAGAAGGTGGCGCGCCAGCCAAACATCTGACCAAACCAGGTGCCGAGCGGCACGCCGAGCACGTTGGCCAGCGTCAGGCCGGTGAACATCAGCGCCACAGCAGAAGCTTGTTTACCCGGCGCGACCAGGCTTGCTGCCACCACCGCGCCGATGCCGAAGAACGCACCGTGACACAGCGCCGTCACCACACGCGCCAGCATCAGCAGGTTGTAGGTGTAGGCCAATGCACAGAGCACGTTACCGATGATAAAGATGATCATCAGCAAAATCAGAGTACGTTTACGCGGCAGTTTGGCGGTCAGCAACGCCATGATCGGCGCGCCGATGGCGACGCCCAGCGCGTAACCGCTGATCAGCCATCCCGCAGAAGGAATGGTCACTTGCAGATCGCCCGCCACTTCGGGCAGCAATCCCATAATGACGAATTCCGTGGTGCCGATGGCGAACGCACTCAGCGCCAGCGCCAGTAATGCAACAGGCATAACACACTCTCCCAATAATTTTTTGCAGGCGGGCCGCACTGCGAGCGCAGTACGGTTACAACAGACGCTTATTAAAATTTGAACTGCGTCACACTGTTATTAAAGCATAGCCCTTCCATGCCAACCAGCCCGCGCGCCGCAAGGCTATTTTGCGCCCGCAGCAATAATCCCCGCACGCGAAAATGTCACTGACTAACCATTGAGACAGATTGATGTTTCCGCGCTACGCTTGAAAAGGATGTGATCGTTATCACAGCCAGTCAGCTTTTGACGCAAAATCAATCAGTAAAGGATGGACGTGCACTGCCGATACCTCAATGGATTGCCCGGTTATGTGGTGTCAAAAATCGAGGGGAAAGCGTATGCGATGGCTCATCGCGCTAACGGTTGGCTGCCTAAGCGGCTGCTCTGTTGGGCATTACGAATACAGCAAAGAAGCAGCAAAACGCGTCGATATGACCGTCACCGGCATTCCAACGGTGCTGGGCATTGGTGCGCTTGGCACCACCATTCCTCTCACGCCCGAATACAGCCTGACGGCGGCTCACGTGGCGAAGTATTCGCTCTATCGGGTGAAAGCCTGGCATCCCGAATGCGATATCGCTGTGGTGTACCACAAAAACAGCGAAGCCAATCTGCCGCCGCCGTTCCGCAATAGCCATATCGGCGACGACGTGAATCTGTATGGTTACAGCTTTGTTTCGGCGATGCCGGTGGCGTCGAGCGGCAAGAATCTGATCAATACCACGCTGGCGAATGACTGGAACAAAGCCAGCTGTGTGGTGGTGGCGGCCAATGCCGGCGTGGTGAAAGGCATGTCCGGCGGCGCGGTGTATAACGCCAGCGATGATACGCTGGCGGGCGTGATTGTCGGTTACAGCAGCCAGATTGATGACAATAAAAGCGGCAAGACGCTGTTTAAGAATGTGGCGCTGTATGTGCCGTATGCACGGTTTCAGGCGTGGCTGGATGGGGTGGTGAAGTCTTAGGATTGTGCCTGCTGTCCCCCATTCTGGTCGGTGCTGGCTGTCGGTGCTGGCTGTCCCCCTCCTCGGTCGGTGCTGGCTGTCCCCCTCCTCGGTCGGTGCTGGCTGTCCCCCTCCTCGGTCGGTGCTGGCTGTCCCCCTCCTCGGTCCTCCCCCATAAATGGGGGAGGAAGATGCTGCAATATGCGAGTTAGGAGTGGCATGTGGCAGCGTCTCCTTCCCCCATTCATGGGGGAAGGCAGGGATGGGGGACAGCGTGCACGAAGACAGCATGCACCATCAAGCCGGAACCCACGCCCCCTGCAACTGCACTTGCGGGAATCCGCTGGTCAGAATACGCAGCTCGGCATCGCGCGGGGTGTTGTCGCCCTGCCCCTGAATGCTGACGATATCCTGCGGACAGGCGGAAAACGCCACAAAACAGTCCATCTCGGCGCGCAGCACAATATAGTCGCCCGGCTTCGTCACCACCGGCAGCGTCTTCAATGTGATGCCATCCGGCTGAACCTGAATATTCATAAAGATATTAAACGAAGCAAGATTGCCATGCGGCAGCGTTACGCCCAACTCACGCATGCCTTCAAACAGATTGTCATGGCAGTTGCGATGCGGTTCGGTGCAGCCGAGCAGCTCATAACGACGCGCGTCGCAGGCCGCCATAAAGGTGTCGTGCACGCCTGGCGAGGTATCCGCCACCAGCGTCAAAATCGGGTGGCGCTGGCTGGTGATAAAGCTGTCACCCACTTTGGGATTGAGACGCTGATTCCACACGCGCGTCGCCTCCATACACATATATTCACTCACATCCTCAGCGTTGTACGCCCAGCAATCCACCACCTGCGTGCCGTGCAGGTTAATCACCTGTACCGCTTCACCTTGCTTCAGCCGCACCGCTTTGCCGTAGCGCGCCGGGATGGTCATCGCTTCACGATGCTGAAATTCAGCCGACATGTTGTTCTCCTGATTAATGCTGCATGGCACGACGATAGCGCGTCATGCGAGATTCAAGGCCGCGCGCCAGCCAGTCGATGACGCTGTTGAGCAACCAGTAACAGAGCGCCACCGTGAGATAGATCTCCAGCGGCGCGTAGGTATCCGAAATCGCCTGTTTGGCGGCGTACATAAACTCCTGCACCGAGACAATCGACAGCAGCGCGGAGTCTTTAATCAAACCGATCATCAGCCCGACCAGCGGCGAAAGCATCTGCGGCAGCGTTTGCGGCAGCACCACGTCGCGCAGTTGTTCGCTGCGGCTCAGGCCGAGCACGCGGCACGCTTCCCACTGCCCTTGCGGCAGCGCATCAATGGCGGAGCGGATCACCTGCGCAATGTATGGCGCGTAATAGAGCGTCAATGCCAGCACACCCACCACCGGCGATGACAGCGTGATGTCATATTCCGGCAGCACAAAGTAGAGCAGATAGATCACCACCAGCAGCGGCAGTGCGAGGGTTAAGCCGCTGTAAAGATTGAGCAAACGCAGCCAGAACCGCGAGGCGCGCATCAGCAATACGGCCAGCAGCGCGCCCCACAGCAGCGAGCAGAGCGCCGCCACCAGACAGAGCTGCAAAGTGGCGATCAGGCCGTCACCGAGCGACGGCAAAGAGGTGATAATTGCCTGCCAATCCATTACGCCAACCTCCGTTTCGCTTCTAAACGGCGCGCCGCCGCAATTAACGGCATGGCGATCAGCAGATAACCGGCCGCCACCAGCAGCAGCACCTGCGTGGCTTCGTAGGTGCGGGCGATGACGATCTGTCCGGCGTAGGTCAGTTCGGTCAGCGCCACCACCGACGCCAGCGGCGTGGTTTTCAGCAGAATGGTGAACTCATTCACCAGCATCGGCAGACTGGCGCGCATTACCTGTGGATTGATGACGTACCACCACGTCAACAAGCGGCTCAGGCCCAGCGTGCGCGACGCTTCCAGTTGTCCGCGCGTTACCAGGCTGCGATTCACGCGCAGGATTTCCGCCACGTACGCGCCGCTGTTGAGGCCAATGGCAATCACCGCAGCCAGCATCGGCTGACCGCCCAATCCCAGCCGCGGCAAGGTGAAAAACACCACAAACAGCTGCACAATCGCCGGCGTTCCGCGCATCACGCTGACATAGAAACGCCCGATGGCGCGCCAGATCCAGGCACGACGCAGCTGCAGGAAGCAACCGAGCTGCCCCATCACCACGCTGACTAACGACGCCAGCACGGTCAGCACCACCGTCATCAGCAGGCCGTGTCCGAGTTCCGGCAGCGCGGCCACTACCTGTTGATCCAGCCCCATGCGTTACTCCGCGTTAAAGTCGTGCAGGTTTTCCGCCACCGACAGCAGCAGCGGCGCGGGACGATCGTTGCCCTCAATGCCGGTGTTGCAGGCGGAGACGATGAACTGCGTGTCCACCACCACGCGACAGGTAATGCTGTCACCGGCTTTGGTCAGGTTGGTTTCCGGCAGAATCTCGCCTTCCCGCGTCAGCTTGACGTGCATAAACAGGTTGATGGGGTCCGGCAGCTTCGGCACCACCATGCCCAGACGCGCCAGCTCGCCGCGCAGCGCATCGAGGCAACCTTCGCCCGGATAACCGCGCTCAGCGAGAAACGCCGTGGTGGACGCCGGCAGCAACAGGTCGTGACGCTTCACGCTATCTTTGCCCAGCACCATCATCGGACGGCGACGGTTATTCACCAGACGCATGCCGGAACCGAGCAGGTAGCTGTTGCTGAACACCCGCGTGTGGTGCACCGACAGCCACACGGCGGGATCGGCCAGGCTGAAGCCAAACAGCGAAGCCACCGCGCCGTCGCCCTGAGCGGTGATGCGCAGCAACTGACCGCGCAGCACGCGAATCGAACCGATGCTGCCCGGCGCAACCGGCACCGGTTCAGCCAGCGTACGCACGGCGGTTTCCTGATAATTTTCACGCATTAGCAGCATGATTCATCTCCTGAGCGTGAAAATGGTCGCTGACCAGGATGTCGATTGGCGTCACCTGCAGGCCGTTGCCGGGAATGATGTCCTGCGGGCAGGATGAGACCGCACAAATCAGATCGCACAGCGCTTCAAAGGTGATGCTATCGCCCGCTTTGCTGTTGGGATCGGTCACTTCCATGCGGCCATCGGCGGTAACCGGGCCGTTCTGGAACAGGTTGAACGGCTCCGGCAGCGAGAAGTAGGTGACGCCAAACGCCTTCATCCCTTCCAGCAGGTTATCCACGCAATTGCGATGCCCTTCGACACCGAAATCGATGCTGAAACGGGTGCGATCGCAGGCCGGCACGTTGGCGTCGTGGATGCCGATGCTGTCAGCAAGAATGCGCAGCATCGGGCGGTTCTCACTCGACCACAACGCGTCGCCCGGCTTGAAGAACAGCGAGCGCAGCTGCTGACGCGTGTGCACCGGCGACAGTTTCTCGTTCAGGTCATCGGCATTGACCGCGACGAAATCGGCCGCCTGCTGCCCTTCACTATCAATCACGGTAATAAACTGGCCCTTGCGCACGCGGAAGGTTTTGCCAAAGCCGGCAGGCACCGTCAGGTTGGAGTGGCACATAATTACTCCTGCGGAATGAAGTCGCTGGCGGGCACGGTAAAGGTGGTGCCGAGATACTGCTGCTGCAGCCTGGTCAGTTCGCCCGCTTTCTGCATCGCCAGGATGTGGTCGCTAATGGCTTTGTTCAGGCTGCCATCTTCCTTACGTGTCGCCCAACCCATCCACTGCGACGGGCCAACTTCGCCGACCTGCGCCACTTTACCGGCATATTTTTTTGCTACCGGCGCCAGTACCGAGATGTCGTCATAAACGAAGTCGGCGCGTTTGGTCATCAGCGTGCTGACGGTTTGATCGAGTGAATCGACGTTGATGATGGTGATCGGTTTTTTACCCTCTTTCTTCAACTGCTCGTTGAAACCCTTCAGCAGCTGCTCTGGCACACTGGCGGTTTTCACCGCGCCGCGCAGACCCGACAAGCTTTCCGGACTCAGGGTTTTACCGCTGAAGGTTTTCGCCTCGGCTTCACGCACCAGCACGCCGTTGACGGTTTTGCTGTACGGCACGGTAAACAGCACTTTCTTCGCGCGATCCGCCGTGACGTTCAGGGATGAACCCTCGGCATTGAAGGAGCCCGAAATCAGGCCCGGCAGAATGCCGCTGAAGGCGGTTTTCTGAAACTCCAGTTTCACACCGAGATCGTTGGCGAAGGATTGCATGATCGCCACGCTGTAACCGGTGATCTCACCTTTGTCATCGGTGTATTCGTAAGGAGGAAAGGTTGGATCGATACCGACGGTGATTTTGCCGCTGCTTTTGATGTCGGCTAGCGTGTCGGCTTGCGCCTGCGCCACGGTGCCTACGGAGAGAAGTGCGGCAATCAGCAGTGCTGTTTTTTTCATTATGGTGTTTCCCTGGTGTTGGTGAAATGTCTTTTTCTACTGAGCACATTTTGTGCCAGCTTTTTCACCACTGCGCAGTGGTAACCAGAACTAACTTAAGCTTTGTTTAATAAAATCAACTGGAAACATTTGTTTCTTGTTTTTTATTTTTAATTTCTATGATTTCACTCGGTGCAGGATGGGGATGAGTGTCTTGGCGAGAGTTGGACAAAATTGCACCGTTTTGGTGATTTTTCTGGCGCACCCTGCGCCAGCACGGCGCATTATTCCAGTTCGTCGAGGGATTGGTGCAGCGCTTCGATTTGCGCAAGATGATCGTTGCTGGCTTTGCCCATTTGTCGGGCCACCAGTGAACAGAGCAGATTACACACGCCGGAGAGCGCGGCGGTGCTATCGAAGATCAGGCTGCTGTCGGTGTGACAGCGGATTACCCACTGCGCATGGCGCGCCGGTTTGCCGGAGAGCACGTCGGCGATATACAGCATCGGCACGTTGCGCTCGGCCAGCGCGTTCATCGCCGCCTCCAGCGCGGGCATGCGCCGACGCAGACCAACGCAGATCACCACATCCTCGGCGGTCAACGCCGCTATATGCTCCGCCAGCGAATCGCCGGGACGCGGCAGCAGACGCACATCGGAGTGAATATGGATCAGATCGCGATAGATCAGATGCGCGATGGTTTGGCTGTGGCGCCAACCCATTACCACCACGCGCCGCGCCTGGCTGATGGCGCTGACCGCCTGCTGCAGCTGTTCGCTGTCCAGCGTGCGATAGCTGTTAACCAGGTTGGCGATCTCTTTTTCCAGATGCTGCTGCATGATGCTGGCCAACGGCGACGCGCTGGGTGCCGGTTGCAAATAGAGCGGTGAACCGCTGCTCTGCATGTCACGCGCCTGGCGACGTGCGGCTTCATAACTTTCGTAACCGAGATGGCGGAAGAAGCGCGTGGTGGTGGCTTTGGACACGCCCGCGCTGTGTGCCAGCTCGGTGGCGGTGTTCATGGCTAACTGGCCCGGTGCGGCGAGTAGCACATCGGCAAGTCGCTGCTCGTGGCTGGAGAGTTGATCCCAGTGCTGACGAATCCGGCCCTCTAACGTTGCCGCTTTTGCACTCATGGTGATTCCCTGAAAATGAAAAAAACCATCCTGCACAGAGCGTGCCGGGTTGTCATCAGGAATTTTGTGTTGGGGGAGAAGTGCTTGCTGTCCCCCATCCCGGCCTTCCCCCGCTAGCGGGGGAAGGAGACGCTGCCACATGCAGCTTCAGAACTAACATTTAGCAGCATCTTCCTCCCCCATTTATGGGGGAGGACCGAGGAGGGGGACAACCAGCACGGACCGAGGACGTGGACAGCCAGCACGGACCGGGATGGGGGACAGCAGCTCCGTATTACTTACCGGTCGGGCGCAGTGCCGGGAACAGGATCACGTCGCGGATGGTGTGGCTGTTGGTGAACAGCATCACCATACGGTCGATACCAATGCCCAAACCAGCGGTTGGCGGCAGGCCGTGTTCCAGCGCGGTGACGTAGTCTTCGTCGTAGAACATCGCTTCGTCATCGCCAGACTCTTTCGCATTCACCTGCTGCAGGAAACGCTCAGCCTGATCTTCTGCATCGTTCAGCTCCGAGAAGCCGTTACCGATTTCACGGCCGCCGATAAAGAACTCAAAGCGGTCGGTGATTTCCGGGTTCTCGTCGTTACGACGCGCCAGCGGTGACACTTCAGCCGGGTATTCGGTGATGAAGGTTGGCTGAATCAGGTGCGCTTCAGCGGTCTCTTCGAAGATCTCCGTAACGACGCGGCCCAGGCCCCAGCTCTTCTCGACTTTGATGTGCAGCGATTGGGCAATCGCTACCGCTTTATCGAAGTCTTCCAGATCGCTCAGGTCGGTTTCCGGACGGTATTTCTTGATCGCTTCACGCATGGTGAGCTTCTCAAAAGGCTTACCGAAATCGAAGCTGTGATCGCCATACGGCACTTCCGTGGTGCCCAGCACATCCTGCGCCAGCGTACGGAACAGGCTTTCGGTCAGTTCGATCAGATCTTTGTAATCCGCATACGCCATATAGAGTTCCATCATGGTGAACTCTGGGTTATGGCGTGGCGAAATCCCTTCGTTACGGAAGTTACGGTTGATCTCGAACACGCGATCAAAACCGCCAACCACCAGACGCTTCAGATACAGTTCTGGCGCAATACGCAGGTACATATCGATGTCGAGCGCATTGTGATGGGTGATGAACGGACGCGCAGACGCGCCGCCAGGAATCACCTGCATCATCGGGGTTTCCACTTCCATAAAGTCGCGGTTAACCATGAACTGACGAATGCCGGCCATGATTTGTGAGCGAATTTTAAAGGTTTTGCGCGAATCGTCGTTGGAGATCAGATCGAGATAACGCTGACGATAACGGGTTTCCTGATCGGCCAGGCCGTGGAATTTGTCCGGCAGCGGACGCAGCGCTTTGGTCAGCAGACGCAGCTCAGTGATGTGGATCGACAGCTCACCGGTTTTGGTTTTGAACAGCTTACCGCGCGCACCGAGGATATCGCCGAGATCCCACTTCTTGAACTGCTCGTTGTAGACGCCTTCTGGCAGATCGTCGCGTGAGACGTAGATCTGAATCTGGCCGCCGACATCCTGCAGGGTCGCAAATGACGCTTTACCCATGATGCGGCGCGTCATCATACGACCGGCCACGCTCACTTCAACGCCCAGCGCTTCCAGCTCTTCATTCTCTTTCGCGTCATAGCTGGCGTGCAGCACATCGGACGTGGTATCGCGGCGGAAATCGTTAGGAAACGCCACGCCTTTTTCACGCAGCGCGCTGAGTTTTTCGCGACGCGCTTTCAGTTCGTTGTTTAACTCAAGGGCGGCATCAGCGCTCTGCGGTTGTTGTTCAGACATGTCGGTTCCTTATAGCCCTGCTTTTAAACTTGCTTCAATAAAACGATCGATATCGCCATCCAGCACCGCTTGGGTGTTGCGGGTTTCTACGCTGGTACGCAGATCCTTGATGCGTGAATCGTCGAGAACATAAGAACGGATCTGGCTGCCCCAGCCGATATCAGATTTGTTATCTTCCGCTGCCTGCTTGTCCGCGTTTTTCTTCTGCATCTCATATTCGTAAAGCTTGGCGCGTAACTGCTTGAAGGCCTGATCTTTGTTCTTGTGCTGTGAACGGTCGTTCTGGCACTGCACCACAATGTTGGTCGGCAAGTGGGTAATACGCACCGCAGACTCGGTTTTGTTAACGTGCTGGCCGCCCGCACCGGAGGCGCGGTAAACGTCGATACGCAGATCGGCGGGATTGATATCGATATCGATGTTGTCATCCACTTCCGGGTAGATAAACACCGAACTGAATGAGGTGTGACGACGGCCGCCGGAATCGAACGGGCTCTTACGCACCAGGCGATGAACGCCGGTTTCGGTACGCAGCCAGCCAAACGCGTAGTCGCCGATGATTTTAATGGTGGCGGATTTGGTTCCGGCCACTTCACCGTCTGACTCTTCGATAATTTCGGTTTTATAGCCTTTGGCTTCCGCCCAGCGCAGATACATGCGCAGCAGCATGCTGGCCCAATCCTGCGCTTCGGTGCCGCCGGAACCGGCCTGAATATCCATGTAGCAGTCGGCGCTGTCATATTCGCCTGAGAACATACGACGGAATTCCAGTTCGCCCAGCTTCACTTCCAGTGCATCAAGCTCGGCAACCGCTTCGTTGAAAGTCTCTTCGTCGTCGGCTTCCACCGCCAGATCCAGCAGGCCTTGCACATCTTCCAGGCCTTGCGTCATGTGATCTAAGGTTTCCACCACCGCTTCCAGTGAAGCACGTTCTTTACCCAGCGCTTGCGCGCGCTCAGGTTCATTCCAGACGTCAGGCTGCTCCAGCTCGGCGTTTACTTCTTCGAGGCGTTCTTTCTTGGCATCGTAGTCAAAGATACCCCCGAAGAACGTCGCTGCGCTCACTGAGGTCCTGGATACGATTTTTGACCGGATTAATTTCAAACATGGCTTTTCAGTCTTTTTTGACGATTCGGTGAAAGGAGATAAAAACTAACGCGCTAGTTTACCCGAAAGTGTGCGCACTTTGTAGCATTGCACGCGGCCTGAGTGAGCGCGCATCCGCCGCGAGAAAAAAAGTTCTCATCCTTTTGGAAAGCTTTACTCGTTACGCTTTCCAAAACGCCTCCGTAAACACCTCACCCTCAGAACCTTCTTAGGAATTTTCCTGCAAAGATTGGGCAATTAGCGCTGAAAGACGTCATTAAAGATCATGATTTATAAAGATAAATCATTAAGAATTGCCTTGTGAGAAATTTCCTGCAAGAAAGCAGACGCGTCTCAAATAACGCCATTAAGCAGCTGATATTCAGCCTATCGATTTGTTAGCGCCCTTTTATCATTTTGCTCAGTGACTATCCCCCCGATGGACATCACTAACGTCCAGACCGTTTGTCACCACGATCGCCAGGAATGCGCAGCTTCGACAGGGAATGACACAGTAATCAGCGCCCGTAAACGTGAGCGGGCACAACATGTCCTGAGAGACATGAAGGAGTATCGATGTTTATTCCCGGTTTGCGCACCTCACCGCGCCTGCTTGCCTTGTTAATGCCTTTGTTACTTGCTGCCTGCGGTGGCGGCGGAGGTGGTGGTGGCGGTGGTGGCGCGGCAACCTCGCCCACCGCCGGCACGCCTGTGCCACCCACGCCTGCCCAGCCCAGCGCTTCAGGCAATGCCAGCAAAGTCGGCATTGTTGATTCGGGATTATCGCCCGATCGCAGTGAAATCAATTACGCCAACGTGCAGTTCACCAGCTACGTCGGCGGCGGCAGCAGTTTGAATGATAATCAGGGCATTAACGGTCATGGCACCGTGGTGGCGCTAACGTTATTGGGCCTGTCGCCGGGCAGCTCGCTGTATGTGGCGCAGGCATCGCAGAACAATATCTTTCAATACGACGATACCGCGCGTGCAGTGAGCGGCCTGCTGAGCCAGGGCGTGCGGGTTTTCAATATGTCGTACGCCTCCAGCGAACGCTTAACTACCGCGCAGGCGCTATCCGATGCGCAGCCGCACTATCAGGTGCTGGTGCAAAGCATGCGTGAGATTGCGGCGGCTAACGGTTTGGCGGTGGTGATCACCGGCAACGGCGGCACCGCAACACCGTCGCCTAATGCGCAGCTGCCGCTGATTTATCAGGACAGCGCGTTGCAAAAGAATATGTTGGCCGTCACCGGCGTGATGGACAGCACCTCATACGACACGGCGAACCGCGCGGCGTTAACCGGGCCGTTTGATGCCTGCGGCAACGCTGCCGCATGGTGCCTGAGCGCGCCGGGATACACCGATTATCGCTTTCAGAACGCCGATGGAACCTGGGTGAATGCGCGTAGCTACGGCACCTCGTTTGCCGCACCGCGCGCCGCTGCGGCGGCTTCACAAGTGTTGCAGCGCTTTCCGTGGATGAGCGGCTACAACCTGCAACAAACGCTGCTGACCACCGCCACTTATCGCAGCGATACTTACGCAGGCGCGGCGGATAGCGCCAACGGACGGCCTTACAACAACACCTTTGGCTGGGGCGATCTCAACCAGGCAAAAGCGCTCAACGGTCCGGCAATGTTCTGGGCCAATGATTTTCACGCCAGCCTGGATGCGGGCAGCTATGTCTTCTCGAATGCCATCAGCGGCGATCGTGGCCTGATTCTCGACGGCGCGAATAGTGGCGGCGTGCTGCAGTTAACCGCCAACAACAGTTACCTCGGCCAGACCAGCGTTGCAGCCAATACGTTGCTGATTGATGGTGCGATTGCCGGCAGTGCCAACGTCAGCGGCAGCGGCACCCTGGGCGGCAGCGGTGTGATTGGCGGCAGCTTACTCAATCAGGGATCGGTCAACGGCGGCTTGCAGGTGCAAGGCGATTACCAGCAACGCAGCAATGGCGTGCTGAATATCGCGCTGAACAGTCCGCTGCGTGTCGCGGGTCATTCGACGCTGGACGGCACGCTGAACCTCGCGCCACCGTCATCGACCTATGTGGTGAAACAGCAGGAAACGCTGCTGACCAGCGATGCGGGCGTCAGTGGCCAGTTCAGTCAGGTCAATACTGGCGTGTTTCTTGATGGTTCGGTCAGCTACAACGCCAACAGCGTCACCGGCCAGCTGACGCGTAAAAACACCGCAGCAGCAGTGGCAGCGCTGGGCATGAACGGCGCCAGCACTCAGCAAACGGCCGCGAATCTTGAGCAGGCATTTAGCGTGGCGGATAGCTGGCAGCAACAGGGATCGCTGAGCAGTGCGCAGCAGTCGGCGCTGGGCGCGGCCGGCGCGTTTGAGGCGCTGGCGGATGCCAGCAGTGCGCAGGCCGCCATCAATTCGCTTTCCGGTCAGGCGCACGCTTCCAGTAACGCGGTGCTGTTTAACGCGCTGGATTATCAAAGCCGCCTGTTGAGCAACCGCATCGCCGATGCCAGCGCTGACAATCGTTACGGTTTCTGGCTGGAGAGCGGTCAGCTGCGCGGTTCACTGGATCAAGCGGGCTACCTCGGCACCGATTACCGCAACACGCTTACCGCATTGGGCGTGGATAGCGATTTAGGCGTTTCCGGTCTACGCGTGGGCGTGGCCTGGACGCAGAATCAGATCGACTCCACCTACGACCAAACCGGCGGCACCAGCCGTAATCGCCTGCAAGGTGCGATGCTGTATGGCCGCTACGATCTGACGCCAGAATGGTATCTGCAGGGCAATCTCAGCTATCAACATGGTCGCGATGAGTTGAAGCGTCTGGTGTTGCTGGATGAAGCTTCGCCGGTCTCATCGACCACCAGCAGCAACAGCTGGCAGGCGGCGCTGCAAAGCGGCTATCGCTGGACGATTGAGGATAATTATCGCCTCGAACCTTATCTCGGCTGGCGTGAAACCGGGCTGGATACCGGTGCGTTTGAAGATAAAGGCAGCGCGTTCGGTCTGAGCGGCGACGGCGACAGCTATCGACGCAGCGTGGGATATAGCGGTTTGAGTCTCAGCGCACGGCAGGATTGGTCGGCTGGCTTGTGGAGCATGCTGAGTCTGTATGGCGAATATCAGTACGCGTTCAACAATCCGTCGATGGATGTGAGCGCGCGCTGGGGCGGATTTGGCGATGACCAGAACCGTTTTACGATTCCCGGCATGCAGCTCGATCGCCGTTCGCAGTGGTTAGGCGTGCGGTTGGATGTGGCGCAGACGTCACGCGCGCGCCTGTTCCTGCGCGCCGATCAGCACTTCGCCGATCGCGGTGACGAGAAAGTGCTGCGCGGCGGTGTGGATGTGAGTTTCTGATAAACATTTTAAAGGTCAACAGAGCGCGATAAATCGCGCCGCTACGGATACGTGCACATTTTGGTAGCGGCGCAATTCATTGCGCGTTTTTGGTAGTGAACTACATCGGCCAGATGTGATCGATAATCAGCTGCACCGAACGATTGCCGCGGTATTCGTTGATATCCAGCTTGTAGGCCAATTGCACCTGACGCACGCTGCTGTCTGGCCACAGCGTGGTATCCACGTTGAAGGCAATTCCATCTAACAGCGGGCCGCCGCCGAGCGGCTCGACCATCACTTTCAAATGCCGCTCGCCCACTAACCGCTGTTGTAGCAGCTTGAACTTGCCGTCAAACACTGGCTCCGGGAACGCCTGGCCCCACGGACCGGCTTCGCGCAGCATTTCGGCGGTGTGCAGCGTAAACTCCTGCGCATGCAGTTCGCCGTCCGACCAAATCACGCCCTGCAACGCTTCGCCATCCAGCCACTCATCAATCAACGCGGCAAATCGCTCACGGAACTCCTCGTACTTCGCGGTTTCCAGTGACAATCCGGCCGCCATGGCGTGACCACCAAATTTGATCATCAAACCCGGGAACAGCGTGTCGAGACGCTCCAGCGCATCGCGCAGATGCAAACCAGCAATTGAGCGGCCAGAACCTTTCAGCGTGCCGTCTCCGGCGGGGGCGAAAGCGATCACCGGGCGATGGAAGCGCTCTTTCAGCCGCGACGCCAGAATTCCAACCACGCCCTGATGCCACTCGGGATGGTAGAACGCCAGGCCCAGCGGCAGATCGGTATGCTGACGCTCCAGCTCATCGCACAGCGCCAGCGCTTCGCTCTTCATGCCCTGCTCAATCTCTTTGCGCGTCTGATTCAGTGCATCAAGTTCATTCGCCAGCATACGCGCCTGGGAAATATCTTCGGTGAGCAGCAACGCCACGCCAACCGACATATCATCCAGACGACCGGCGGCGTTGAGGCGCGGACCCACGGCAAAACCAAGATCGCTGGCAGCAAGTTGACGCGCATCACGGTTGGCAATCTCCAGCAGCGCACGAATCCCGGCGCGGCATTTGCCTGCGCGGATACGGCTCAAACCTTGCCACACCAGAATGCGGTTGTTGGCATCCAGCGGCACCACATCGGCCACGGTGCCCAGCGCCACCAGATCCAGCAGTTCCGCCAGATTTGGCTCGGCGCGGCTATCACTGAACCAGTTTTGCTGACGCAGATGCGCACGCAGCGCCAGCATCAGATAGAAGGCCACGCCAACACCCGCCAGCGAACGTGAAGGGAATTCGCTGTCGTTGAGGTTCGGGTTCACAATCGCTTCGGCGGCGGGCAAGGTTTCGCCCGGCAAGTGGTGATCGGTAACCAGCACCGGAATGCCGTGCTGATGCGCGGTATCCACACCGGCATGTGATGAGATGCCGTTATCGACGGTGAGGATCATCTCCGCACCGCGCGCTTTAGCCTGCTCAACCACTTCCGGACTCAAACCGTAGCCATCTTCGAAACGGTTTGGCACCAGATAATCAACGTTACCGCCGAGGCTGCGCAGCGCCAGCACGGTTAACGCGGTGCTGGTGGCGCCATCGGCATCGAAATCGCCTACCACCACAATGCGTTTGCCCGCCAGCAGCATCTGATGCAGCAGCGTTACGGCGGCTTCGATGCCGCCCAGCGTTTGCCACGGCAGCAGATGTTTAGCGCCGCGTTCCAGTTCCAGCGCCTGTTTCACGCCGCGTTGCAGATACAAGCGGCGCAGCAATGGGGGCAAATCAGCGGGTAAGCTGGCTTCGGTCTCGGCTTCGCGCCGACGTAATTCAACAGAATGAATCACTGTGCGTTAACCGCCACGCTTCTGGCCGTCAAGCACCTGCTTCAGCTCTTGCGGTCCCTGATAGCCAGGAATCATCATGCCGCTATCAGTGAGAATGGCTGGCGTGCCCTGAATGCCAAACAGGATGCCGAGTTTGTACTGCTGCTCGATATTGATTTTGCAAGTTGCCGGTGCATCCATCTGCGGCGCATCGCCTTTCATCGCTGCATCGAAGGCTTTGTTACGATCGGCGCTGCACCAGATGGCGCGCATGGCTTTTTCTACCTGACCATTCAGACCTTCACGCGGGAAGGCCAGATAGCGCACGGTGATGCCGAGTGCGTTGTAGTCGGCCATCTGCTCATGCAGCTTGCGGCAGTAGCCGCAGGTGATGTCGGTGAACACGGTGATCACGTGCTGCTCTTTCGGCGCTTTGTAGACAATCATGTCTGGCGCCAGTGCGGATACTTTTTTGTCCAGCAACTGATTGGTGACATTTACCGGCTGGGTGCCGCTGACATCGTAAAGCGGCCCCTGAATCATGTGCTTGCCGTCTTCAGATACGTACAGCACGCCGCTTTCGGTCAGCACGGTTTTAATGCCCGGCAGCAGTGAAGGCTGGATTTCCGCCTTTTCCAGACCAAGTTTTTTCAGCGTTTGCTGAATGGCATTGTCATCGGCATGCGCCAGTCCAGTGAAGGCACTGACCAGCAGAGCCAGCATCGTTAGCTGCTTTTTCATCTTAAGTCCTTGTTACCGCATCTCAAGCGCGCGGATGATGCTGTTGATGTAACTGACGCAGGCGCTCAGTGGCGACGTGCGTATAAATTTGAGTGGTCGAGAGGTCGCTGTGGCCCAGCAACATCTGTACGACGCGCAAATCCGCGCCATGGTTCAGTAAATGTGTGGCAAATGCGTGGCGTAACACGTGTGGCGACAGCTTTTCGCTATCAATGCCGGCCAGCGTCGCATAGTGTTTGATGCGATGCCAGAAGGTCTGCCGCGTCATTTGCTGCGCGCGCAGACTGGGGAACATCACGTCCAGCGTTTGCCCATTGAGCAACCACGGCCGACCATGTTCCATATAATATTCAATCCAGTAAACCGCTTCTTCACCTAACGGCACAAGGCGCTCTTTGTTGCCCTTACCGATCACCCGCACTACGCCCTGACGCAAACTGAGATCGCTGATGGTCAAACTCACCAGCTCCGTCACACGCAAACCGGTGGCGTAAAGCAGTTCCAGCATCGCCTTGTCGCGCAGTTCAAGCGGAATATCAATGCTCGGCGCTTGCAGCAGCCGTTCCACCTGATTTTCGCTGAGATCTTTGGGTAGGCGCTGCGGCAATTTTGGGGCTGACAGTAACGCGCTGGGATCGTCGCTGCGCAGCTTTTCGCGATAAAGATATTGGCACAAGCGGCGGATGGCGCTGAGCGTGCGCGCCGAACTGGTGGCTTTATAGCCGCCCTCGACGCGTTCAGCGAGAAACTGCTGCAAATCCAGCGCTTCCAGCGTGATGAGCGTGCGATCGTGGTGATGCAGCCAGCCAGTGAGGGTGTGCAGATCTTGCCGGTAGGACGAGAGCGTGTTCTGCGCCAGATTACGCTCCATCCAAAGCGCATCCAGAAACTGTTCAATCAGATCGCTGTCCTGCACTGTACTCTCCGCCCGTGTGAAATCGTGCTCATTATGCCTGAAAATAGCCTGCTTCTGGTACAATTGCCCCGGTGTCAGTTTCTGTCAGAGCATTAATTGCATGAATATTGGTCTGTTTTACGGTTCAAGTACCTGTTACACCGAGATGACAGCGGAAAAGATTCGCGACTTTATCGGTGAAGAATTAGTCACGCTGCACAATCTGAAAGATGACGATCCGTCGCTGATGGAGCAGTACGATTTGCTGATCCTCGGCATTCCAACGTGGGATTTCGGTGAGTTACAGGAAGACTGGGAAGCGATTTGGCAGCAAATCCCCGGGCTGAATCTGCGCGGGAAAATCGTGGCGCTTTACGGCATGGGCGATCAGGGCGAATACGCCGAATGGTTCCTTGATGCGCTGGGCATGCTGCACGAACTGTTGCAGCCGATGGGCGTGCAGTTTGTGGGTTACTGGCCGCTGGAAGGCTATGAGTTTACCAGCAAAAAACCGCTAACCGCCGATGGCACGCAGTTTGTCGGCCTGGCGCTCGACGATGTTAACCAGTTCGAACTCAGCGATGAGCGCGTCGAACAGTGGTGCGAACAGATTCTGACGGAAACCGCAGCGCTGCTTTAAGGCAGCGTTTGCCCGTCTCGCAGAAAACAGCAGGCGCGTAACGTGCGCCATTCACCGGGCGGCAGGTTGTCATGCATTAACCATAGCCGCCAGCGTTTCCCCTGCTGATTGCGCAGCACCAGCAAAACGCCATACGGCAACCAATCCGCCCTGCGTTCCGCTCGCCAGCGCACGCCGCGCCACAGCCAATTGCCCTTCACGTCCAGCGCCAGACGACCTACGCGCTGCACCAGACGGCGCTCGTTGCGCCAGCACTCCGCCAGCAGCAGCACTAACACCGGCGCTTTGCTCCACGCCCACACGTCAGGCCACTCAAGCGCCAGCAGCAAACCGGCGCACAGCAGCGAGAGCGTCACATTCAGTGCGCGCGCACTGCGTGACGCTCGCAGATCACATTGCCACCGGACCGCGTTCACGGTTGCGCTGCTGAATCAGTTTCACCATGCGTTTGAACTCGGGATCAACCGGTTCACCGTGATTCATCAACCAGTTGAACAGATCGGGATCGTCACTCTTTAACAGCGCGATAAAAACCTGCTTATCGGTGTCGTCCAGCGAATCATATTCAAATTTGAAAAATGGCATGATAGCGATATCCAGCTCCAGCATGCCGCGGCGGCATGCCCATTGGACGCGGGCTTTGTCGTTAATTTCCATGTCTCGGGTTCCATGACTAAAAACAGTGGCGCTCAGTGTACCTGCTTTTTTTTCTCGCTGCAGGCGCTGTGGTTATCCCTGTGCAATGCCTCGGCATTACATCCCCCAATTTGCAATGGGTATCACGCGATTTGTGCGCCATATTCAGTAAACAGGTTGCAAAGCCGCACTGCTCTTTTACCATTGCTACCTATTACCTCATTAATCAGGAAAGAGACATGTCGATTTTTACCCTTCCACCTCGCCAGCCTGCTGCATCGTCACGCCTGCCTTTAACCCTGATTTCGCTCGACGAATGGGCGCTGGTTAAGGTGCAGGGCAATGACAGCACGTCTTATCTGCAAGGTCAGCTGACGCTGGATGTCGCGGCGATGGGCGAGACGCAGCATCGTCCCGCCGCGCACTGCGATGCCAAAGGCAAAATGTGGAGCAACATTCGTCTGTTCCATCGCACCGAAGGTTACGCTTACGTGGTGCGTCGCAACCTGCGTGAGCAGCAGCTTACCGAACTGAAGAAATACGCGGTGTTCGCCAAAGTCACCATCGTCGCTGATGATGAAGCGGTGCTGCTGGGCGTTGCTGGTTTCCAGGCGCGCGCCGCGCTGGCGGGCGTGTTCAGCACGCTGCCGGATGCCGAAACGCCGGTAGTACAGCAAGGTGAAAGCACGCTGCTGTGGTTTGCCCAACCAGCTGAGCGTTTCCTGCTGGTGACCACGCCAGAACAGGCGAATGCGTTGAAAGAGAAACTGGCGGGCGAAGCGCAGTTCAACGACAGCCTGCAATGGCTGGCGCTGGATATCGAAGCGGGCATTCCGGTGATTGAAAGCGCCACCAGCGCGCAGTTGATTCCACAAGCCACTAACCTGCAGGCGCTGGATGCCATCAGCTTCAAAAAAGGCTGCTACACCGGCCAGGAGATGGTGGCACGCGCCAAATTCCGCGGCGCGAACAAACGCGCACTCTATTGGCTGGCGGGTAAAGCCAGCAAAGTGCCGGAGGTTGGCGGTTCGATGGAGCTGCAGATGGGCGATAAATGGCGTCGCACCGGCACCGTATTAAGCGGCGTGCAGCTGGATGACGGCAGCGTTTGGGTGCAGGTGGTGATGAACAACGATTTGGAGCCGGATAGCGTATTGCGCGTGGAAGGCGACGAAAGTGGCAAATTAACCATTCAGCCACTGCCGTATTCATTGACAGAATAATTGCGGGCCAGGTCGGCACTAAACACGTAGGGTCGCCATTCATGGCGACCTGTATCGAGCTTACATCACATAAAAATAAATCGCGCAGAAGTGCAACACGCTACCGCCGAGCACAAAACCGTGCCAGATGGCGTGACTGTAAGGAATACGGCGCGAGACGTAGAAAATCACCCCCAGCGAATAGACAATCCCACCGGCAGCCAGCAGCCAAATCCCCCCCGGCGACAACTTAATCGCCAGCTGATAAATCACCACCAGCGATAACCAACCCATACCGAGATAGGTCACCAGCGACAGCGCTTCAAAGCGGTGGGCAAAGGCGATTTTAAACAGAATACCGGCCAGCGCCAGGCTCCAGATCACCACCATCAAGCCTTGTGCCAGCGGCGAATTGAGCCCTACCAGCAAGAACGGCGTGTAAGTGCCGGCAATCAACAGATAGATGGCGCAGTGGTCGAATTTCTTCAGCCAGTATTTGGCTTTTTGATGGGGAATGGCGTGATACAGCGTTGAGGCGAGATAGAGCAAAATGATACTGCCACCATACAGGCTGTAACTGGTGATCGCGGTAACGTTAGCTTGGGATTCAACGGCTTGTGTCAACATTAACGCCAGGCCGATGATGCCGAAAATGCAGCCAATTCCGTGGCTGATACTATTGGCGATCTCTTCTGCCAATGAGTAGCCCTGGGCAATAACTGGGGTTTGTACCATGAGGTGATTCCTGAACAACGGAAAAAGCGAGTGTGCTATTTCTGAGCAACCAGAGTAACCGGGATAATTTTCAGAGTACACATGTACGCTAAAATAAATCTGTGAGCGGGTATGACAGGCGCGAGTTTGATTAAATCGGTCGCCATGAATGGCGACCCTACGGGGGTTTTAGGCGTAAATGATCGACGTTTAGACGAAAATCGGATCAGGTTTTGTAGGGGCGGCATTTATGCCAACCTGGTTAATTATCGTCCACCAGCCGCATCGATAAAGGTGCCCGTCACGTAAGACGCGGCATCGCTCGCCAGCCAGACAATCGCTGCAGCAACCTCTTCGGCCTGACCGCCGCGTCCCATTGGCAATGCGCTCGCCAGGCGATCGACTCGACCCGGCTCGCCGCCATCGGCGTGCATGTCGGTATAAATAAGGCCAGGTCGCACGCTGTTGACGCGAATGCCCTGCGATGCCACTTCCAGCGACAACCCTTTGGTCAGCGTATCCATCGCCCCTTTTGAGGCGGCGTAATCCACACATTCGCCTGGCGCACCGAGACGTGACGCGGCGGATGACACATTGACGATGGCGCCACCTTTGCCGCCATGATGCGTGCCCATGCGTTTCACCGCCTCACGACAGCAGATGAACGTGCCGGTGACGTTGGTGGCGAACACGCGGTGAATACGTTCGGCATCCAGATCTTCCACCCGACATTGGGTAAACAAAATACCGGCATTATTCACCAGCACACGCAGCGCGCCCTCTTGCTGATCCAATTCGGCAAACATACGTATGACCTGCGCTTCATCGGCAATATCGGCCTGCAGCGCAAACGCATTGCCGCCCTGCGCTTCGATCTCTGCCACCACGCTTGCCGCTTCGGCTGCACGCTGGCGATAGTTGATCGCCACGCGATAACCCGCCTGCGCCAGCAATAACGCGGTTGCGCGCCCAATGCCGCGACTGCCGCCGGTAATCAAAGCCAGATCCATTTTTGCCTCCAATAAAAAGGGCCGAATAATCGGCCCTTCATAAATACTACCCGTCACTTTAGCCTAAATAATTTGAGATGCAGCAAGGCGGCAAGTTCGTTCATCCCCGGGAGCTTACATCAGTAAGTGACCGGGGTGAATGAGCGCAGCCAACGCCGCTGTGGCTCAAAGTATGACGGCTAAATTATTGGTATTCGCTCATTGGTACACACGAACAGAATACATTGCGATCGCCAAATACATCATCCAGACGTTTCACCGTCGGCCAGTATTTGTTGGCGCTGCCGGCCGGGAATACGGCCAGCTCGCGGGTGTACGGATGCGCCCAGTCGCCGACGATTTCTGTCTGCGTGTGCGGTGCATTCACCAGCGGGTTATCTTCCAGCGGCCATTCGCCATCGGCAACACGATCGATTTCCATGCGGATAGCCAGCATCGCATCGATAAAGCGATCCAGCTCGATTTTGCTTTCCGATTCCGTTGGTTCAACCATCAGCGTTCCCGCAACCGGGAATGACATGGTTGGCGCGTGGAAACCGTAATCGATCAGACGTTTAGCAATATCCAGCTCGCTGATACCGGTCTGCTCTTTCAGTGGACGAATGTCGAGAATACATTCGTGCGCCACGCGGCCATCGCGGCCTGCGTACAGAATCGGATAGGCCGATTGCAGACGGCTGGCAATGTAGTTGGCGTTCAGGATCGCCACTGAACTCGCTTGCTTCAGACCTTCTGCGCCCATCATGCGGATATACATCCAGCTGATTGGCAGAATCGATGCGCTACCAAACGGTGCGGCAGAAACTGCGCCCTGCTGTGTCAGCACGCCATCAATTTGCACTACGCTATGACCTGGCACGAACGGAGCCAAATGCGCTTTCACACCGATTGGGCCCATACCCGGACCGCCACCGCCGTGCGGGATACAGAAGGTTTTGTGCAGGTTAAGGTGCGATACATCCGCGCCGATGTAACCTGGCGTGGTGATACCGACCTGCGCATTCATGTTAGCGCCATCGAGATATACCTGGCCGCCGTGCTGATGCACGATCTGGCACACTTCGCGGATGGTTTCTTCATAAACGCCGTGCGTTGACGGATAGGTCACCATGATGCACGACAGCTGCTCACCGACCTGTGCGGCTTTCTCACGCAGATCGCCGAGATCGATGTTGCCTTGTTTATCACACGCCACCACCACAACTGACATGCCCGCCATCTGCGCCGATGCCGGATTTGTGCCATGCGCCGAGCTTGGGATCAGGCAAACATTACGGCCGCCTTCGTTACGACTTTCGTGGTAACGACGAATCGCCAGCAGACCGGCGTATTCGCCCTGCGCACCCGAGTTGGGCTGCATGCACAGCGCATCGTAGCCGGTCAGCTGCACCAGCCATTGCGACAGCTGGCCAATCATTTGCAGATAACCCGACGCCTGCTCAGCCGGGCAGAACGGATGCAGCTCGGCAAATTCCGGCCAGGTGATCGGAATCATTTCCGCCGCGGCGTTGAGTTTCATGGTGCACGAACCGAGTGGGATCATCGCCTGGTTCAGCGCCAGATCCTTTTTCTCCAGGCTGTGCATGTAGCGCATCATCTCAGTTTCGCTGTGATGACGGTTGAACACCGGATGCGTCAGGAAAGCGCTTTCACGCACCTGACCAGCCGGAATCGCACTGTTTTCCGCTGCAACGGCGGCATCCAGCGCATCAATGTCCTGGTCGTGCGCATCGCCTAGCAGAATGGCGAACAGCGCCAGCACATCTTCACGTGCGGTGGTTTCATCCAGCGTAATGCCGACAGCATTGTGGATATCGCTGCGCAGGTTGACGCCGAAGCTCTGCGCGCGGTTCAGCACCGCCGCTTTATCGGCCACTTCAACCGTCAGCGTATCGAACCAGCTGTTATGGCGCAGCTTCAGGCCACCGTTTTGCAGGCCCGCGGCCAGAATGCTGGTCAGACGGTGAATACGTGAGGCAATGCGCTTCAGGCCAACCGGACCGTGATACACCGCGTAGAGACCGGCGATATTCGCCAGCAGCACCTGCGATGTACAGATGTTGGAGTTGGCTTTCTCACGACGAATATGTTGCTCACGGGTTTGCATCGCCATGCGCAGCGCGGTGTTACCGGCGGCATCGCGCGATACACCAATGATGCGGCCTGGCATCGAGCGTTTATGCTCGTCGCGGCTGGCGAAGAACGCGGCGTGTGGTCCGCCGTAACCCATCGGCACGCCGAAACGCTGGGCAGAACCAAAGACGATATCTGCACCCTGCTTGCCTGGCGCTTCTAACTGCACCAGCGCCATGAAATCTGCGGCTACGCTCACCACCACTTTGCGGCTTTTCAGCTCGGCAATCAGTGAGCGGTAATCGTGCACTTCACCGTGCGTACCCACCTGTTGCAGCAACACGCCGAACAGATCGTCGTGATCCAGCGCCTTGTCAGCACTATCAATAATCAGTTCAAAACCAAAGGTTTCTGCGCGGGTGCGTACCACATCCAGCGTCTGTGGATGGATGTCGTTGGCGATGAAGAATTTGGTGGCGGTTTTCAGTTTGCTGACGCGCTTGGCCATCGCCATCGCTTCGGCAGCGGCGGTCGCTTCGTCCAGCAGTGACGCGGAAGCGATGTCCAGCCCGGTCAGATCCAGCGTCAGGGTTTGGAAGTTGAGCAGCGCCTCAAGACGACCCTGCGACACTTCTGGCTGATACGGCGTATACGCGGTGTACCAGCCTGGATTTTCCAGCATATTGCGCAGGATGACGGGCGGCGTGATCACCGCGCTGTAGCCCATGCCGATCCAGGATTTGTAGCGTTGGTTCTGACTGGCAATGGCTTTCAGCTCTGCCAGCGCTTGCTGCTCGGTCGCGGCGTCGCCCACTGCAGGCGGGCCTGGCAGCTGGATGTCGGCAGGCACGATAGAACTGATTAATGAGGAGAGCGAACTGGCACCAATCGCTTCCAGCATTAAGGCCTGTTGTTCCGGCGTAGGACCGATGTGGCGCTCAATGAAAGCACCGTTGTGTTCAAGCTGGCTGAGAGTCTGGGTCATTTGCAGTGAATCCTGAATCGGGCTGGGTTACAAAAATGGCGTTAAATCAGGCAGATAAAAAAGAAGGTGACGCAGCGCGCCACCTTCTGCCACTACCGGTTACTCGTCGATCGCGGCTTTGTATGCATCGGCATCCAGCATCGCGTCGAGTTCTGATTCGTCGCTGGCTTTGATGCGGAACAGCCAACCATCGGCGTACGGCGCGCTGTTCACCAGCTCTGGCGAATCGCCCAGCTGGTCATTCACGGCAACAATCTCACCGCTCAGTGGCGCGTAGATGTCTGAAGCCGCTTTCACCGACTCCGCAACGGCGCAGTCATCACCGGCCGCGAAGGTGGCACCGACGTCTGGCAGATCAACAAACACCATATCGCCCAGCAGTTCCTGTGCGTGTTCGGTGATACCCACAGTGAAGGTGCCGTCGGCTTCTTTACGGACCCATTCGTGGCTATCGCGGTATTTCAATTCACTTGGCACATTGCTCATTGGCCATTTCTCCTGAAAAAAATTACTGGGCGACCGGTTTACCGGCGCGAACAAAAATCGGTTTAGTGACTTTCACTGGCATTTCACGGTTGCGGATTTCCACAATCGCCTGCTCACCAATTCCGGCTGGCACACGCGCCAGCGCGATGCTGTAACCCAGGGTTGGTGAGAAGGAACCACTGGTAATAATACCTTGCTGCGGCTGACCTTGTTGATCGGTGAAGCGCACCGTTAACCCGTTACGCAACACCCCTTTTTCGGTCATCACCAGGCCAACCAGCTTTTCGGTGCCGTGCTCGCGCTGCGCCTGCAGGGCATCACGGCCAATGAAATCACGATCGGCAGGTTCCCAGCTGATGGTCCAGCCCATATTGGCGGCGAGCGGCGAAACGCCTTCATCCATCTCCTGACCGTACAGATTCATGCCCGCTTCCAGACGCAGCGTGTCACGCGCACCGAGACCAGCCGGTTTGACGCCTGCGGCCAACAGCTGCTGCCAGAATGCGGCGGCTTCAGTCGCTGGCATGGCAATCTCATAACCCGCTTCGCCGGTGTAACCGGTGGTCGCGATAAACAGGTTTTCTGCCTGCACGCCAAAGAAGGGTTTCATGCCGGCAACGGCATCACGCTGAGCGGCGCTAAACAGCGTTTGTGCTTTCTGCTGCGCGTTTGGACCTTGCACCGCAATCAGCGCCAGATCGTCACGCTCGGTCAGCTCCACGCCAAACGGCTGCGCATGCTGTTTAATCCAGGCTAAATCTTTCTCACGCGTGGCGGAGTTCACCACCAGACGGAAGAAATCTTCGCTCATAAAGTAAACAATCAAATCATCAATGACGCCAGCGGAGGCATTCAACATGCCGGTATACAGGGCTTTGCCCGGCTGGGTCAGCTTGGCGACATCGTTCGCCAGCAGATAGCGCAGGAATTCGCGGGTACGTGCGCCGCGCAGATCGACGATGGTCATGTGGGAAACATCAAACATGCCGGCATCGTTACGCACCGCGTGATGCTCATCCATTTGCGAGCCGTAATGCAGCGGCATCATCCAACCGTGGAAGTCCACCATGCGCGCACCGCTTGCCTGATGCTGTTCGAATAGAGGCGTTTGCTGAGTCATAACCATCCTGTGAATACAAGTGAGTGTGACGCGCCTGCGTCGCCTAAAGCGGCTGACGCAAACGTTCTCTTTGTGCTGAAGTTATCACCTAATGCGGCAATTAACCATGAGGAAAACGAGGGCGAAACACTACCACCTTTCATCAAGTCATCGAACAGCGCTCAGCATAAATCACTGCATTATTGTGATTAGCCTCGCACAAAATACGACTAAATTACTTTCATGCAGCAAATTGAGGGAATACACGCCGCAGGATTAAGAAATGGTCCGGCATGCAAAGGGCTATAGCATGAATTAATCTAATGCGAATTAAGGGGTGAAATTAGAATAAATCAAACGAGGCGCGATTACGGTGCAGCGTTGCATTATTGCGGTGCAGAGAAGAAAAATAGCGCCCAGTTGGGCGTAATGGGTGTCAGTTGAACAGTCGCCATGAATGGCGACCCTACGGATGTTAAGCGTGAATCGGTCGCCATGAATGGCGACCCTACGGATTTGGCGGGAGGCGCGCATTGATGCGCACCTGGGATTTTTTGCTTAGGTGATTAGCGTATCCAGCTGGGGAGATCGTTTAGCCCCATCGCCTGTTTCAGCATCAGTGGTTTAACGCCTGGTAAGGTATCGGCGAGCTTGAGGCCGACATCACGCAGCAGCTTTTTTGCGGGATGGGTGCCGGCAAACAGCTCACGGAAACCCTGCATTCCTGCCAGCATCATCGCTGCGCTGTGCTTGCGGCTGCGCTCATAGCGACGCAGATAGAGATGCTGACCAATATCTTTGCCTTCCTGATGTAGCCGACGAATTTCACCAATTAATTCAGCTGCATCCATAAAGCCAAGATTCACGCCCTGCCCGGCCAGCGGATGGATGGTGTGGGCGGCATCGCCGACCAGCGCCAAACGGTGCGCGGCAAAGTTACGCGCATACCGCGCCGTCAGCGGGAAGGTTTTGCGTTCGCTCTCGACCTGACACAGGCCAAGACGCATATCAAACGCCACCGACAGCTGCTGATTGAACAGCGCTTCCGGCATCGATTGCACACGCGCCGCTTCCTGCGGCGAGAGCGACCAGACAATCGAGCATAAGTGCGGATCCTGCATCGGCAGGAATGCCAGAATACCGTCGCCGTGGAACACCTGACGTGCAATGGCATCATGCGGCATATCGGTGCGGATGTTCGCCACCAGCGCGTGATGCTCGTAATCCCAGAAGGTCAGCGGGATATCCGCTTTGTCGCGCAGCCACGAATTCGCGCCGTCGGCAGCCACCAGCAAACGTGCGCTCATCATGCTGCCATCTTGCAGGGTGATAAAGGCTTCGTTGTCGCCAAACGCCACTTGCTGCAGCTGCGCCGGAGCAAACAGCGTGATATCGCTGCTCTGACTGGCGCGCTGCCACAATGCGCTATGAATCACTTCGTTTTCAACAATATGGCCGAGATGCGATAAACCCTGCTGCTCGTCATCAAAGCTGATCGAGCCGAAGCTGTCCTGATCCCACACTTCCATGCCGTGATAGGCGCTGGCGCGCAGCGCCAGAATGCTCGACCAGACATCGAGCTTTTGCAGCAGACGTTCGCTGGCAGCGTTGATGGCGGAGACGCGAATCGACGCATTGGCCGCCGGATCAAACTGTGGCTCGGGTGCTTTTTCCAGCACGGCAACGCGTAAGCCGCTGCCTTGTAGTCCGCAGGCGACGGCCAAACCCACCATGCCGCCTCCGGCAATTGCCACATCAAAAGTTTGCATTGCTGCCCCTTAATTCGTGCTTAACGCTTAACCCAGCCGAGCGTGCGCGCGGCAAGTGGATTTCGTAGCCAAGGCAGATGGTCCATCGCCACCAGCCCAAGATTTCGTCCTGCTACCAACGGCGCATAGCGGTTAGCAAACAGTCGGACTAAACCGTCAGTGACGCCAACAGTGGCGGCACGATCGGGCTGACGTCGCGCGGCAAAATGCTGTAATACCGCGAAACTGCCGGGATCTTGCTGCTGACGATAAGCGCCCGCCAGCGTTTCCGCCAGCGACATCACATCGCGCAGACCCAGATTGAAGCCTTGTCCGGCAATCGGATGCAGCGTTTGTGCCGCGTTGCCCACCAGCGCCAGACGATGTGTCACCTGACGTTCGGCGGTTTGCAGCGCCAGCGGATAATGCTCGCGTTGACCGGTATGCGTGAAGCGTCCCAGACGCCAGCCAAATGCGCGCTGCAGTGCTTGCAGGAAGGTCGCATCGTCCCACTGCTTAATCGTTGCTTGCGCCTCAAGCGGGTGGCACCACACCAGCGACATGCGGTTGCCGGACATCGGCAACAGCGCCAGCGGGCCGTGTTCGGTAAAGCGCTCAAAGGCGTGGCCCTGATGCGGCAACTGCGTCGACACATTGGCGATAACCGCCAACTGCTGATAATCGTCGCGCTGCCAGGTGATGCCGCAGGACGCGCCTAAAGGTGAACGCGAACCATCGGCGGCCACCAGTAATGCGCCTTCCAACTTTTCGCCGCTGTTCAGCATGACCTGCACGTTATCTGCGGTGCGCGCTACCGAGGTAACGTGATCCGGGCAGCGCAGCGTGACGCCCGGCGCTTTCTGTAGGCGTTGAAACAGCCGCTGGCCGACATCAAAAAGTTCGACCACTTGACCGAGCGCGGGCACCTGATGATCTTGTGCTTTGAGCGAAACGAAGCCGGTATGACCGCGATCGGAAACGTGAATATCGGTGATAGGCGTGGCGCAATCGGCCAGCGAGCGCCACAGATCGATATCCGCTAACTGCTGACAGGTGCCAGCCGCCAGGGCAATCGCGCGTCCATCGAAGCCGGGATGTGCGCGGCTGTCGGGCTGGCTGCGCTCAATCAGGGTAACCGGCAGCTGGCCTTGCGTCAGATGTGAAATCGCCAGCGCCAGAGTCGCACCGGTCATGCCGCCGCCGGCAATCAAAATGCTCATGCGTGACGTGCCGCCGCCATCAAGGCTTCAATCGCGTCGGCGTCTTTCACTACGCTGTCGGTGAGATTTTCGTTGCCGTCGGCGGTGATGACGATGTCATCTTCGATGCGAATGCCAATACCGCGATATTGTGGCGGTACTTTGGCATCTGGCGCGATATACAAGCCAGGCTCAACCGTCAGCACCATGCCCGGCTCGAGCACGCGGTCGCGGCTTGGCGTGCCGTAATGGCCGACATCGTGCACATCCAGCCCCAACCAATGACTCAAACCGTGCATGAAGAACGGACGATGCGCCTGCTCTTCAAACAGCGTATCGATGTTGCCATCCAGAATGCCGAGATCGACGAGGCCGGTAATCATAATGCGCACCACTTCGTCGTTGACGTCATGGATGCTGATGCCCGGACGGAACATCGACAACGCTTTGTAGAGCGAAGCCAGCACAATATCGTAGATGGCGCGCTGCGGCTCGCTGAAGGTGCCGTTGACCGGGAAGGTGCGAGTGATATCGCCGGCGTAGCCGTGGAATTCACAGCCTGCGTCGATCAGCACTAAGTCGCCATCGCGCATTTCCGATTCGTTTTCGGTGTAATGCAAAATGCAGCCGTTTTCGCCGGAACCGACAATGGTGTTGTATGAGGGGAAACGCGCGCCGTGGCGATTGAATTCGTGATGAATTTCGCCTTCCAGCTGATATTCGAACATGCCCGGACGACAGGCTTGCATCGCTCGCGTGTGCGCCAGCGCGCTGATTTTGCCGGCGCGGCGCAGAATCTCAATCTCTTCTGCGCTTTTGAACAGGCGCATGTCGTGCACCCACGGACGCCAGTCGGTAACCGTGTCGGGCGCGCTGAGGTTTTGACGGAAGCCGCGACGCAGTTTGTCCAGCGCGCTGAACACCAGCTGATCTGCTTCTGCGTATTCGCCCTGCGCGTGGTAAACCACATCCAGGCCGTTAAGCAGTTGATGCAACTGCTCGCCGATGTCATCCCACGGCAAAGCACGATCGACACCCAGTTTCGCCGGTGCGGCATCCTGACCAAGGCGGCGACCAAACCAGATTTCGGCTGTCAGGTCACGCACGCGATTGAACAGCACACTGTGGTTGTGCTTATCATCACTTTTGATTAATACCAGCAGCGCCTGCGGTTCGTTAAAGCCGGTGAAGTACCAGAAGTCACTGTTTTGACGAAAGCTGTATTCGGTGTCGTTGCTGCGCGTCACTTCAGGTGCAGCAAAAATTAACGCCGCACTGCCTGGCGCCATGCGGGCAATCAGCGCCTGACGACGTTGTTGAAACGTATCCAAGGTAATCATGTTTGCACTCCCTGTTGAAGACGGGCCACAACGCACCCGCATTGACGCGCTTAGTGTAACGTAGGTTTTTGTACTTCTGGTGCCGTTGGCTGATGCGGACGCGTGAAGGTGTCGTGGCACAGCAGAGCGGCAACGCGCACGTACTCAATCACCTCTTCAAGTGACTGCTCCAGCTCTTCCTGATCTTCATCTTCGTCATAGCCAAGTTGTGCGATGGTGCGCAGATCGTCAATCGCTTCACCGGTTTCGCCGGTCACTTTCTCCAGTTTCGGCTGCGTGACGCCCAAACCGAGCAGGAAGTGGTTTACCCAACCGGCCAGCGCATCCGCGCGATCGAATACCGTGATGTCATCGTCCTCCGGCAACATCAGCTGGAACATAAAACCTTCGTCTTCCAGCGTGGTCGCCAGGCTTTCATGCAGTGCCTGCAACGGCTGAGACAGGCTCTGCGAAAACGCCATGCCTTCGTTGGTGAGATCGTGAACCATGGTTTTCCAGCTGGTATCCTGATTGCCGCCGCACAGAATCCCGGAAAGGAGACCGTGCATTTCGGCTGGCGTCATGCCCACGCCCTGCTGTGAAAGGGCCGCGGCCAGCGTGTTGTAACTCGGCGTTGCGTTCTGTAAAGACATAAGCTTTGGTCGTCGTTGGCAGAATAAGTTCGTGTTATGCTACCACCAGGTGCCTCTGGGTTTCCAGAAAAGGGGTTGTAACTTATAACTCGGGTATATATAGTTTCGCACCTCCCAACCCATTGACCGGTAAGGGAGATGCGATCGAAGTAATCAGTTAGGATGGTGGCATGTCTGCACAACCAGTAGATATTCAAATTTTTGGTCGTTCGTTGAGAGTGAATTGCCCGCCTGAACAGCAAGATGCGCTGAATCTGGCCGCAGAGGATCTCAATCAACGGTTGCAAGATTTAAAAGTTCGCACTAGAGTCACCAATACAGAGCAACTGGTGTTCATCGCCGCGTTAAACATCTGCCACGAGTTGGCACAAGAGAAAGGTAAGACGCGCGACTATGCAGCAAACATGGAACAACGTATCCGCATGCTGCAGCAGACCATTGAACAAGCGTTAGTAGAGCAAGGTCGCATAACTGACCGCCAGGGCCCTAATTTTGAATAAAGCTTCATGGTCCTCATGCTAGAGTGACGGTGAAGTAAATTTTCTCTGAGATGTTTGCAAGCGGGCCAGTCCCCTGAGCCGATATTTCATACCAACAGAATGTGACGCTCCACAATTTGTGCGCATGCTCGGTCCGTCCGAGAAGCCTAATAGTTGTGACGGCATGTTCACCTTGAACCAAGGGTTCAAGGGTTACAGCCTGCGGCGGCATCTCGGAGATCTCCATTTAGTTCCAATCTGTATCCCCCGGTTCGCATGATATAGTGGCTGGCAACAGCCCAATCTGCCGGGGATATCATGTCAGCACCCTCATTTCTCGACCGTCAAGACATCCGTCAGCATGTGCGCCATTTGCGCCGCAATCTCACGTCTGAGCAACAAGAACAGGCCGCCGATCAGTTGGCTGAACACGCTATCAACATTGCGCCGATTGCCAATGCCCAACGCATTGCACTGTTTTTGTCTGTCGATGGAGAGATCAACACCCGCCCGCTGATCGCCAAATTGTGGCAGCAAAAAAAGCAGGTTTACTTACCGGTGCTTCATCCCTTCTCGCCTGGCAATCTGCTGTTTATCCGTTACACGCCAGAAACGTCACTCACGCCAAATAAGCTGCGTATTCCGGAACCGCCTTTAGACATCACGCAACTGGCAACGCTGGATCAATTAGATGTGATGCTGGTGCCGCTGGTGGCGTTTGACCATGCCGGTCAACGTTTGGGAATGGGTGGCGGATTCTACGATCGCACGCTGCAAAACTGGCAGCAGCATGGTTTTCTTCCGGTGGGCATCGCACATGATTGTCAGCGCGTAGAAGCGCTGCCGGTTGCCGCATGGGATGTGCCGCTTCCCGCGATACTGACGCCAGCGAAACTGTGGCAATGGGAAGCGTAAATAGGAAAAACAAAGGGCGCCAATGGCGCCCTGTTTAATCAGTACAGCAGACGGGCGCGGATGGTGCCCGGAATCGCCTTCATCGCCTGCAGCGCTTTATCCGCTGCATCCTGCTCAGCATCAATATCGATTACCACGTAGCCCATAATAGGCGTGGTTTGCAGATACTGTGCGGCGATGTTGATGCCCTGCTCGGCAAAAATTTGGTTGATGGCGGTCAGCACACCCGGACGATTTTCATGGATGTGCAGCAGGCGGCTAGCACTTGCCGCGTGCATCGGCAGCGAGACTTCCGGGAAGTTAACCGCAGACAGCGTAGAACCGTTGTCGGAGTATTTCGCCAGCTTGCCAGCCACTTCGATACCGATGTTTTCCTGCGCTTCCTGGGTCGAACCACCAATGTGTGGCGTCAGGATCACGTTATCGAACTCGCATAACGGAGAGTTGAATGGATCGCTGTTGGTCGCAGGCTCAACCGGGAAGACGTCGATGGCGGCACCGGACAGATGTTTGTTCGCCAGGGCATCACACAGCGCCGGAATATCGATCACGGTACCGCGCGCGGCGTTGATCAGCAGCGAGCCTGGCTTCATCAGCGCCAGCTCTTCCGCACCAATCATGTTCTGAGTGGATTGCGTTTCAGGAACGTGCAGGCTCACTACGTCGCTCATATTGAGTAGATCGGAGAGATGACGCACCTGAGTCGCGTTACCGAGCGGCAGCTTGCTTTCGATATCGTAGAAGAACACGTGCATACCGAGGCTTTCTGCCAGCACACCCAGCTGCATGCCGATATGGCCGTAACCGATGATGCCCAGTTTCTTGCCGCGTGCTTCGAACGAACCGTTGGCGACTTTATTCCAGATGCCACGGTGCGCTTTGGCGTTGGCCTCCGGAATGCCACGCAGCATCAGCAGCATTTCGCCAATCACCAGCTCTGCAACAGAACGGGTGTTGGAGAACGGCGCGTTGAACACCGGAACACCGCGTTTCGCCGCAGCAGCAAGATCAACCTGGTTAGTACCAATACAGAAGCAGCCGACTGCTACCAGCTTTTCTGCAGCAGCAAAGATCTCTTCAGTCAGTTGGGTACGGGAACGGATACCAATGAAGTGCGCATCGCGGATGGAGGATTTCAGCGACTCCGCATCCAGCGCCCCTTTGTGAAACTCGATGTTGGTGTAGCCTGCTGCACGCAGGTTTTCCAGCGCACTCTGGTGAACGCCTTCCACCAGCAGGAACTTAATCTTGTCTTTTTCCAGTGATACCTTTGCCATTTCCCGACCCTATTCAGAATTCAATGAGGACTACCATAAGGTAGCCTTCTGTCAAAATATCAAAAATTTCGTGCGCAGCAATACAAACGATTGCCTGTGAGCCAGCACGCGCCCACGCGGAGACAGCACAATGCCGTACAAAATCGTGACATCCTTGGTGGACGAAGTACGAACTCACTGCTGATGAATCTTTTGTGACATAAGTCACCAAATTTCAGCCTGGCGAGAAAAGATGTTTTGCGGATGGAAATAACCGGCGCATTCGGCGCGCCGGACAGATCATTTTACGATGGTTTTCACGCCGTCAGCGGTGCCAATCAGCGCGACATCCGCGCCACGTCCCGCAAACAGGCCAACGGTCACCACGCCCGGCAGCGCATTGATGGTTTTTTCCAGCTCGATAGGATCGAGAATACGCAGATTATGCACGTCGAGAATAATGTTGCCGTTGTCGGTAATGACGTTCTGGCGATACTCCGGCAAGCCGCCGAGTTTGACCAGTTCACGCGCCACATACGAACGCGCCATCGGAATCACTTCAACCGGCAGCGGGAAGTTGCCCAGCACATCGACTTCTTTCGATGCATCGGCAATGCAGACAAATTTCTTCGCCACCGCCGCAACGATTTTCTCACGCGTCAGCGCTGCGCCACCGCCTTTGATCATCTGCATCTGCGGATTGATTTCATCGGCGCCATCAACATAAACCGACAGCTCATCAATTTCGTTGAGATCGAAGACGTGAATGCCCAACGCTTTCAGTTTCTCCGTCGAGGCTTCCGAGCTGGAAACCGCGCCTTCAATCTGATTCTTCATGGTGCCGAGTGCATCAATGAAATGCGCTGCCGTTGAGCCCGTACCTACACCGACAATGGTGCCGGGCTCTACGTACTGCAGGGCTGCCCAACCTACCGCTTTTTTCAGTTCATCCTGGGTCATGGTATGTTTAAAACCTGTGCGACATCGAAGTGCGCGTAGTATAAAACAAGGCGCTGTAAAAAAGCGCGACTGTTAGACAGCCGATTTAACGCTTTGGAAGCCAGCCCGCAAAAATGCGCCGCAGCACAATTTGACAGTTTTATGGCATAGTAACGTCCACCCTGAACGAGAGAGAACAACAATGAAACGCCCGGATTATCGAACGCTTCAGGCGCTGGATGCTGTGATTCGCGAGCGCGGCTTTGAGCGTGCGGCACAAAAACTCTGCATTACCCAATCGGCGGTTTCGCAGCGTATTAAACAGCTGGAAAATTTATTTGGTCAGCCGCTGCTGGTGCGTACCGTGCCGCCGCGTCCGACCGAGCAGGGACAAAAGTTACTGGCGTTGTTGCATCAGGTTGAGCTGTTGGAAGAGGAGTGGCTGGGTGATGATAACGGTGGAACCACGCCGCTGCTACTGTCGCTGGCGGTCAACGCCGACAGTCTGGCAACCTGGCTGCTGCCCGCGCTGAAAGATGTACTGGCCGATTCGCCGGTGCGCCTGAATTTGCAGGTGGAAGATGAAACCCGCACTCAGGAACGTCTGCGTCGCGGCGAAGTGGTCGGCGCGGTGAGTATTCAACCGCAGCCGCTGCCAAGCTGCTTAGTAGATCAACTGGGCGCGCTCGATTATCTGTTCTGCGCCTCACCTGATTTTGCTGCACGCTATTTCCCGAACGGCGTCACGCGCTCTGCGCTGCTGAAAGCGCCGGCGGTGGCGTTTGATCATCTGGATGATATGCATCAGGCGTTTTTACAGCAGAACTTTGACCTGTCGCCAGGCAGCGTGCCCTGCCACATCGTTAACTCGTCAGAAGCCTTTGTGCAGCTGGCGCGTCAGGGTTCGGTGTGCTGTATGATTCCGCATCTGCAGATTGAGCGCGAGTTGGCGCAAGGTGAGCTGGTGGATTTGACGCCAGGCCTGTATCAGCGTCGTATGCTGTACTGGCACCGGTTTGCGCCGGAAAGTCGTTTGATGCGCAGCGTCACCGACGCGCTGATTGCACACGGACATCGCGTGCTGCGTCAGGATGTGTTGCCCGCGTAAAAGTCAGGTCGCGCCGCCCATTTAAGGAATGCTTGCAGGTGCGCATCAATGCGCACCCAATAACCGTAGGGTTGCCATTTCTGGCGACCTGAATTAAAGCCTTATGGCGTATTCGGTTTGATTTCGAATACCACATCCACCTGATCGTCAAAGTGAATGCTCTGCTGCTCGTAAGTTTGCTGCGCGGTGGTATCAGCAGGTGCAGCGGCGGCTTTGTACATGCGCGCCATCGGCATCGGTTGATAGTTCGCAACGTGGTAGCGGATGCTGTAGACCGAACCTAACTTAGCGTTAAACCCTTCTGCCAGCGCGTTCGCCTGCTGCGTAGCATTAGCGATTGCCACTTTACGCGCCTTCTCTTTATAGCTGTCAGGATTCGCCACACCCAACTCGACCGAACGAATTTCATTCAGGCCAGATTTTAACGCGCCATCCAACAGCTCGTTAAGTTTGTCCAGCTGACGCAGCGTCACCTGTACCTGACGCTCGGCACGATAGCCTTTCAGTACCGACTTACCTTCTTTGGTGTAATCGTACTCCGGCTGCGTGCTGAGGTTTGCCGCATCAATATCTTTTTTCTCGATACCGTTCTTTTGCAGGAAATCGAAATATTGCGCCACGCGGTCATCAGCTTGTTTCTTCGCTTCCGCCGCGTCTTTCGACGAAACATTCACCACAATCGCGAGCGTCGCGAGATCTGGCGTGGCATCAACGCTTGCCTGTCCAGAAGTCACCACATGCGGTCCATTCGGCAATTCGCCTGCCTGAACTAAACCGGACAGTGCGCCCGTGCTCATTACGGCGGCCAGCGCCAGTGCTTTCAGTTTCACGAAAGTCCTCCTTGAGGGATTCAATTTGCAGGTCGCCACTATGGCTAAACCCAAAACACATTACCATGCGTGATGCTCTGAGTTTTGATTCAGCAAAAAGTTCGGGCACTCTGCTGTTTTAACCTCGCCGCGATCGCAAATTTAGCGGTACATATTCGCCAAAAAAACACTTAAACGTTTCTATTAAAGAAACACTTCTGGGTTCGGGAGAGTTGCCAATGACAGAACAGCCGCTTAGCCAAACTGCCGTCAGCGTTCGCGCGGGACGCACGCGCTTTCTGATGCTCGGTCTGGTGTTTATTAACATCATTATCAACTACATGGATCGAACTAACCTGTCGGTTGCCGCTACGGCAATGGCTGGTGAACTGCGTTTCACGCCGATGGAAATGGGGTTGATCTTCTCTGCTTTCGGCTGGATCTACGCTGCGCTACAGATCCCCGGCGGCTTCCTCATCGATCGCCTGGGTGCGCGGGTGGTCTATGGCGTCGGTTTGTTTGCCTGGTCGCTGATCACCGCGCTGCATGCGCTTGCCAACAGCTTTGGCGCGTTGTTTGGTCTGCGGCTCGGCGTCGGCGCCTTTGAAGCGCCGGTGATGCCCTCCAACAATCGAGTGATCTCCAGCTGGTTCCCGGAGCAAGAGCGCGCCAGTGCGATCGGTATTTACTCCTCAGCGCAATTTGTTGGGCTGGCGTGCATGACGCCGCTGCTGTTTCATCTGCAGGATGCATTTGGCTGGCGCGGACTGTTTTTGATTACCGGAGTCGCGGGGATGATTTGGGCGCTGGTGTGGTATTGGCTCTACCGCGAGCCGAATCAACATCAAGGCGTGTCAGAAGCCGAGCTCAGCTATCTGCGCGACAACGGTGCGCTGCTGGAGAGTCGGCAAAATACGCAGCAACCTAAAGCGCGCTGGGGCGATTTGGCGCAGATGTTCCGCAGTCGCAAATTGGTCGGCATCTATATTGGCCAGTTCACCATTTCCGCCACCTTCTGGTTTTTCCTCACCTGGTTCCCGACTTATCTGGTGGAGTATCGCCACATGGGCTTCATTAAAAGCGGTTATGTGGCTTCGGTGCCCTACTTCGCCGCCTTTTGCGGCGTGCTGCTGGCCGGATTTGCCTCGGATCGCATGATACGTCGTGGCGTCTCCGCCAGCGTGGCGCGCAAACTGCCGGTGATCCTCGGCCTGTTCCTGACGCTGTTTATCCTTGGTGCCAATTACACCGACGATTCCACGCTGATTATCCTGTTTATGTCGCTCGCGTTCTTCGGCAACGGCCTGGCGACCATTACGTGGGTGTTTGTCACGGCGCTGGCACCGCGCCACTTGATTGGTCTGGCGGGCGGCGTATTTAACTTTACCGGCGCGCTGTCATCCATCGTGGTGCCGATTGCCATTGGTGCGTTAATTGACGGCGATAACTTCGCGCCAGCACTGGCATTTATCGCTGTGCTGGCCGCGATTGGCATCTGCAGTTATCTGTTTATTGTCGGGAAAATCGATCATGTTAGCGCGGGGTGATCACGGTTTGCGCCAGCGATTGCAGCTGTTGCAGCCGCTGCGCGAGGTGCGCCTCATCGTCCTGCCAGATTTTGGCGAACGCCAGTGCCGCGCGATTGTTATCGATCGGCTGCGCCATGCTGATTTCACCGTCATCGCGGTGCCAGATCAGGTAACCCTCAGCCCGCTTACGCGCCAGCAGCGGCGCGATTTGCAGCCACTGTTCGTCGTTAAAACGCGGGCGCAGCGCCTCATCACTCTCCGCCGCCAGCAACGACACGCCAATCACCGATTGCCACGCGGGCAGCATGCGGAAACCGGCCAGCGCCTGGCTGGCATTGATGCGTTCACCGGGTTCCGAGTGCCAGATATAGATCACCTGATCCTCCCACAGCACGCCCAGCGCCACCACGATATCGCGCGGCGCATGAAGTTCCAGCTGCGGCAGCGCCTGAGCGAACAGCGAAGATCCGCGAATCGCCTGTGCCGCCAGCGCGTGAATGCCGGGGCCGGGCAGATAGCGTCGATGCTCATCCTGCGTGGTCAGTCCAATCGATGCCATGGTCATCAGCAGTCGATTCACACGCGTGCTGTTCATCCCCATCTGGCGCGCCAGTTCACGGCAACCCACGGCTTTATCACTGGAAACCAGATATTGCAGGCAGCGAATACCGTCAATCAGGCTTTGGTTGGGTTGAGAAGACATAGATCACCTGCGGCGGGCAAAATCCAATCTTAGCCTTAGAGTCAGAGGAATGAAATGATGCAGACTTTCTCTACGCAAAATGTGCGCGACTTTCCGCAACAACGGCTACAAGCGCAGTTACTGATCGTTGGCGGTGGGCTGGCGGGCGTGTGTGCCGCACTCGCCGCTGCACGCGATGGGCTTGATGTGGTGCTGATTCAGGATCGCCCGGTGCTGGGCGGCAACGCTTCCAGCGAAGTGCGCTTGTGGGCCAACGGTGCCACTTCGCACATGGGCAATAACAATCGCTGGGCGCGCGAAGGCGGCATCATGAGCGAGATCATGGAGGAGAACCTGTGGCGTAACAAAGAAGGCAATCCGGTGCTGTTCGATATGGTGCTGCTGGACATCGTTCAGGCGCAGCCCGGCCTGACTTTGCTGCTCAATACGGTGGTGACCGATATCGAAAAATCTGGCCGCCGCTTGCAGTCCGTGCAGGCGTTCAACGCCATTAATCAAACGCGATATCAGGTTTCAGCTACACAGTTTATCGATGCCAGCGGCGATGGCGTGATGGGCTATCTGGCCGGTGCAGCGCATCGCGTGGGCGCAGAATCCGTGGAGGAGTTTGGCGAGAAGATGGCGCCGGGCGAGAGTTTCGGCCACAAGCTCGGACATTCGATTTACTTCTACACCAAGCGCGCAGCGCAACCGGTACGCTTCGTTGCGCCCTCTTTCGCACTGAAAGAGATCACCGCGATTCCGCGTTATAAACGCCTGAGCTCAGAACTGAACGGCTGCGATTTATGGTGGCTGGAATGGGGCGGACGGCTTGATACCGTGCACGAAAGTGAAACCATCAAATGGGAGCTGTGGAAAATCGTCTGGGGCGTGTGGGATTACATCAAAAACTCCGGTGGATTCCCCGACGCCGACAACCTGACGATTGAATGGGTTGGCCTGATTCCCGGCAAACGCGAGAGCCGGCGTTTTCTCGGCGAGACGATGCTGTGCCAGCAGGACATCATCGAACAGCGCGATCACTACGATGCGGTGGCGTATGGCGGCTGGTCGATTGATCTGCATCCGGCCGACGGCGTCTACAGCGAACATGATGGCTGTCGTCAGTTCCACAGCAAAGGGACTTACACCATTCCCTTCCGCGCGCTCTACAGCCAGTCGCTGGACAATCTGCTACTCACCGGCCGCCTGATTTCCGCCACGCACGTCGCCTTTGGCAGCGCACGCGTCATGTGCACCTGCGGCGTGCTGGGCGAAGTGGTGGGCCGCGCGGCGGCGCTGTGCCAGCAACAGCAGATCACGCCCGCCGTACTGGCACAGCCGGAGCACGTTGGGCAGCTACAGCAGCATTTGCTGCGTCAGGGTGCGTTTATTCCGCGACATCCGTTGGCCAACCCAGCGCGCGATGCGCATGTCACGGTGAGCAGCACCTTACAGTTGCGCGCCCTGCCCGCCGATGCCGGTTGGCAGCCGCTGGAATCCCGCTGTGCGTTGCTGCTGCCGCTCAAAGCGGGTGAACGCTTGCCGCCAATCAGCGTGCAGCTGCGCGCTGCCAACACGCAGAAATTACAGGTATCGCTGCTTACCAGCGCTAATCCGGCCAATACCTGCGGCGATTGCCATCTGGCCACGCAAAGCATCACGGTTACTGAGCCAGGCACTTATCGACTGAACTTTGATTATCGCGCCGATTGCGATCGCTATCTGTTTATCGCCTTTGAGGAGAACGCAGCGATTGAGGTTGCATTAACCAGCCAGCGTTTGCCAGGCGTGATGATGGTGTTCAACAGTCTCAATCCGCGCGTGGCGAAACGCACACGCCAGATTAACGACGGCGATTACGGCGTTGATGAATTTGATTTCTGGCTGCCGCGCCGGGCTCCACAGCAAATCCTGCTGGCCTTTGCGCTGGAAACGCCGCTGCAGCTTTGGCACCACGACTATCTGCTTAACGGCAAGCTGCGCCCGGAACAGCACACCAATTGCTGGGTGCCGGCGCAGGAGGACACGCATCCCAACGTGAGCTGGCATTGGAGCGAACCGCAGCAGGCGAAACACATTACCTTGCTGTTTGATAACGACTTCGACCATGCGATGGAAACGGTGCAAATGGGCCACGCGCAGGCGGTCACGCCGCACTGCACCACGCATTATCGCGTATGGCTGGATGAGATGCTCTTGGCTGAGGTGACGGAAAATCATCACTCGCTGTGCCATCACGTGGTGCCAGAAGGCGTGAGTTTTAGCAGGATTCGGCTGGAGTTGCTCGCCAGTGCGGGCGCGCTGCCCGCACTGTACGGATTACATCTGCATTAGAGAGCAGCAATGCCCTGACGCGCCAGCTGAATGGCGATAAACCACATCACGCCGCCGACCAGCAAATTGATAATGCGCTGCGCCCGCACGGTGCGCAGCCGCGGCGACAGCCACGCCGCCAGCAGCGCCAGGCCGAAGAACCAGATGATTGATGCGCTCACGGTGCCAAACGCAAACCAGCGACGCGCGTCCGCGGAGGGCAATTGGCTACCGAGGCTGCCGAGCACCACAAAGGTGTCGAGATAGACGTGCGGATTGAGCCAGGTCACCGCCAGAATGGTGGCGATGATGCGCCAGCGGCCTTGCTTTATCTCCGCATCGGAAGCCAGCGACACATCACCTTGCCATGCACTGCGCAGCGCGCCCCAGCCGTACCACAGCAGAAACGCCACGCCCGCCCATGTAATCAGCATCAATAAGATAGGCGATTGATTCAGCAACGCGCTGCCGCCAAAAATCCCACCGCAGATCAGTGCGATATCGCTGATGGTACACAGCGATGCGGTCATCAGATGGTAATGGCGCTTAATGCCCTGATTCATTACGAAAGCATTTTGCGGGCCTAACGGCAAAATCAGCGCAGCACCAAGGGCAAGCCCTTGTAAATAAACAGATAACACAGAGATAATCCTGAAGTTCTGAACGATGCTGTGCAGTATAGTGACGCGAAGATATTAGAGGAAATTGAAAGAATTAATTGGGCATTAGAATAGTTAATAACATGCACCCGCAAGCGTAATGATGTTCACTTCAGCGCTTTTCGGTCGCCGTAAATGGCAACCCTACAGCGACAATGCGCGGTTTTTGTAGGGTGCGCATTCATGCGCACCTGCTTAAACGCGCAGTATGTTAAGTGAGTGGCATTACACCCGCAGGTGCTATGCTCATTTACTCGGTGCGTGCGGGCTGTTGTTGCTCGCTCTTCACCTGATGCAGATGCACATCCATCTGCGGATAAGGAATGCCGATGCCGTTGGCGTCCAGCGTGCGTTTGAAGTTCTTCATCAAATCCCAGTAGACGTTTTGCAGGTCGCTGCTTTTGCTCCAGCAACGCACCACAAAGTTGAGCGATGAAGCGGCCAGTTCATTCAGGCCGATCTGGATACCTAAATCTTTCAGCACACGCTCATCCGCTTCAACCACTTCGCGGAACAGAGCAATTACCTGATCAACATCCGCATCGTAAGCCACGCCGATAATGAACTCGTTGCGGCGAATCGGTTCGCGCGAATAGTTGACGATGTTGCCGGCGATGATCTTACCGTTCGGCACCACCACGATTTTGCCATCGGCGCTTTTCAGCGTGGTGGAGAAAATCTGCACGTTCTGCACGGTACCCATCACGCCGCCGAGATCGACAAACTCACCGGTTTTGAACGGACGGAAGGTCACCAACAGCACGCCCGCCGCGAGATTCGACAGCGAACCCTGCAAGGCCAAACCCACCGCCAAACCGGCAGCACCCAGCACGGCAATCACCGAGGCAGTTTGTACGCCAACGCGTCCCAGTGCAGCAATGACGGTAAAAGCGATAATTCCGTAGCGCACCATTGCAGAAAGGAAATCTGCCACAGTCGCATCAATATGACGCGCCAGCAGAACGCGGTTAATCGCATTGGAGACGATGCGCGCAATGAACATACCAATGATGATGGTAACAATCGCCGCCACAATATTTACCGCATAGCTCAGGATCAGTTCCTGATTTCGTACCAGCCATCCACCAGCACTGTTAATGCCATCAACGACATTTAAGTCTTCCATTTGTTAGCCCTGTTGTTGAGTTTCCCGCAGGAAATTGCCAAAAACTGCCAGATTGACTCCGACACTCCGAATACAAGGGTAAACAAAAATAAGGCGAAGCGCCAAAAATGGCCTGAATTCGTGGGATTTTCTGGATAAGATGCATAAAAAAAGGCCCTGGCGGGCCTTTTTTGTACTGTAAGCAAAAATTACAGCACGTCGACAGCGTTAAGCTCTTTGAAAGCCTGCTCCAGGCGAACAACCATTGAAGCCTGAGCAGAACGCAGCCATACGCGTGGATCGTAATATTTCTTGTTCGGGCTATCTGAACCATTTGGGTTACCCAGCTGGCCTTGCAGATAGTCTTCGTTCTTTTTGTAGTACTGCAGAATACCGTCCCACGTTGCCCATTGGGTGTCGGTATCGATGTTCATCTTGATCACGCCGTAGCCGATAGACTCTTCGATTTCTGCAGCAGACGAACCTGAACCACCATGGAACACAAAGTTCAGCGCGTTATGCGGCAAGTTGTGTTTCTTGGTCACGTATTCCTGAGAATCACGCAGGATGGTTGGCGTCAGTTTCACGTTGCCTGGCTTGTACACGCCGTGCACGTTACCGAATGAAGCCGCGATGGTGAAACGTGGGCTGATTTTGCTCAGCTCGGTGTAAGCGTAATCAACGTCTTCTGGCTGAGTGTACAGCGCAGAAGCGTCCATGTGGCTGTTGTCCACGCCGTCTTCTTCGCCACCGGTGCAACCCAGTTCGATTTCCAGCGTCATATCCAGTTTGGCCATGCGCGCCAGATATTTAGAAGAGATCTCGATGTTCTCTTCCAGTGACTCTTCAGACAGATCAATCATGTGAGAAGAGAACAGCGGCTTACCGGTTTTCTTGAAGTGCTCTTCACCCGCGTCCAGCAGACCGTCGATCCACGGCAGCAGTTTCTTGGCGCAGTGGTCGGTATGCAAGATTACTGGCACGCCGTACTGTTCAGCCATCAGATGCACATGGTATGCACCCGCGATAGCGCCGAAGATAGCCGCGCCCTGAGGCTTGTCGGTTTTGAAACCTTTACCGGCGATGAAGGCAGCACCACCATTGGAGAACTGAACGATGACCGGCGCTTTCACTTTGGCCGCAGCTTCCAATACCGCGTTGATAGAGTCCGTGCCGACGCAGTTAACTGCTGGCAGAGCGAATTTGTTCTCTTTCGCTACCTGGAAAATTTTCTGAACGTCGTCACCAGTGACAACGCCGGGTTTTACGAAATCAAAAATTTTAGACATGTTTGTGTCCCGTTTCGTTACCGTTCATCCCCGAAGGGATTGCGATTTGTTTGCCCTATAAAGGGCTAGCCTTCAGGCGACGCCAAAGCGTCGCCCCCAAAGAATTACTGCTTCGCGCGCTCTTCCAGCATAGCAACTGCTGGCAGTTTTTTGCCTTCCACGAACTCGAGGAATGCGCCGCCGCCGGTAGAGATATAAGAGATCTTATCTTCGATACCGAACAGGTCGATTGCAGCCAGCGTATCGCCGCCGCCTGCCACTGAGAATGCATCGCTATCGGCGATTGCATTCGCCACGATTTCGGTGCCTTTACGGAAGTTCGGGAACTCGAACACGCCAACCGGGCCGTTCCACAGAATGGTTTTCGCGCCTTTCAGAATCGCGGCCATCGCCTGTGCGGTTTCGTCGCCGAAGTCCATAATCTCTTCGTTATCCGCCACTTCGGAAACCTTTTTCACGGTTGCCGGTGCAGTTTCAGAGAATTCCGTGCCTACGCGAGAATCGGTAGGAACCGGGATGCCGTGCTCGTCACGCAGTTTTTTCGCTGCTTCAACGAAGTCTGGCTCGTACAGTGATTTACCGACGTTGTTTTCGATCGCCACGAAGGTATTCGCGATGCCGCCGCCGACAATCACGGTGTCAGCAATCTTCACCAGCGACTGCAGTACATCAAATTTGGTCGACACTTTAGAACCGCCAACCACAGCAACCAGCGGACGCTCTGGGTTGCTCATCACTTTGCCCAGCGCTTCCAGCTCAGCTGACAACAGCGGACCGGCACACGCGATTGGCGCGAACTTGCCCACGCCGTGGGTAGAAGCCTGTGCGCGGTGCGCAGTACCGAACGCATCCATCACGAACACGTCGCACAGTGCGGCATATTTCTGCGACAGGCCTTCTTCGTCTTTTTTCTCGCCTTTGTTAAAGCGTACGTTTTCCAGCACAACCAGTTCGCCTGCGCCGACTTCAACGCCGTCGAGGTAATCTTTTGCCAGGGTAACGTTGGTGCCGTTCAGTTTGTCTTTCAGGTAGTTAACAACCGGCAGCAGGGAGAACTCTTCGTTGTATTCACCTTCGGTCGGACGACCCAGGTGAGAGGTAACCATCACTTTCGCGCCCTGTTTCAACGCCGCTTCGATGGTAGGCAGAGAAGCACGAATACGTGCATCTGACGTCACTTTCCCTTCTTTCACTGGCACGTTGAGATCGGCACGGATCAGAACGCGTTTACCAGCAAGATCCAGATCGGTCATCTTAATTACAGACATGGTGAACCCTCTCGTTGATTCTCATAAGTTTTGCCAGACGCAGTCCGCGTCTTACCTGAAACCGCTTGCGGCCATTGCTAACGTGGTGTCGATCATGCGGTTAGCAAAGCCCCATTCGTTGTCACACCAAACCAGCGTTTTGATAAGGTGATGACCACTGACCCGCGTTTGCGTGCCATCGACTATGGCACTGTGCGGATCATGGTTAAAATCTACTGAGACTAACGGTAATTCCGTATAGTCAACTATACCACGAAACGCCCCTTCTGACGCGTTTTGCAGCAACGCGTTGACCTCACACGCCTTCACCGCTTCGCGTACCGACACGCTCAGATCAATGGCTGTCACGTTGATCGTCGGCACGCGCACGGCAATCGCCTCAAAGCGATCGTTAAATTTCGGAAAAATACGGGTAATGCCAGCAGCAAGACGCGTATCTACCGGAATGATCGATTGGCTGGCGGCGCGGGTACGACGCAGATCGCTGTGATAGGCGTCGATCACCTGCTGATCGTGCATCGCCGAGTGAATGGTGGTCACGGTGCCCGACTCAATGCCAAAGGCGTCATCCAGCAACTTTATCACCGGAATAATGCAGTTGGTGGTGCAGGATGCGTTGGAGACAATGCGGTCAGTTTGTTTAAGAGCTTGTTCGTTGACACCGAACACAACAGTAGCATCGAGATCGTTGCCGCCCGGATGCGAGAACAACACTTTCTTCGCGCCCGCCGCCAAATGGGCTTCGCCATCAGCGCGGCTACCGTACACGCCGGTGCAATCCAGCACGATATCAACATTCAGTTCGCGCCACGGCAGCACGTCAATTTCCGCCTGATGCAGGATGCGAATGGTGTCGTCGCCAACAAACAGCTGATCGCGCTCCTGGCGCACATCAAAGGCGAAACGGCCGTGGCTGGTGTCGTACTTCAGCAGATGCGCCATACCGGCGGCGTCTGCCAGCTCGTTAATGGCGACCACGGTGATCTCAGCCCGGCGACCGGTTTCATACAGGGCACGCAACACGTTACGCCCGATACGACCAAAACCATTTATTGCTACGCGAACGGTCATCTCTACCTTCAACCACACCCGAAAAAACGTGCCGATTAGCCTGAGCGTTTCACACCGTTTTGTACAGGGAATTATTGCTTGCCCGCACCGGCAAGATGCACGTTCTCGTTCGCAACTGAAACGGTTCAGCTAGAGTAATGCAAGAGAGGAATAACGGGAATGATTGCGATCAAGTGAGTGGCTGAATATTGGATCTACGTCACAAATTTTGCACTGACGGATTATTACTGCAGGAATAATTGAACCGTTTCAGGTTGGAGATGGTGAAACAATAAGGGCGCCCCGGTTGGGACACCCTGATGCTGGTGTAGGGTCGCCATTTATGGCGACCTCAAATCACAGAATTGATTTCGCCGTGTTAACCACG
>NZ_JACAPA010000006.1:0-154102 GCF_013385945.1 Pantoea sp. B9002
TACCGCGCGAATATATAGCTGGAATTTTAGGAAGGCAATAAAGCGAGGCGATCTTTGTGATCTGATTTATATAGGAAATTTCTTAAGATTGCGGTTAAGCAACTGATGAGCACTATAAAAACACCTAGGAATATTCCCAAAATTATTTTTTAGATTTTGGAGCTATTCATCCGGAGAGATACTTTTACGGGAATCAATAATACAATTCAGCTAATTGTTAACCTAGGATGATTTTGTGAAGCCGAAGTGTCGTAATCACCGCTCCCGCTGGACGCTTCGGGAGTTACGTTATGTTGAGAAACATTATCAGAAAGATGGTGCAGCAAGCGTAGCACTAAAGCTGGGCAGAACGGCGGCGGCAGTGCGAAGTCAGGCCTCTTCAATGGGCTGTAGCAAGGGTCCCCGTGAACTTTGGACTGATGAAGAAATGGAAATCCTGCGCATCAACTATGCACGCGGTGACGGGATCAGCTCAGTTATGCAACTGCTACCGGGAAGATCACGAAAAACCATTTTCCACAAAGCTATCACTTTAGGAATATCCAGCGCTCGCAACTGGAGCGAAGAAAAATGCCTGATTCTGGTCGAGTACTATCCTGTCCTGGGAACCAAAGTGGGGAAAATGATTGGCCGCACGGCGGAGGCGGTGAGAATTAAAGCGTCCGAGATGGGGATCAAAGTTGAAGGGTTAACACTAGCCCGTAAGTGGAGCGAGGAAGAAACCTCTCTGCTATTGAAAAATCTGGATAAAACTCCGGCTGAAATTAGAAGTTTATTTCCAGACAGAACACCAGCATCCGTCAGCAAGGCGAGGCTCAAATGGAAGAAGAAATGTTAGCGGGTCTGGTTAGCGGATTTTTAACCGATGACGGGGAGAATATTTCGCGTCCAGTGCCGTGGCCTGCTTGACTGTTTTCCCAAACGGCCGTGACGGCAAAAGGATTCGCCGCCAGTTTGCGACGAAGGGCGAAGCACAATCCTATGAGAAGTTCGTTAAAGAACAGGCTGCAGATAAGCCCTGGCTGGGAGAGAAAGCAGATAAGCGGCGGGTAATTGAGCTGGTTGAATTGTGGTTCAACACGCATGGCATTACGTTGGCGGATGGTGAGAAGCGGCGAACCACAATGTCGTTCGCCTGCGAGGCGATGGGAAACCCACTCGCAACCGAGTTTAACGCGAAAATTTTTGCGTCTTATCGCGAGCAGCGGTTAAGCGGAAAGCTCACACGCTCCACTCGAGTGAAGACAGTTACGCCTCGAACGGTCAATTTAGAATTGGCGTATTTTAGGGCTATGTTTAACGAGTTACGCCGGTTAGATGAATGGACCGCACCTAACCCGCTAGAGAACGTGCGCGAATTTAAGATCAGTGAATCCGAGATGGCATATCTCACCATTGAGGAAATTAGAATCCTCCTCGCCGAATGTGAGAATAGCCGATCTAAAGATCTGACGACCATTGTGAAAATCTGTCTGGCAACTGGCGCACGATGGAGTGAGGCTGAAGGCTTGAAGGGAAACCAAATCCGCGCCGGTCAGATCATCTACGTGAAAACTAAAGGCAAGAAAAACCGAGCGGTGCCGATAACTGAAAAATTACAGGCTGATCTGCCATCCAGTAGGAAAGCGCAGGTGCTCTTTAAACCTTGTTACTCAGCCTTTAGAAAGGCCATGCAACGTGCCGGTATCGAAACACCTGCAGGCCAGTTCACCCATGTTTTGCGCCATACCTTTGCTTCTCATTTTATGATGAACGGAGGTAATATACTTGTGCTTCAGCGGATTTTGGGCCACACGGATATAAAGGTAACGATGAGGTATGCGCACTTTGCTCCGGAACATCTTGCTGAAGCAACGGAGCTTAATCCTCTTAGTAAAATTGACCAACAATAGCGGCGCCCTTTCCATCAATGTAATCTTAAGTCGCCCAATATCATGATATGTAGACATTATCTCTGAGCTTAAGGAACAAAGTCCTTGATCTAACTGTTCCAATAAGCATAAATGTTGATAACCATAAAACTTAACCACCTGACTAAAATGAAAGATAATACGAATAAGGTTACAAGTGATAATCACAGGATTAATAATGTGTGGGATGTCACTTACGATAAAAGTGTAAATATCCATAATTTTATTAAGATACGTATATATGACATCGGTGAACTATCTACTAACCATAAGCAGTTTCAGTCTTATATAATTGATTTGACTTATGAAGCACCAGAGGGCGTTGATGAAACCCTAGAGAGCGTCAAGGAGAAAGCAGATAGATTATATATTGATGACATTCAATTTAACACATGTGACTTTATTGGTGATAATGAAGGTAAAAAAATAACATTTAGAGGCTGCACATTCGAAAAAGCATATTTTGGCTATTCATGCCTAAACGATGTTAATTTCGTGAATTGCTCTTTCTCTAATGTTTCTTTTGCTTTAACTCGATTTAATAGATGTAGATTCGACGATCTATGTAGATTTTCAAAAATATCCATTTCAGGAGGAACGACTGTCTTTACTGAAAGCGTAATATTGCCAAGCAATTTAATAAAATCAATTTACATCTATGCTACTAAAGATTACTGCAAAAATCACCCTAACAAGGACCTTGATGAAGAAAAATCAAAGATGTACACATCAATGGTCAAACTTTCAAGGAATGTTTTCGAGTCGGTTTCAAAGAATGGTGATGATACATATTATTATGATGCAGTCAGACAAATATACAAATTAAAAATAAAAGACAGGCATCATAAAAAAATATGGGAAATAAAAAAATCAAAACAATCAAATTTCTTTTCCAAGTCGTGGACACATATCAAGTGTTGGTTTGTAAAATGCGCGATGCCTCTCGAAACAGTCATATTAAATACTTTAGGTTTTCTGAATGGGTGGGGAGCGAGCGTTACTAGATGTGCTCTTTTCGGAACCCTGATTTTGGCATTTTATTCATTTGTTTACTTTTTTTACGGACCTGATTCACAACAGGTATCCGATCCATTATTCCAAAATATAATAAAGAGTGTAATAGAGAGCTTTGATATTACTTTCTTAGCAGGTTATACTAAGTATATTGGAGCAAAAGATGATTATATATATCAACTTATATGTTTATCTAATATGTTACTCGGGCTGACTTGGTATGCTATCAGCATTCCTACGATCATCAATAAAATAAGCATTAACCGTATATGATTGATTTAATTAAAAATGATGACATATCTTGCTTAGTTCTCTTTGGGAGCCATGCTACGAACGATGCAAATGAAGATTCTGACATTGACTTATTAGGCATCAACAAATCCACATTAAGAACCGTAAGAGAAAATGGCAAGGTTAACTTATCATTATATTCTTTAGATGAGTTAACAAGGATGGCACAATCTGGTAATATTTTTGTCCTCCACATCCTGCTTGAAGGCATTTGTATTTATAATCCTAGTATCTTCAATAACTTGAAAGAAAAGTTTAATTACAAAGACAACTACAATATTGATATTGCAACTGCATTTTATCTGGCAAAAACAATATTAAATGAAAAGAATAATATAACTAACTGGGCTATTGCAAACAAACGAATTTCTTGGTGCGTTCGGACAATTCTAATATCTATTTCGGTAGAAGATAGAAAACCAATATTCTCAAAGAGTAAGCTTGCATTATCTTGCATGGAATCAGGACTCGACTTTAAAGATTCTTTCTCTCTGATAGATGCGAAGTCAAATAAAGAAAGGAATGATAGAGTCCTTCATTATCTATCTACTTTCTTAGACCATTATAAAAATCACAATGAAGATATTGTTCGTAATAATTTCTCAAGTGGAATAGTTGTTGCCACTTTAGATAGTATATTTACAAGCCCTTCATTTTATGATGAACCATAACTTCCTATTCAAGATTAAGCTTTATAAGGAGAAAATAATACTTGAATGATTTTCTTCTATTATGCGTTAGTCGAGAAATACAAGTCTAAAAGAAGCTTTTTTGTCTTCACCTTTGAATCATAAGTGACAATTCTTAGATAAAATCTGGTGTTCGTTAGCTCCCATGAAAGTGGCAGCAAAGTGGCAGCAGAGCTCAACGCTATGTGCCACTTTTCATCACTATTCGGCCTCAAGAAAACATAAAAATCAGTAAGTTACTGATTTCACTCACTTCAAGTTGGGACTCATAATCGCTTGGTCGCTGGTTCAAACCCAGCAGGGGCCACCAAATTTAGTGAAATTATTCATGCTATTAAGCCACCTATTTCAAGGTGGCTTTTTTGTTTGTCATTCAAAGTGGCGATTAAATGGCGACAGGTTTTCTAAAGCACATTTAATTATCAATCACGCTCCAACTCACTCACCTGCCACCGCACCGAACTTACGCCCTTCTCCAGACTAATGCGGCTAACCAGACTTTCCAGCTGATCGGTCAAAGTTGGATTGCCAATCACTTCCGCATTGACCTCCATGCGATGCGGCGGATCCATGTCCTCACTGTGCAGTGATTGCAGACGTAAGCCGCTGCCGCCCAGCGTGTGCAGCATCAGGCTGCGGACCTGAACTTCATCCTGCGCGAGGCAGATGATTTGTACTTTATAGTGTTGTATCGCTTCGGCGGCTGAGACGATAGTTTGGCGGTTAATGCCCAAAGCCAGTTCACGCAGCAGAATATTCGCGCACAGGATCACCATGCAGCCGATGGTCGCCTCCAGCAGCAATCCCATGCTGCACAGCACGCCGACGGCGGCGGTGCACCACAAGGTGGCGGCGGTATTCAATCCGCGGATGTTCAAACCATCACGCATGATCACACCGCCGCCGAGGAAACCGATACCGGAAACCACATAAGCCGCAACGCGTGACGCATCGGTGGCGATGCCGGGCACGCTTTGTGTCATCAGAACGAAGAGACAAGCGCCGGTACTCACCAGCGCATTGGTGCGCAATCCGGTCATACGTTGACGTAGCTGGCGCTCACTGCCGATCAGCGCGCCCAAAACCAGCGCCACGGTGACGCGCAGTAAAAAGATTTTCCAATCCATGATAGACCTCAATCCGCAGCTCTTTATCTGCGGAACAACAGGTTAAAAAATGGATTACAGACAGGGCGAATACCGCTGGGAATCAGCCGTATTGTGCTTATGAAAAGGGGTGATTCTGGAAGGAAATCCACCGTCTTAACGCGCAGTTAAGACAGCGTGAAGGCTATCTTAACGCGAGGTCCTGTTGTAATCGTCCGGGACTAGTGTCCAATGCCGTTCTCCTCTTGGGTAAAAATTCGCCGCGATTCTAAAGTGATTTGCGCCGCGTTGCCAACTCAAAAAGCCAGTTCGTTTACGTTAGGTTCATGACAAAAAACCCGCCGAAGCGGGTTTATGTGCACGTTAACGTCCCGTCATTAGCCAGCGACTCAGCGTGCCCGAGTTGGCATATCCGCTGATAATGGCGGCATAGCTATCAAAACGGTTGCTGACTTCACTGACCTGGTTGTTGTACAGATCGCTTTCTGCGCTCAATACGTCCAGCAATGAACGGCGGCCTAAGTGATACCACTGATCAAAGAAGTCCTTACGAATACGATCGGATTCCACAATCAGGTTTTTGTACAAAACGGCGCGCTCTGCAGTTGAGTGTGCATTCTGGCTGGCAGCACGCACACGGTTTTCCAGATCGCGGCGCTGCTCCTGCACCTGCTGACGACTCGCTTCGGCGCGTTTAATCGCCGCAATTTCCTGTGCGTTGGTTGAACCGCCGCGGAATAAGCCCCAGCTAACGTTCAGGCCGGTTTGCCATGCCTGCTGGCGTCCGAGTTGATCTTCACGGGTGTTTTTGCTTACCGTCCAGTTGAGCTTGGGCAGACCAGAAGCTTTGATCGCCTCCGCCTCTTTGAAGGCCGCTCGCTCTTCAGCGCTGGCGCGCAAGATCAGTGGATGCACATCCAGGCTTGCGAGCTGACGATTTAAATCACCAAAAGGTAACGCCCACTTATCGCTGGCCGGTAAAGTCACGCGACTGTTGCCCATCAGGCGCTGCAGGGTGATTTCAACATCACGTGCGCGCGATTCAGCGTTTTCCAAATAGCTTTGTGCCTGCAGCAAGCGCCCTTTTGCCTGCGTCAGTTCACTACGACGTCCGGTATCTGACTGAACAATGCCGCTGAGCATTTTGGTCAACTCCGCCATGCGCGCCAGATACTGCTTGCTGATCGCAATGACGTGCTGCTGTTTGTTCCACTCAATCAAGGCATTACTGACCTGCATAGCCAGGTCTTCACGCTGTGCCTGTACCGATTGCAGCGCAGATGTCACACGCTCTTCACGGCTTTCGATAGTGCGACTGGTTTGGCCGAAGTCGATAAGGTTAGTCGCCACTGAAACACCTAAAGATGGCGTATTACCTTGATATTCATAATTCTTCGTCCCACTACCAAACTCTTTGGTTGCGGAAGCGGCGCTGACATCAACCTGCGGCCAACGTTGCCCCTTCGCTTCATCCACACTGGCTGCGGCGGCATCGCCCTGGGCAATGTAGGATTTCAATGACGGACTAATGCGCCAGGTGATGCGTGCAGCAGAGAGAAATTTTTGGCGTACTTCACTATCTGCGACGGTTTCATTGGCACCGCCGCTTAAAGTAACGGGTGAATCCGATACTGCCGCACTGGTACCCACTGGCGGGCTGACATAATTAAAATCCGCCTTAGCGCTTTCAGCCGGAGCATAGGTCGTCGTTGCTGCAGGTTGCTGCTGGCTAACATTGCGCGCCGGTTGCATCGGATTGAACGGCTTTGGTTCTGGACGACGCTGCTCCTCAGTCAGGAAGCCGCCACCCTGAATTTCCGCTGGCTGAATCGGCTTGCTGCTGATCGGTGCGGCTTGCTGCACAATTTCACTACGCGGTGGAAGTTCAACGACCGCTGGCGGTGCAATGGGGGCATTTACTGTTCTTGCCGGCTGGGAAAAAGTTGCCGGTGGCGCAGATTGCGTGCGCGCCGGCGCAGCCGGTACCGACGAAGCTCGCACTGGAGCAACCGCCACCGGTGCGAGCGCTGCCGGTACCGACGGAGCCCGCACTGGAGCAACCGCCACCGGTGCCGCAGCGACAGGACGCTGGCCGCTCATTTCTGCAAACATCATTAATTCACTGGTGGAATCAGCCATGACGTTAACCGCAGGTGCCATCACAACCGCGATACAAACGGCAAGCAGAGAGAGATGACGCGCCTGTGCATGGCGCATCTTGTTATTATTTTTCATGATTATTAACGCTCGCGGAATGCTTCTTTGGCTTTCAGGACCGGCTTCAGCAGGTAATCGAGAATAGTTTTCTCACCTGTGCGCACTTCAACGGTGGCGATCATGCCGGGAATGATCGGCAGATCTTTGTTACCTGCATGCAGCGTGCTTTTATCCGTCAGGATCAGTACGCGATAGTAGGTATCATCCGGGCGTCCGCTGGCGGCTTTCTGATCGTCTTTCAGGGTATCCGGGCTGATGTATTCCACGTGCCCATCAAGTCCACCATAGATGGCAAAGTCATAGGCGGTGATTTTCACCTTGGCCGGCAAACCAGGACGCAGGAAGGCGACATCAGACGGACGGATTTTCCCTTCCACCAGCAGTTGCTCTTCAAGAGGAACGATTTCGAGGATGTGTTCACCCGGCTGAATGACACCGCCAATGGTGTTAACGCGCACGTTTTTCACCGTACCGCGCACCGGGGCCACAATCGTAGTGCGATCAACGATATCGGCACGACCAATGAGGTTTTCGCTAACCTGACCCAGCTCCAGCTCCAGACGCGCCAGCTCGGTATTAGCCTCTGATTGATAGCGGTTACGACGTTCAACAATCTGTGCCTGAATGTCGTTAGCCTGGCGTTGCATACGCAGCAATTCGACTTCGGACAGCAAACCTTTTGCGGCTAACGGTTCCGCCAAATTAATCTCGCGCATCGACAATGCATAGCTTCGTTGAAGCGAGTTAATGCTGTCATTCAGCGCACGTTTACGCGATTCATAGGCTTTAGTTTCCTGCGCCACAACGGCTGGATCGCTCTTCACCTGCTCATCAAACACTAGCGGCTGCGCATAAGCTTCGGCACGCAAGCGGGCAATACTGGCTTTCAGACCCACCACTTTGCTCAGTACTTCGCGATAGCTGGATTGGGCGCGCGTCGGGTCAATTTTCAGCAGCACATCACCGCGATCCACTACCGTACCTTCACGCACATTCATCTCTGCCAGAATGCCGCCTTCCAGGCTTTGAATAACCTGTTCACGGCTGCGTGAGATGACCTTGCCATCGCCTTTGGTGATCTCTTCTACTCGTGCGTAATTTGCCCAGGTCAGGCCCCCAACTAACACCGCGATGATGATCCACATCACCAGCTTAGAACCCGGCGTGGTTTGCGACAGCAGAGAAGCCTGCACGTCATTCATAAATTCGGCATCAGCAGCGGACATACCTTTCTCGCTCTTACGCCATGGCATTAACTTGCTCATACTGCGGCCTCCTCTGCTACTGCATCCGTCGGCGCTGAATCGTTAGCGGGAGCTGGCGCACGTACCGCCGGTTCAACCGCCTGACGCGGCTGCTGGCGGGCTTTATTTTTTCCTTCCAGCGCGGCAAGCACCTGATCTTTCGGGCCATCCGCTACCACTTTTCCTTCTTCCACCACGATGATGCGATCGACCAATGCCAGAATGGATGGACGATGCGTCACCACAATCAGCGTGTGCCCTTCACTGGCACGACGTAAGTGCGCAAGGAACTGGTTTTCCGTCATGCTATCCATGGCGCTGGTTGGTTCGTCCATCAGCAGTACTTTGGGACGAGTTAGCAGTGTTCTCGCCAGTGAAACCAGCTGACGCTGACCGCCAGACAAGCCTTCACCGCCCTCGCCAACCGTTAAATTGATCCCGCTTGGATGGCGTGCGGCGACATGATCCAAACCGGTCAGATTCAGCACGCGCAGCAGCTCATTGGCGGTGGCGTCCGGGCGTCCAATCATCACGTTCTCACGTAGCGTGCCGTAGAACAGACGCGCATCCTGACCGACAAAACCCACCGCCTTGCGCCAGTCCGCTGGATCAATCTGGTTCACATCCAGACCATCAGCCGAAAGCTGACCTTTCACCGGCTGGTAGAGACGCGCCATCACACGCAATAAGGTGGATTTACCGCTACCGATGCGGCCCAGAATCGCGACGCGTTCTCCCGCTTTGATGCTCAACGAAATATCTTTGAGGATCTCCGGGTTCGGCTTCATTGGCGGTGCTGGATAGGAGAAGTTGACGTTGGTCAGCGTGATCTCACCACTCAGCGGCGGATCGGTGAGATAGGTTTTGCTGCTGTCACGATCGACAGGCATCTCCATCAGCTTGTTGAGTGAAGTTAACGCCGCTTTTGCCTGCTGATAACGTACAGCCAAGCCAATAACCTGACCGAGCGGGCCGGTGGCGCGGCTGGCGAGCATCACGGTGGCGATCATCGCACCCATGGTGAACGTGCCTTCGTTGATCAGATAAACACCGGCAACCACCAACATCACCGTCTGGAACTGCTGCAGGAATGTCACCACGCCGGTTGCCAGCGTCGAGTAACGTTTGGATTTCATCGAGTTAGCGGATTGCAGTGCACTGAAGTTTTCCCAGCGGCGCTGCATGTGCGCTTCACCGCCCACCGCTTTCAGCGTTTCCATACCTTCAACCGATTCGATCAGCACACCTTGTTTCAGTGAGGCGTCACGCAGGTTCTCTTTCATGATGCGCGCCAGCGGCCACTGGATCGCCGCACTGACGATGATGATCAGCGGGATCATCATCAAAGGAATGATCGCCAGCGGACCGCTGATAAAGAAGATCACGCCAACAAACATCAGAATGAAAGGCAGATCGGAAATCGCCGCCAGCGTGGCGGATGCCACGAAATCACGCACCGATTCATATTCACGAATCTGGTTGGCGAAGGTACCGGAGGAAGCGGGTTTGTGTTCCATCTGGATAGAAAGTGCCTGACGGAACAGCATACTGCCGAGTACCAAATCCGCCTTTTTACCGGCCATATCCAGCAGATGCGCACGCACGAAACGCGTGACTGCTTCGAAGATCATCGCGATGGTGACGCCAATCGCCAGTGACCACAGCGTCACGAATGCCTGGTTCGGCACCACGCGGTCATAGACGTTCATGGTGAAGAAGATGCTGGAAAGGCCGAGAACGTTGATCAATACCGCAGCAATTGCCGCACTGCGGTAATAACGGCGATAGCGCCACAACGTGGTAAACAGCCAATGGCCTTTTACTTCCGGCAGCATTTCACTGGCGCGCTCATCGACCACAGCCGTGGGTTTCGCCATCACGGCGAAGCCAGCGTAGATCTCATTGAGTTCTGCCAGGCTCATCTCAACGGCTGAAGCGCTGACTTCTGGCATCACCAGCTGGAAGCGCAATTCGCGTTGATTCTCCTCATTAGTGTGAATGCGGCGCGACAGCACAATGCAACCGCCGCCCTCTTTGCGCAGCAGAATCATCGGCATCAACTGTTCCGGGAGATCCTGCAGACGACGCTCAACCATGCCGCCGGTAATGCCGGCGTTTTCCAGCGCTGTCATGGCCTGTGATGGTGAGAGCAATGTCGCTTTTGGCAAACCTGCCACCAGCGCTTCTTCACTTTTCTCGCGTTTGTAGTGTTTGCAGATCCAAGCCACGCTTTTTAACAGCGTGTCATCTACCGTGGTTTCAATACGAGCAACAGAACGCGCATCCTGCTCCACAGCATCCTGCTTCTGGTCGACCATTTCCCGACTCCTGTAAACCTGACAAAAAAACGGTGAGCACATTGCCCACCGTTGCACCTGTTTGAATTGGGAAAATTCTGACAGAAGGCAGGTTTTCAGCCGTCCAAGACTTGTCTCAAACGGTTATGAATAATTGTTTAAACTCGTGACTGAGAAGGCTGAGATGGGCTGTTTTACTCTGAGTTACGTAGGAAAAAGCAGGGCTGTTGATGGCTGTCCTGGGCGTGTTATCTTACTGGCTCGCTTTATCGCAATCGGACAATTAGCAATGGTAAAACAGCGCGTAGGGATCGTGTTTGGCGGCAAATCGGCCGAGCATGAAGTGTCATTACAATCAGCCAAAAACATCCTCGAAGCCATCGACAAGAGCAAATATGAGGTGGTGTTGTTGGGGATTGATAAACAGGGCGAATGGCATCTCAATGATGCCTCAGGATTCTTGCTCAACGCTGAGAATCCGAAGCTGATTGCCCTAAATCGTTCAGGTGAAAATGTCGCGCTGGTTCCGGGCAGTTCTTCCCAGCAGCTGATTACCCGTCAGCAAGCGCAGCCGCTTTCACAGCTGGATGTGATTTTCCCAATCGTGCACGGCACGCTGGGTGAAGATGGTTCGCTGCAGGGCTTATTACGCATGGCGAATCTGCCGTTTGTCGGCTCTGACGTGCTCGGTTCTGCCGTCAGCATGGACAAAGATTTCACCAAGCGCCTGTTGCGTGATGCCGGGCTGAACGTCGCACCCTGGCTGAGCGTGACGCAGGCACAGCGAGCAAATATTGATGCTAAGGCCGTGATTGCGCGCTTCGGTCTGCCGCTGTTTATCAAACCGGCTAATCAGGGATCGTCCGTCGGCGTAAGCAAAGTAGACAGCCCGGAAGCATTCGATGCCGCGCTGGATCTCGCCTTTACGTTTGATCGCAAAGTCTTGATTGAGCAAGGTATTAAAGGACGCGAGATTGAATGTGCAGTGCTGGGCAACGATGCGCCAGAAGCCAGCCCGTGCGGCGAAGTGGTGGTGCATGATGCCTTTTACTCATACGACACCAAATACATCAGCGAAAGCGGTGCGCAAGTGGTGGTGCCAGCGGCAATCAGCGATGAAGCCAGCGAGGCAATTCGTCAGGTGGCGATTACTGCGTTTCAGGCGCTGGAGTGTTTTGGCATGGCGCGTGTTGACGTGTTCCTGACGGATAGCGGCGAGATCATTGTCAATGAAGTGAATACCTTGCCAGGTTTCACCAACATCAGTATGTATCCGAAGTTATGGCAGGCAGCGGGTTTGAGCTACAGCGATCTGATTTCCCGTCTGATTGAGTTGGCGCAGCAACGTCACCAGCAGACCAGCCAACTGAAAAGCAGCGTTTAAATCGCCATGACGTGGCTCAGGCCACGTCATTCATCATGTTGCGCGGCTCCATCGCCGGTGAGGTTTGATTACGCCCATTGCGTTTGGAGAGATAGAGATTCTTATCCGCCGCTGACACTAAACGATTGATCACGCTCGGCCATTCACGTTCGTTCTGCGCACTGCCGCGCGCCAGGCCTAAACTGGCAGTTACCGTTACCGTGTTGCCCTGAATCCAGAACTTCTCTTTGACCATCGCCTGACGTACCGTTTCGGCCAGCTGATAGAGCTGGCTGTGGCTACAATCGAACATCACCACCACAAACTCTTCGCCACCAAAGCGACACACCATGCCACGATTGCCGACCACGCGCTGAATACGCCGCGCAATCTCTTCCAGCACACAATCGCCGGCATCGTGGCCGAAGTTGTCGTTAATGGCTTTGAAATAGTCGACATCAAGCATCACTACGCCGGCTTCCCGCTGCAGTGAAAAAGGTTCATTTCGCAGGCTTTCATACAGACCGGAGCGGGACAGCAGCTGGGTGAGAAAATCAAAATTAGCGCGAAGTGCAAGGCGGTGATTCAGCTGGCGAATGGCATCCATGCTCACCGCCACCAGCAGCGGGCTGAGCGCAACGGTGGCGACGCCAAGCCGTGCTGAGGTGAGATGGCTAATCGGCAGCAGCGCATCGTCACCCTGAATGTTCATCACACCGTGCGAAACCAGCACAATCTCCGTGATACCGGTTATCAGGATCACCAGACTGGTCAACGGAATCGGCAACACGATGGCGCACCAGATCAGCGCAGGAACCGGGAATGTCAGGCTGCCGGCTCCGCCAATCAATGCCCCAACAATCAGCGACAGGATGACCGCCGCCAGCGGCAGCAGTTTGCCGGGATGCAGCAAGGTGCGCGGGGAAACCGTACGCAGCGGGCGCGCCAGCATCACCGGCAACAGCATCAGCGAAGTGGAGAACTGTTCGCTGAACCAGTCGCCCCACGCCACGATAAAGCGCGCATTGAAATCGATATCCTGCGCCCATGCGCCCCAGGTCGCACAAGCCGCCGCGCCAAGAAAACAGGCGGGGAAAATGCGCATGGCATTGAACACCTGACTGTGGGCGGAAGGACGCTGCAGATGTTTGATCAGCATGCTGACCGCGACGAGGATAAACAGAATATTGGCAAAATTGACGGTAAACGCCGGTAGCGCCCAGCCGGAAAATACCGTGTCGTTAAAAATCATCGCACTGAAGCACACCAGATAGCTGGAGGTGGTGTGCAAAAACGGATTCCTCACTATCAATCCCGCCACCAGCGCATTCACCGGCCAGAATAGCGAGAACTCTTCGGGGATGCGTAAATGGCTGCCGATAAAGCAAAAAAACAGCGTAATGAAGAACAGCGTGAGAGCATTCTTTTTAAAATTATTCTCTTCAAACAGCATAACGCGCATACGTCTGAACCCTGTAACCTGGAAAGTGCTGCCATCAGCCATCAGCCATAAGCATCAGCATCAGCAAGCATTAAACCGGAAATAACCGTGCGATGATTCGGTAATTAAGCAAGTGTTCGTCATCCTACTCTGCGGCTGGGCGGCGCTCAACCTGCCATAAAAAGCAGCGTCGGGCCAAATGGCATTGTGGAAACGCCAGAGACAAAGGATAAAACTTGCGGCAATTATGCCCTGCAAATAAAAAAATCGGCTATCCGAGATATCCGATTTTTTAGTTTTAAAACTGTTGTTCCAGCGCAGACTTATGGCTATTTCACCGCAACAGGCCACTGACTCAAACGAATGCCACGTTCGCGTGCGTTTTCACCAAAGTCTTTGAGCACCGCTTTAACATCGGGATCCATATATTGCGCATTGCCGTGTTCAGCAATCACCACGCTGTTTTCCGGGATCTCTGCCAGCAATCCCTGCAGCTTTGGATTGTGCATAAAGGTCAGATTCTGCTTGAGGCGTAAAACGTAGTGATCGTCATGACGCGTGAGTTGCAAGGCGTTGCGATGGCTTTTATAGATGCTGTAGAGGATTTGCGTAGCGATGCCAATTCCGATGCCGGCCAGCATGCCAAACACGATAATGCCGCCGATGGTGGCAAGGAATGGCACATATTGCTGCGGTCCCATGCGCATCTGCTCAATGAACAGGCGCGGCGTGGCCAGCTTGTAGCCGGTATAGAGCAGCACCGCCGCAAGGCTGGCAAGGGGGATCGCGTTAAGCAGCTTACTGAACCACAGGCCGCAGATTAACAGCAGCACACCATGAATCAGAATCGACAGTTTGGTTTGCGCACCAGCGCTGACGTTCACCGAACTGCGCACGATCACCGCGGTAATCGGCATCGCGCCAAGGAATCCGGCAGTCAGGTTACCAATGCCCTGCGCAAACATCTCTTTGTTGGGTGAAGGTGCAGGATGTTGCGGACGCAGTTTCTTCAGCGCTTCCTGACTGAGCAGCGTTTCAAGGCTCGCGACCAGCGCCAGCGTTATCGCCACCATCCACACCGCAGGGTTCTGCCATGCTTGCCAGTCTGGCGTTTCCAGCTCAGCCACCAGCGCCGACATGCTGTCGAACGCGGGCAGCGCGATACGCGGCAAGCCTTCGGCTAACGCTGGAAACAGGCGATCGCCAAACACCGTGGCGGCACAACCCACCAGCACCGCCACCAGCGGGCCGGGCATCCAGCTCAGCGCTTTGACCGATTTGATCAGCGGCGTGGTCCACAGCCACAAAATAGCTAAACCCACGCCAGCAACCAGCATCGCGCTGCTCGAAAATTGAAATTCCCCGTTAACCAGCGACAGCAGCTCGACATCGCCCGCCGCGCCGAATGCCACTGGAATTTGCTGCATAATCAGCAAAATACCAATCGCCGCCAGCATGCCTTTAATCACGCTGCTCGGGACTAACGCGATAAAACGTCCTGCACGCAGTAAGCCAAACAGGCACTGCAACACACCCGCCAGAATCAGCGCGGTGAGAAAGGCGGAAAAGCTGCCGAGCGTGGCGATCGACGCGACCACAATCGTCACCAATCCCGCCGCCGGACCACTAACCGCAAAGCGCGAGGGGCTCAGCGCGGTAACCAGCAAACCACCGATCACGCCGGTGAGCAGACCCGCAAAGGGTGGCAATCCACTCGCCTGCGCGATGCCAAGACAGAGCGGCAGCGCGACCAGAAACACCACCAAACCTGCCGGAATATCCTGACGAAGCGTGCTTAAATTCATGGCGTTGATTCCTCTGCAGATTGCTGAATTAACCGCGCGCGGCGCTGCAAGGCCAGACTACGATTTATCACTAATAAGGGTTTCAGGGTCATCACAATAATCTTCTCTCAACGTTTAAAAATATCGCTTTCAGGCAAATAGCGACGTCATTAAACGCGGCTATGGAGAACAATTGAGGATGAAAGCAGAACTTCCTCACAGAAATAGTTTATAGACGCTTAAGCTTCACCTTGCATAATGAATATTTCTGACGTCGATAAAGTGAGTCTTTTTGTAAATAAAACTTCAGCAAACGTATGAATCAGGTAAGTTTTTGCAAGGAGGGTAATAATGAGAGAAGTCGATAAAAACCAATATTAACAATTAAATAAACGTAATTTTAAATGTAATATTTCTAGTGCAATTACAAAAAAATACACATATTAATTTTATGCCTTTCTACTGACGCTATAAATTAAACCTTTTGAGTTGGGAGAAATCCTAATTAAAAAATTTATGATTAGTGAGATTCACTGCCACTCAGCAAATAAGACGATATATTTCGCTACTCACTCGCGATGAATTAAGTAAGAGATCAGGAAAATAGTGAGGGGAATAATAGTTACGGCGTTATGTAAATATTGATGGACCTGAAAAGGACATGAACGCGCCTGCCTAAGCAGACGCTATTTCACCTGACGAATTATTTACCGTTCCACGCTTTCATTCGCGCTTCACGCACCTGCAATTGCTGCTCAGGCGTCAGTTTGTTGTAGTTTTCCGCCATGCCACTTTCCCAGTCGCCATACAGCGGGTTCGGTAACACAATGAATTGGGTGCCAAAACGCTGATGATTGAGGCTAACGAACTGCTGACGCTGCGCATTTCCCTGATGCCAGGTTGAACCGCCAAAGTCATTCAGATTGTCGCCCACATACAGCACCACGTTGTAACCGGCGTTTTTCACCGCGTCGAAGCGCTCTTGCTTGTTGGAATTGCCGGTACTCAACCGCACCGTTTTCTCGCTCACGCCGCTGAAGCCGAGCTTATTCAGGTTCTCCACCGTTGCGGCATAGTCTTTTTGATCGCGGTTGGAGATATAGAACATGGTGCCGCCGTGGCTATTAACGTAGTTGGCAAACTCCACTGCGCCCGGAACGGCCGTTGCCTGACGCGCCTGCGTCCACGCTGACCAGGTTTTACCCGAGAAGGGCTGGCCGTTTTTCGCCTGCCATGCGCTGTAGGCGCTGTTATCAATCATCGTTTCATCTAAATCGACGATAACCGCTTTCGGTTTCCCCGCCAGCGATGGTGCCTGATCGAAGGCCATGCGCGCGCTGTTAAACGCCTGCCAGCTCAATGCCTGATATTCGCCGGATTGCTGGAACCAGTTCACCGCCAGCACCGATTGCTGGCCGAGTTGCTGCTGAGCCTGCTGTTTGGAAGGTTGCGCGCAACCGGTTAATGCCAGCGCCATTAAGCCGGATGCCGCCAGCAAGGTGGTTTTCTTCATCATTTCATCCTTAAGTGATTAGGGTCAGTTTTTGTAAAGCTTTAAAAATGTAGCAGTTAACGTAAGCTGTGGGCAGCAGAAAGCAGCGGTTTGGTGAGAGGAGACACTTATGGCACAGCACCCACACAGCGGTCCACGATCAAGACTATTGGATGACTTTTCCTGGCTAGAATACGCGTTTCAGCCGGCTGGCCAGCCCGTTCCGCCAGAGGCGGCTTATGGCCAACAGCGTCACAGCGCCAATGTGTTGCTGGCAAGCCAAAACATCCCGCCTAAGCGTTGCGAATCAGATGGTTTGATTGGCGAAGATCATCTGCCGGTCGCGGTGTATACCGCCGATTGTCTGCCGGTGTTATTTGCCGATCCGCAACAACAGCAGGTTGCGGCGGTGCACGCCGGATTAAAAGGCACGCTCGGTGGCGTGTTGAACAACGCGATAGATCGTCTGCTGGAGCGCGGCGCCAGCCGTGAAACGCTGCGTGTCGCTATCGGTCCAGCGATCGGGCCGTGCTGCTATGAGCTGGGTAAAGATCTGGTGACACAGATGCAGGATCGTAACGATCTTCCGCCGTTACCCTACTTCACTCAGCAGCCGCACAACGCGCAAGCGATCCGTCCGCAGGCACGGGCCCAGCAAGATGGAATCTGGTTTGATTTGCCTCATCTGGCGCGACGCTTGTTGTTACAGCGGGGAATTGTGGCGGAACATATTGAAGTGCTGAACGTCTGTACCTACTGCATGGCGGAATCGGGTTCCAGCTATCGCTACAACACCCATTTTGACAGCGGCTATCAGTCCCGTTTCTCGTGGATCCGCACGCGAGGTTAAGAGCTTCACGTCCTTGTGAAGCCTTATCGATCAGTGAATTATGGCATTGAGCGCCAACACGCCGGCTAAACCGAGAATCGAGATCAGCGTTTCCATCACCGTCCAGGTTTTAAGGGTTTCCACCACGCTCAGATTGAAGTAGCCCTTAAACAGCCAGAAGCCGGGATCGTTAACGTGTGAAGCGATCACGCTGCCGGAGCCCACCGCCAGCACCATCAATGCCGGATCGGCATGCGTGGCAGCGATAATCGGCGTCACAATACCAGCGGTGGTGATGGCCGCCACCGTGGCTGAACCCAGCGCCACACGCAGCATCGCCGCGACCGTCCAGCACATCAGCAGTGGCGACAATGACGATCCCTTCATCATATCGGCGATGTAGTTACCCACGCCGCTGTCCACCAGCACCTGTTTAAACGCACCGCCGCCCGCGATGATAAAGATGATCATGGCGATGGCGGCAATCGATTCGCCGCACATATCCATCACTTCTTCCATCTTACGGCCATTGCGCAGCCCTAACGTCAGCACCGCAATCACCACCGCGATAAACAGCGCCACCGCCGGATTACCGATGAATTCAAAGAACTGACGCAGCGCGTTCTCTTTCGGCGTGGTCAACTCGAAGACGGCGGCAATCGCCATCAGCACCACCGGAATTACCGCGGCAAAAATACTGATACCGAAGCCCGGCATCTCCTCTTCCGTGAAGATTTTTGGGTTATACAGCCCTTCCGGCGGTGACTTCTCAAAGCTTTTAAGGAACTTCGAGAAAACCGGTCCGGCAATAATCACCGTTGGAATGGTGATGATCATGCCGTAGAGCAACGTGGTACCGAGATTAGCACCAAAGATGGTGGCAATCGCCGTTGGGCCAGGATGCGGCGGCAGGAAGCAGTGAGTGACAGAGAGCGCGGCCACCATCGGCACGCCGACGTACAACAGCGGCAAACCGGCAGCCGCCACGATAGTGAACACCAGCGGCAGCAGCAGCACGAAGCCGACTTCATAGAACATCGCCAGGCCGACTATCAGTCCGGTCACCACCAGCGCCCATTGCAGCCGCTCTTTACCAAACGCGGCGATCAGCGTGGTAGCCACGCGTTGTGCGGCACCGGTATCGGAAACCAGCCGCCCGAGCATGGCGCCGAAGCCGAGGATCATCGCTAATCCTCCCAGCGTCGAGCCGATACCTTTCTGGATCGAGGCCATGACATTCAGCGGCGTCATGCCTTCGGCAATACCGACCACCGCCGAGACAAACACTAAAGCAATGAAACCATTGACCTTAAATACAATCATCAACACCAGCAGCAGTATCACACCCAGCACAATGATGGTTATTGGCATTTTTTATTATCCTTAGGAATACAGAGGGGTGATTAAGGTTTAGGCGCGGCCCGACGATAACGCCAGCCGCGCTCAGGCATCACACGGCGACGCGCATGCCACCGTCAACGAACAGCAGATGCCCGTTAACGAAGTTCGACGCACCGGAAGCGAGGAACACCGCCGCGCCAATCAGCTCTTCCGGTTTGCCCCAGCGAGCGGCTGGCGTGCGCTTGGTTAGCCAACCGGTAAAAGCAGGATCGTCAGCCAGCGCCTGAGTCATCTCCGTGACGAAATAGCCCGGCGCAATGGCGTTCACCTGAATATTGTGACGCGCCAACTCCACGCACATGCCGCGCGTCAGCATGGTCACCGCGCCTTTGGAGGCCGCGTAAGGCGTAATGGTGTCGCGCCCTAACTCACTCTGCATCGAACCGATATTGATGATTTTACCCTGCTGACGCTCGACCATTTTTTTCGCTACGGTTTGCGAAACCAGGAATACGGCGGTCTGGTTGACCGCGATAACGTCATTCCAGTCCTGCTCCGGGAATTCAAGGAACGGCCGACGACGCTGGATGCCGGCATTATTCACCAGCACATCAATCGCGCCCCACTCCGCTTCGATCTCATCCACCGCCTGCTTCACCTGCGCCGATTGCGTGACATCAAACGCTTTGGCGTGCGCACGTAAGCCCATCTCACGCAGCTGCGCCGCGCCCTTCTCTGCGCCTTCATGCGTAGTGGCGTTGACGATCACTTCAGCCCCGGCTTCCGCCAGGCCGCGCGCCAGCAGAAATCCAATGCCACGCGCCGAACCGGTCAGCAGCACACGCTTGCCTTCGAGGGAAAATAACTGACTCATCACTGCTCCTTAAAAGGTTAACTGGACTTTAGCGGCACGGGTTTTATCGCCGGCAAACTGCAGCGCGGCATCAATATCCTGCAAGGCGAACTCACCGCTGAACAGCGGCAGCGGGTTTACTACGCCGGTGGCCAGCCACTCGACGGCGGTGTTGAATTCATGGGTAAAGCGGAAGGATCCGACCAGATTAATCTCTTTGGCAATCAGCGCCATGATCGGAAAATTGGGAATGGTGCCGCCCATGCCAACCTGCACCAGCGTGCCTTTGGCGCACACCACATCGAGGCAGCGCTGCAGTGAAGAAGGATGGCCGGAGGCTTCAAATGCCACATCGAAATAGCCTTTGTCGGCAAGATAAGGCGCGAAGTCGCCATCCGCGGCATGAATCACATCGGTTGCGCCCATTTGCTGCGCCATCTCCAGTGAACGCTCGCTGATATCGCTGCACACAATAGAAGCCGCGCCGCGCGCTTTGGCGGCCGCCGCAATCAGGCAGCCAATCGGACCCACGCCCGAGATAAAAACGTGCTTGCCGGTGAGATCGCCTGCCTGCTGCGTGGCGTGAATGCAAACCGCCAGCGGCTCAGCGAACACCATGACCGTTTCGTCGGCATCCTGCGGGAACGGTACGCATTGCGCGCTATCCACCACTTTGTATTGGGTAAAGCCGCCATCAACGTGCGGCACATACATGGCGCTGCCGAAGAAGCGCATAGTGGTGCACTGGTTTTCCTGATCGCGCTGGCAATATTTGCACGCGCCGCAGGGTTTAGAGGGATTTACCGCGATTTTTTGCTCGGGTTTAAGTGCTGGATTGTCGCTCTCCACCACATAACCAATCACTTCGTGGCCCAGGATCATCGGCATTTTGATCTCGAAACTGCCGACCTTTCCTTCCTGATAGTAATGCAGATCGGAGCCACAAATGCCGCCGCGTGTGATGCGCACCAACGTACCTTTGCCGTCCCATTTCACCTGCTGTTGTGCAACGCTGACTTGTTTTTTTCCGGTGATGACGCCGGATTGCGTTTCGATATTCATAACGTCCCCATAAGTGCTGTCGCAATGGAGGCCATCAGACCGGGTTATGCGGCTTAAAACTGTGATGAAGATCACCTGGAGACATGTTACGGAAAGGTGTTACCTGGAACGTGAAGTCTGTGATGCAGAAGAGGAAACAGGCGACCGTAAGTGGCCGCCCGTGAAGAACATTAATAACCTGACATCAGGTCGTGGCTGTATTTGAACAGCTCAGAATCGGAGCGCAAGCCGAGTTTTTTCAGTGCCGATTGTTTCTGCCCGCTCACCGTTTTACGGCTGCGCTTAAACTTCACGGCAATTTGCGACACGCTCAAACCATCGAGAAAACAACGCACCACTTCCACTTCACGCGGGCTGAGGGTTTTCACCTTCTCATACATGTTGCCTTTGCTGCTGAAATCGAGGGTGTCATCCAGCGACTCTTCGCTCATGACATAGAGATTTTCTACTTCGTAGGCGACTTCTTTAGACAAGAACAAACGTCCCTGCGCCACCTGACGAATCGCATGGGTAATTTCCTGCATGTTATGACTTTTACCAATAAAGCCCTTCACGCCAGCGCTTAGCACCATTTTGACAATCGCCGGACTCTCCATGGATGAGGAGATCAGAATTTTTTGCTGTGGATAGTGATTACGCAGTTGCTTCACCAGCGCCAAACCATCCAGTTCACGTTCACCCAGCAGGAAATCCAGTACCAGCACATCCACCACGGTACTTCTTAGCTGATTGAATAATTCATTACTTGAAGCCCAGGTTCCAACCAAATGAATATCGGGCTCATGTTTTAAACACAACTCGAAAACGGTACGAACCATTGGGTGATCATCAAGGACAGCCACACGCACTTGTTTATTGTGTGCATATACCATTTATTTATTCCTTTATTACAGCATTAACTTTGTCCAATTCTGACTGTCACACCCGCTTCAATAAATAAATGGTGTCGATTACAACAGCTGTGAAAGAATAGCCTTCACAACATCAGAATTCTAATTGATAGAGTCACCCTAACAGCGGCCATTTTTATATGCCCCTTTAGGTTTATATTTTTACCGTGATAGATTCTTACTTGCCTGCTCACGTAAAAGTGGGAAAAGTCTGACTTAACTCCTTAACAAGACCACATAAGAATTGTCTTGAAAGAAAATGAGCAATCTAACTAACTGAATAAGCTAATAAATGAGCATCATATCGTAACATCACCATCACAGACACTCTTTCGCTAAAAATCAAATATTTGAGAATGGTCGCAAAATATTCGCAGTAAAAGAATAGAGCGAGCGAAAGGCAACAATATCTTTATACTCCACATTCCTTACAGCCATTAATGAATATGTTCAAGTGAGCAGCGTGCTAATTCACATCAATAATCTCCGTTTGGCAGCCTTGTTTTTTTTGGCTCTGCTTTCTTGTTCATTAATGGCATCAGAGCAAAAACTGCAATTACTGGCGCGATATGATACTGCTCAACCTGCCTTGCAATTAGCTGAGCCTATTCCTTCCGAGTTTCGTCATCAGATACTTAAAGTCGCTGTCGCAGGACAACCTCAACCGCCTCTGTTTATGGATATGGATACCCGGCGATTTGAAGGTGTAAGCGCAGATTATCTTTCGCTGATTCAAAATATGCTGGATACCACGGTAGAACTCCATTATTACGCCAGCCACAGCGCAGCGCAGGAAGCCGTGACCCGTGGAGAAATACATCTACTAGCGCTCCATGTAGCTCAGCCATCCTCATCCGGGCAGCAACCCTTGATCGCCAGCGAACCCTGGATGTTGGATTACGCAGCAATCGGTTTTAAATCTGAACAGAACGATACACAAAATGATGATGAACCTCATCGCCTGGCCTGGTCGGGTTCAGCATTGCTGCGGGCGCATTTGGAAGAGACTTATCAAAGCGACCTTTTAGTTCGCTTTCCAGGTTACTACGATGCTGTCGCCGCAACCGTTTATGGTCAAACTGAGCGTGTCTGGGGCAGCGCCGCCACTCTTACGCACCTCAACCGCTTCATGTTCGCTAATGCGTTAGAAATAACCAAAGATGACCACGCTCTCGCGATGAATGTCAGCTTTGGCATTAGCCCGCGTTATCCGCAACTGGCTGATGCAATCAATCTTGCCTTAACACAAATTCCTCTTTCCATTCGTATGCAAATAGCCAAGCGCTGGCAGCTTGATACGCATCATGTGCTGCAGCGCAATCCGCTTGCACTGACGCAGGAAGAGGAGAAATGGCTGGATGAACACCAGCATATCATTACCGCCCTACCGCAAACCCTGGCTCCGCTTAGTAGTCATACCGGCAGCATGCCGTTTCGCGGCATGATTATTGATGTCTTAGGTCTAATTACCAACCAGAGTGGGATGACATTCATTCCAGTAGATCAGGAGGAAAGTAGCGGCGATTACACAGCGAAAAATTCTCCACGTTTGTATGCGCTAGAGATCCATAACCATGAAATGTCGCCTGAGTTGGTAACCCGACCATGGCTGGTTTCACATTGGGTCATTATTCGCCATAAGCGACCACGTAATATCATGGCTCGGGATCCTTTCCCCTTTGGTTCTGCTCTGATGCTGAACAACCGGCACATGAAAGATTGGATGCTGCTGCATTATCCCCATCTCAACCTTTCCTTCAGCGATAACCCTTTGCAGGCTTTACATGATTTGCAGGCGCATGAAATTGATGCGGTCGTGCTGCCAAAAATTTTTGCGGATTACTTGCTCCATAACCATTATGCGGATGACTTTATTATTGAAACGACGTTGGGTGCAGAGCCGGCACGCTTTGTCATGCGCGTTGAGCCCGGTAATGAAATGTTGGTTAGCATCCTCAATAAAGCATTAATCGCAATCCCGCCGGAAACGATGTTCAAATTACTGGCGCAATGGCGTCAGGCAGATATGCCGTTCCTGAGTGCTTCATGGCAGAACTATAAACAAATTATCTTGCTGATCGTTTCGGTATCAACCGGTTTGATCGCGCTTATTTTGCTGTGGAACCGCCATCTGCGTAAGGTTATTCAGCAACGTATTCAGGCCGAAAATGCGTTAAAAAATCAGCTCAATTTCACTCATACGCTGTTTAATGATTCACCGGTTGCGATGTATATTCGCGACAAACAAACCCGGCTGGTTGATTGCAACAATGCCTATCTGCGCTTTATGAATTTTCGGCGTGAAGAGGTCATTGGGAAACGACTTTCGGACGTTCTGACAGGTAATAACGCCAGTATTCATAATATTGAAGATGGCTATCAGAAAACCTTGCTGGATGGCGAAGCCGTCATACGCGACATACACATGGAGTTTGAACAGCTGACATTCCAGCTTTATCACTGGACGCTGCCGTTTCGCGATCGGCACGGTGATGTGGCAGGCGTCATTGGCGGCTGGCTGGATGTCACTGAACGCAATGCATTGCTGCAGGAGTTGCAGCTCGCCAAAGATGTGGCCGATAAAGCCAACCGCTCCAAAAGTGAATTTCTTGCCAGCATGAGCCATGAAATCCGCACGCCACTGCATGCCATGATTGGCTTACTGGAGTTAGAAACTCGCTTACAACCGGCTGATTCACTCTCAGAGAACATCCGTGTTGCATACCATTCGGCACGCGCGTTGCTGTCATTGATTGGCGATATTCTCGATTTGTCGAAAATCGAGTCCGGCCTTTATCAACCCACGCTGGAAAAGGTCTACCTTCCCGATGTGCTCGATCAAGCGGTTACGCTATTCCGTAATAAAGCAGAGATTAAGGGGCTTGAACTGCGGGTAGAGATGGATATTGCCGCTTACTGGGTGAAGACAGATCCATTGATGCTCAACCAAATCCTTTCTAACTTATTGAGCAATGCCATTAAGTTTTCCGATTACGGCACTGTCACTGTTGTGCTGATGCAGGGCATTGCACAGGAGGAGGAAGGTTGTGAATTCGTGATTGAAGTTAGCGATCAAGGTTGTGGCATGACGGAAGACCAACAGCACGCCATCTTCGAACCTTTTGTGCAGGTAGGCGATCGTCAGCAGCAGCAAATTGGCACCGGATTAGGGTTGAGCATCTGTCGTAATCTGGCGCATTTACTGGATGGTGAGCTGATTGTGGAAAGTGCGCCAGGTGAAGGCGCGGTGTTCTCTTTTTATTTTCGTGCTTTGCCCGGTGAACCGCAGGATCAAACACAGCCTCATTTGTCGCAGCCGCTGATATCCGACAAGCTCTCCGTGATGATCATTGACGATCACGCCCCCAATCGATTGCTACTTGGCAAGCAGCTGGAACTGGCTGGGCATCAAGTCATGGTAAGTGAAAGTGCGGCTGAAGCACTGACGTTATGGCAGCAGGATCCGCTACGTTTCGACCTCATTATCACAGACTGCAATATGCCGGGTATGAACGGCTTTCAGTTCGCTGAAGCGCTACGACAATACGAGCATGAGCATCAGTTAACACCGATCATGTTATTCGGCCTGACCGCATCGGCTGAGCAGCATATTATGCAACGCTGCCTTCAGGCGGGAATGAACGATTGTCTTTTCAAGCCGCTGGATTTAGAGAGCTTACTTGCTCAGGTTGCACGTTGTACCCGGCGCAGCGCCATAAAACCAGAAATCCAGGCGCCGCTGCCAGCGAGTATCTCCTCTTTCCCGCAGCTGTTAACACAATTGGCCGAACAGGATAGTGAAGGTTGTCTGGTCTTACTCAACAGCATACGAACCAGCCACGATGAGTTGTTGGCATCACTTCAGCAAACAGATGATGCCAGCGCCCTGTCGCAGCTGGGTCACAAATTAAAAGGAGGAGCAGCAATGCTAAATGCTCCAACCCTGACTGAACTGGGCCGCAAGTTGGAGAAGCACCAAGAGGAAGCTCTCGATCCTCAATCGTTAATTCAGCAGATTGTCGAGGAAATGAAACGTGTTAATGAGTCTTTGCAAGAATTTGAGAAACATCGCCTGAAAAATCAGCAAGATTTATAGAATCATAATCTTATCGAGACATTTCTCGGTTCGCCCTATTAATCAGCCGGACATAATGGCCGCCAGCGTCATCATTACGGTGCCGTTAAAGGGAGAGATATGTTTAATGCAAAAATCCTCATCGTTGATGAGCATCGTTTGGTTGCCGCCGGCGTGCAGGCTTTATTATTAATGAATGGATTTAATTGTGTGACTACTGCACACACAATTAACGATGGTATTGATGACATTATTCATCATCACATCGATATTCTTATATTAGATCCTGATTTTAAAGAAAAAAATGGCATCGCTTTTTTACGTGACATCGTTAAATCCAAAACATGGATGAAGGTCATACTAATCAGTCAGGGTGGAAACAATCATCTTTCTATACAGCCTCTTAGTCAGGTAGCGAACGGGTTCGTATCAACATACGATCCTATTCAAACGCTGATCGCCGCTATTGGTTGTGTATCAAACAATGTGAATTATCTGCCGGGCGATATTCTGGACAAACGCCAGCGCTATGCGAATGAGCAAGATATGCTTTCTCGCCTGACAGAACGTGAAAATTTAATTTTACGACAACTCGCACAGGGGAAATCAAATAAAATCATCGCTTCCGAGTTAGGGCTTAATAATAAAACCATCAGTACTTATAAAACTAAAATATTCCAGAAACTGGAATCAAAGAATTTGGTCGACATTATCGAACTTGCACGTCGCAATGGTGCGTGTTGAAAGAAAAATCAAGACTAGTCTTGCTGATTAATAGCGTTATGGCGTGGCATGATCTGCCTCGTCCTAACCCGGGACAGTATTAAAATAGATTGAGTTTTACAGAAATTAATAACCACAGAGCTAATTTATTAGCCCCTTCTTCATGCTATTACAGGGCGAGTAGGTTTCTTCCCGTGCCTGCCGAAAGGAATCCTATACTTTCGTCTGCGACTTACCGCCCTGCTTTTTTTTGATGCTTCTCACAGGCTGAACGCCACACACTTCCTTCCCTGCAAAATCCCGCTAGAGTTCACTCATCCGACCACTTTCTGAGTATGTGATCATGTCTGAACATTATGCCCGCCTGTTCGCTCCGCTGGATTTGGGCTTCACCCAACTCAAAAACCGTTTCCTGATGGGTTCGATGCATACCGGATTGGAAGAACACGACGAGGGCGCAGCGCGTCTGGCGGCGTTCTACGCTGAGCGCGCGCGTGAAGGCGTGGCGCTGATTGTCACCGGCGGAATCGCGCCCAACCCGCAAGGCGTGGTTGCACAAGGCGGTGCGATTCTCAACCAGGAAAGTCAGTGCGACTGGCACCGCGTCATCACTGATGCGGTGCATGCAGAAGGCGGGAAAATTGCGCTGCAAATTCTGCATGCCGGCCGCTACAGCTATCAGCGCGATCTGGTTGCCCCCTCGGCATTACAGGCGCCAATCAATCCTTTTACGCCGCAAGCGCTCAGCGATGCAGAAATTCAGCAAACCATTCAGGACTTCGCGCACTGCGCCAAACTGGCACAACAGGCCGGCTATGACGGCGTGGAGATCATGGGCTCGGAAGGTTATCTGATTAACCAGTTTCTGGTAGCGCATACCAATAAGCGTGATGATGACTGGGGCGGCGATGTGGCGCGACGCCAGCGCTTTGCCTTAGCCGTGACGCAAGCGGTGCGAGATGCCGTCGGCAGCGACTTCATTATTATCTTCCGCCTGTCGATGCTCGATTTGGTCAATAACGGCAGCTCGCTGGAAGAGACGCTATCGCTGGCGCAAGCGCTGGAGCAGTGCGGCGTAACGCTGTTTAACAGCGGCATTGGCTGGCATGAAGCGCGCATTCCGACCATCGCCACATGCGTGCCGCGCGCCGGTTTTGCCTGGGTCACGCAGCATCTGCGTGACCGCGTATCGGTGCCGGTCATCGCCACTAATCGCATCAACCATCCCGATGTTGCAGAACAACTTCTGCGTGATGGCATCGCCGATATGGTCTCGATGGCGCGCCCTTTCCTCGCCGATGCGGCTTTCGTCCGTAAAGCCGAAACCGGCCAGCCCGATGCCATCAACACCTGCATTGCCTGTAATCAGGCCTGCCTCGATCAAATCTTTGTCGGCAAAGTCACCTCTTGCCTGGTTAATCCGCGCGCCTGCCACGAAACGCTGATGCCGGTCATCGCCACCGAACAGCCGAAGCAGTTAGTAGTAATTGGCGCGGGGCCCGCGGGTATGGCATTCGCGCTGCAGGCGGCGCAGCGCGGCCATCAGGTCACGCTATACGAAGCCGATGCGCAAATTGGTGGGCAGTTTAATATCGCCCGACAGATTCCCGGGAAAGCCGAATTTAGTGAAACGCTGCGCTATTTCCGTCACCAACTTTCTGCCGCAGGCGTGACGATTAAAACGGAACATCGCGTCAGCGCAGACGAACTGGAAGCCGCTGACGAAGTGATCATCGCCACCGGTATCTTGCCGCGCCAGCTGACGATTCCTGGCATCGATCATCCCAGCGTGCTGAGTTACCTCGACGTAATACGCGATAAAAAACCGGTGGGAAAACGCGTGGCGATTATCGGTGCGGGCGGCATTGGTTTTGATACCGCCGAGTTTCTGCTGCATCAAACCAGCCATGACGATTTTTACCAAAGCTGGGGCATCGACCGCAGCCTGCAGGCGCGTGGCGGTTTGATTGCGCCACAGCCTCAGCCCGCCGATCGGCAAATCTGGCTGCTGCAGCGCAAATCCGGCAAGCCAGGCGCAGGCTTAGCGAAAACTACCGGCTGGATCCACCGCGCCAGCCTGCAGGCGCACGGCGTACAGATGTGGGGCGACGTCGAATATTTGCAGATTGATGATGCAGGACTGCATCTGCGTCATCAGGGCGAAGCGATTACGCTGGCGGTGGATAACGTGGTGATTTGTGCCGGACAGGAACCGCTGCGCCTGCTGGCGGACCAGCTCAGCGCGCGTGGCAAATCCGTACGTGTGATTGGGGGTGCGGATGTGGCGCAGGAGCTGGATGCTCGCCGCGCCATCGCTCAGGCGACCGAACTGGCGCTGAGTGTGTAATCAGCGCAGTTTGACCGAACGCAGCACTACAAACTTGGCGTTGGACGCCACCAGCTCGCAGTTGCCAAACAACTTTTTCATTTTGACGTGATAACCGAGGTGGCGGTTGCCAACGATGCGCAACTCGCCGCCATACTGCAGGCAGCGTTTCGCATCGCGCAGCATTTGCCACGCCAGATGATCGGTCACCGCGTGCTGCTGATGGAACGGTGGGTTACACAGCACCGCGTGCAGGCGATCGGACGGGAAGCCACTCAGCACGTTGTTAACGCGGAACTGGCAGCGCGCCATATCCTGCGGACGGTTCACTTCCACGTTCAGTTTGCTTGATGCCACCGCCATGTAGGATTCGTCATAAAACAGCACGTCCGCGTTCGGATTCTGTTCCAGCGCCAGCAAGCCAATCACGCCATTGCCACAACCCAGATCGAGAATCTCACCTTCAATGTCAAAAGGCAGATGCTGCATAAAGAAGCGTGCGCCCACATCCAGCGACGCGCGGGAAAACACGTTGGCGTGGTTGTGGATCTGGTATTCAGAATCATCCAGCGGCCAAACGGTGGTCGCAGGCTGATCCGCTAATTGAGGCGCAGTGAAGCGGCTGTAAATCAGACGCGCTTTTTTCCACGCCAGCGAAGTTTTACTCTCGCCGAGGATGCGCTCGAACAGTTGCAGCGTGGAGTTGTGAATATCTTTGGCTTTCGCCGCCGCCAGAATCAGCGTGTCCGGCGTCACCACTTCGCGCAGTGCACGCAGTTGATGCTCGAGCAGCGCCAGCGCTTTGGGGATTTTGATCATCACCACCGCCGGCGCGGCCGGCAATGGCGCGAGGCTGTCGATAAAGTGCACCTGATCTTCATCCATCTCATTGAGACGCAGGTTCTGTTTTGCCGCCTGTTCGCTCAGCAGCGAATCGCTGACGTGCCACACCGGACGTGCGCCCAGCCCGCAGGTCAGCGCGCCAAAGCTGTCGTTGAACACTAAAACCGGTCCCTCAGGCAGCTCTTGCTGCAACAGGTATTCATCGGCGGAATCCCACGCCTGTAGCGGGCTTTCCTCACGCATTGGCGGGAAGCGGTGCAGCGTCAGCGTGCGATTGGTCAGTTCAAGTTGGCTCATGGAATCTCCGGCGTGGTACACTTTGCGCGATTTTCGCCCTAAAAAGGGGGCGCAGTATACTGTCTTTCGCCGGGAATCCCAATGTCATTAATCTATCTGCAGGGTTACCCTGAAAACATCCTCGAGCAGGTTCAGACGCTGATCGAACATGAGCGCTTAGGTGCCTTTCTCCAGCAACGCTATCCCGATACGCATAATATTGTCAGCGACCGCGCGCTCTATGATTACACGCAGGCGCTGAAAAACCGCTATATGCGCAGCGCGCCGCCGGTGAGCAAAGTGATTTGGGACAATAAGATCAAGGTGATGAAGCATGCGCTGGGTTTGCATACGGCGATTTCGCGCGTGCAAGGCGGCAATCTCAAAGCCAAAGCGGAGATTCGCATCTCCACCTTCTTCCGCCTCGCACCGGAAGCATTTTTGCGCATGATCGTGGTGCACGAGCTGGCGCACCTGAAAGAGAAAGAGCACGACAAAGCGTTTTACCAACTCTGCTGTCACATGGAACCGGATTATCACCAGCTCGAGTTTGACGCCCGCTTGTGGATGACCGACCAGGCGATGCGCGGCAACGCGGCTTAAAGAAATTCTTGCGCTTTTTGAATCAGGCTGGTTTTGGTCAGTGCGCCCATAAAACGGCGCTCCTGCGGATTATTCAGCACCGGCAAGCGCTCAAGCGTGACGCGGGCAAAGGCTTCCCAGCCTTCGCGCATGCTTTGATTCTGATAAATGCAGGGAAAATTATTGTCCATCACGCTACTGACTGGCGAATGCAGCGTGATCTCCTGCGACAATACCTTGCGTGAGATATCGTGGATCGACACCACGCCAAGAAATTGCCCTTCGCTATTAATCACATAGACATAACGTTCCCGCTTGAGTGAGCTCACCGCCAGCGCCTGTCCCACCGACTCTTCTGGCTGCAGCGCCGCGCCGGGAATGATCAACTGGTCGACGCGCATGTTATCGAAATCATACTTGGCTTCGGAACGACTGAAATGGCTGCTCACCACCGGATAAGTGCTGGACGATTGCAGGCGATACACCACCATCGACGCTAAAACCGACGCGATCATGATCGGGAACAGCAGGCTGCTATTCAGCGTCATCTCTAGCACCATCAACATCGCCATTAACGGTGCCTGACTGACCGCCGCCAGCACCGCCGCCATGCCGATCGCTGCATACAGCAAGGTATTGCCGACCGGTAAATGCAGCATCACACCCATCTGCGCCAGCGCCACGCCGAGCAGTGCGCCGATCAATAATGAAGGGGTAAACAGCCCGCCCACCGCGTTGGAGCCAACCGACAGCGTGGTCGCCAGCGTTTTCAACACCAGCAATCCCAGTAAACCCATCAAAACATATTGGCCATCAATGATTTTCACGATCACTTCGTAGCCGTTACCGAGAATATCGGTGGAGATTAGCGCCAGAAAGCCCACCGCTAATCCACCGGCGCCGAGCCGCAGCGGCAGCGAACGCACGCGACCAAACAGCGCCTTGCTGCGCGCAATCAGTTTGATCAGCAGCCAACCGGCGATACCGGCGACGAAACCAATCAGCAGCGTCATCAGCAAGCTGCTGATATCCATCTGGAACAACGCTTCGGATAAAGGATATAGCGCGCTGCGAAAACCCAACGACCACATGGTCATCACCGCCACCGCCGACGAGACAATCAGCGGAATCAAACGTTGCAGCGCCGAGATGCCAAAAGCGATTTCCGCGACAAATATCGCCGACGCCAGCGGCGCGTGGTACACCGACGAAAGCCCGGCAGCAGCAGCCATCGCCACGATATCGCTGTTGCGCAGATTGAGCGATTTCGGCAGCCAGCGCCCGATTAAACTGCCGCTCAGCGCCGATAGCTGCACCATCGGCCCCTCTTTACCAATCGACGCGCCGCTGCCGATGCTGGCAATCGACGACAGCGCACGGAACAGCGAGGTTTTGGTCGGTACCGCATCGAGCCGCGCGTTGATCACCTCCAGATAATCGGTCTGCACGGTTTCCTGTTTCTCAATCGCCACCGCATAGCGCAGGAAAAAACCGGCGACGACGCCGCCCGCGCCCACCAGCAGCGGCCAGAAGATCCACGGCCAGACATGCATCGCCACGGTGATTTCACTGTCACTGTTGAACAGCAGATGGTTAATCAATTCGATCACGCCGCGAAAGGCCAGCGTCACCAGCGAGGCCACGCATCCAACGGGGATGGCGATCAGTAATGTGGTCCAGTTCAGAGCATGTTTACTTCCACTCACCCGCGCGTCCCCGCTAAGTCGGTTAAAAAGTTGTGCGGCATCATCATATTGGAATGCGGATCTCAGGATCAAATTTCGCCTGCCTGGCGCTCAGATGAACATGTTACTCTGCCGTTTTACTTTAGCAGGAGAGCAGCACGTGATTCGTTTCGCCATCGTGGGAACCAACTGGATTACCCGCCAGTTTATCGACGCCGCACATGAAACCGGCAAGATGAAGCTGAGCGGCGTCTATTCGCGTAATCAGCAGCAGGCCGACGCTTTTGTGGTGGATTATCCCTGCAAGCTGACCTTCACCTCTCTGGATGAACTTGCCGCCAGCAGTGAGATCGATGCGGTGTATATCGCCAGTCCGAATGCGCTGCACAGTGAGCAGGCGATACTGTTTATGTCGCACGGCAAGCATGTGATTTGCGAGAAGCCGATGGCGTCTAACCTGCGTGAAGCTGAGGCGATGATTGCCTGCGCGCGCCAGCATCAGGTGGTGCTGTTCGAAGCCTTTAAAACCGCCAGTCTGCCAACCTTCCTGCAACTGCAAAAAACGCTGCCGCAATTGGGCAAACTGCGTAAAGCCCTGATCAACTATTGCCAGTATTCCTCACGTTATCAGCGCTATCTGGATGGCGAAAACCCGAATACCTTTAATCCTCGCTGGTCGAATGGCTCGATCATGGATATCGGCTTTTACTGCCTCGCCGCCGCCGTCACCTTGTGGGGCGCACCGCAGCAGGTCAAAGCGCAAGCTTCCCTGCTGGAAAGTGGCGTTGATGCGCATGGCGTGGTGGTGCTGGGCTACGGCGATTTTGATGTCACGCTGCTGCACTCAAAGGTCAGCGATTCACTGATCCCAAGTGAAATTCAGGGCGAAGCGGGATCGCTGGTGATTGAAAAGATCTCCGAATGCCAGCAACTGCGCTTTATCCCGCGCGGTGGCGAGAGCCAAAACCTGACGCAGCCGCAGCATATCAACACCATGCTGTATGAAGCCGAAACCTTTGCCAAATTGGTGGAAGCCGGTGAAGTTGAGCATGCGGCGCTAGATACCTCACGCATTACGGCGCAGCTGCTCACGGAAATTCGCCGCCAGACCGGCGTGGTATTCCCGGCGGATCAGGCTGAAATGTAAATATTGCAAAACATTTCCAGGGCCCTCTTGAAAGCGATTATCGAACTCCGTATGTTGAGCGCTGCAAAGGGGAGTAACTTGTAAGCTGATTGATCGTCATTACGATGCATTACGCATCCGGTCGTCAGGCAACCCGGAATCTATTCTGAGTTGTAAGTGAGACCTTGCCGGAAGGCGAGGTTTGCTTGCAGCACGATCAAAGCGGCTGACGTCTTCTGACTTCAGCCGCTTTTTTTATTTCTGGAAAAGGATACGACTATGCACTCAGTTGGCACACCGTTACTTTGGGGCAGCTTCGCTGTCGTAGTGCTCATCATGCTGGCGATCGACCTGCTATTACAGGGCCGACGCGGCGCACAAACCATGTCATTCAAACAAGCAGCGGTCTGGTCGCTGATTTGGGTGTCAGTTTCACTGCTGTTCAGCGCCGCCTTCTGGTGGTATCTCGACGGCACCGCCGGGCGTGAAGTCGCCACCGCGCAAACCCTCGCTTTCCTCACTGGTTACGTTTTAGAGAAAGCGCTGGCGGTGGATAACGTCTTTGTCTGGCTAATGCTGTTTAGCTACTTCGCTGTACCGGCCAACCTGCAGCGCCGCGTGCTGATTTATGGCGTATTGGGCGCAATTGTGCTGCGTACTATCATGATCTTCGCTGGCAGCTATTTGGTTACCCAGTTCAGCTGGATTCTTTACGTATTCGGCGCCTTCCTGCTGTTCACCGGCCTGAAAATGGCGCTGGCGAAAGAGGAAGATGACAGCACGGTGGGCGACAAGCCGGTGGTGCGCTGGCTGCGCAAGCATCTGCGCATGACCGATAGCCTGGACGGCGAGAAGTTCTTCACCCGCAAAAACGGCGTACTGTTTGCTACGCCGCTGCTGCTGGTACTGATCATGGTTGAACTGAGCGATGTGATCTTCGCCGTGGACAGTATCCCCGCTATCTTCGCGGTGACTACCGATCCGTTCATTGTGCTGACCTCAAACCTGTTCGCGATTCTCGGTCTGCGCGCCATGTACTTCCTGCTGGCTAACGTGGCGGAGCGTTTCTCGATGCTGAAATATGGCCTGGCGATTGTGCTGGTGTTTATCGGTATCAAGATGCTGATCGTCGAGTTCTATCACATTCCCGTCGGCATCTCGCTGGCGGTGGTGGGTGTGATCCTCGGCGGTACGCTGCTGATCAACGCCTGGGTGAACCACAGAAACGACCAGAAGAAGATCTCACCATAATCTTCTGCAGGGGCGCTAATCGCCCCTGCTTTGTTTCGCCAGTGGCAACCTTCACCTTTTATATATCTGTCACACTTCCCATCATCAGCAGATCAAAAAACCGATCTGCTGCGCATGCACAGAATTATCTCTTTCCTCATAAGCTCTTTTCCTTATACTCCGCCGGGCAAACCGTTGTGCGTGGTGGAACCGCGCACAATACTCATGACCGCGAATATAAAAAGACTGTGATATGCAAAACAACTTTATTGGACGTCTGGGCGCGCTGTTCGCAGGAAGCCTGGTAAAACAAATCATGATCGGCCTGGTGGCGGGCGTGGCGCTGGCGTGGTTCTCACGCGATGCCGCACTGGCCGTTGGCTTGCTGGGCGAGCTGTTCGTGCGTGCGCTGAAAGCCGTCGCGCCGCTGCTGGTTTTGGTGCTGGTGATCTCTTCGATCGCTAACCATCAGCAGGGACAGAAAACCAATATCCGCCCGATTATCATGCTGTATCTGCTCAGCACGTTCTTTGCTGCGGTTGTGGCGGTGATCTTCAGCCATCTGTTCCCTCAGACGCTGTCGATGAACGTCGGTGCCACGCAAATTACGCCGCCGTCGGGTATTACCGAAGTGCTGCACGGCTTGCTGATGAGCATGGTGTCGAACCCGATTGAAGCCCTGATGAACGCCAACTACATCGGCATTCTGGTGTGGGCGCTGGGATTGGGCCTGGCGTTTCGTCATGCCAGCCCAAGCAGCAAAGCGTTTCTTAATGATGCGTCGAATGCCGCGACCTGGGTCGTGCGCTGTGTGATCCGCTGTGCGCCGCTGGGGATTTTTGGTCTGGTGGCTTCCATCCTCGCCTCAACCGGTTTCGATGCGCTGTGGGAATACGCCAATCTGCTGGCGCTGCTGCTCGGCTGCATGCTGATTATGGCGCTGGTGATTAACCCGATGCTGGTGTTCCAGAAGATTCGCCGCAACCCTTATCCGCTGGTGTTTACCTGCATGCGTGAAAGTGGCGTCACCGCGTTCTTCACCCGCAGTTCAGCGGCCAACATTCCGGTGAATATGGCGCTGGCGAAGCGTCTCAATCTGGATGAAGACACTTATTCCGTGTCGATCCCGCTGGGTGCCACCATCAGCATGGCTGGCGCATCAATCACCATTACCGTGTTGACGCTGGCGGCGGTGCATACGCTGGGCATTTCGGTGGATGTTCCAACCGCGATTCTGTTGAGCCTGGTGGCGTCGCTGTGTGCTTGTGGCGCATCCGGTGTGGCCGGCGGTTCGCTGCTGCTGATCCCGGTAGCCTGCAACATGTTTGGTATTCCGAATGATTTGGCGATGCAGGTAGTGGCGGTGGGCTTTATTATTGGCGTGCTGCAGGATTCCGCCGAGACCGCGCTGAACTCCTCGACGGATATTCTGTTTACCGCGGCTGTATGCCAGGCCGAAGCCGAGCGCGAGCCGCGTCGTACGGTGTCAGAATCGGAGTAAGGTGCGGTTGTTGAATGGGTCGCCATTCATGGCGACCTGGTTTTACAAGGTCACTCCGCTTTTAAAAATGGCTAACTCGCGGAAATCGTTGCTTTCATTGCGCGCCGGTTGGCCATTGGCAATCGCCACAATCATATCGACGAAGTCCTCCAGCATCTCCGCCATGCTCATCCCTTCAATCAAACGCCCGGCATTAAAATCGATCCAGTGCGGCTTCTTCTCGGCGAGCTGCGTATTGGTGGCGATCTTCACCGTCGGCACAAAACCGCCGTACGGCGTGCCGCGTCCGGTGGTAAACAGCACCATATGACAGCCCGCGCCCGCCAGTGCGCTGGTTGCGACCGCATCGTTGCCTGGCGCACTTAACAGATTCAGTCCCGGTGTATGCAGGCGCTCACCGTACTTCAGCACATCCACCACCTGACTTTGTCCGGCCTTTTGCGTACAGCCGAGCGACTTCTCCTCCAGCGTGGTGATGCCGCCCGCTTTATTGCCGGGTGATGGATTTTCGTAGATCGGCTGCTGGTGATCGATGAAGTAGCGCTTGAAGTCGTTAATCATCGCCACGGTTTTTTCAAAGGTGGCTTCATCGCGGCAGCGGCTCATCAGAATCCGCTCAGCGCCAAACATCTCTGGCACTTCGGTCAGCACCGTGGTGCCGCCGTTGGCAATCATCTGGTCAGAGAAACAGCCCAGCATAGGATTGGCGGTGATGCCGGAAAAACCATCCGAACCGCCGCACTCCAGACCAAACTTCAGCTCACTGAGTTTGCCCGGCTGGCGTTGATCCGCACGCATAGCGCGATAGAGTTCGTGCAAGCGTTCCAGCCCCGCTTCCACTTCATCATCCTGCTTCTGGCACTCCATGAACTGCACGCGATCGCTATCGAAGCCACCGAGCGTTTCTCGGAACACATCGACCTGATTATTCTCGCAGCCAAGGCCAATCACCAGCACCGCGCCGGCATTGGGATGGCGCACCATATTTTGCAGCATGGTGCGGGTGTTCTCGTGATCCTGTCCAAGCTGCGAACAACCAAACGGATGGCTGAACAGATGCACGCCGTCAATGCCTTCGGCGTCATTGGTCTCTTTCATAAAGCGCGTCAGGATTTGCCGCGCGATGCCGTTGACGCAGCCGACGGTGGGCAGGATCCATAACTCATTACGGATACCCACTTCCCCGCTGGCGCGGCGATAGATCTGCACGTCGCGGTCGCCAGCTTGCGGCGGCAGATCGAGAAAATCGGGTTGATAGTCGTACTCATCCACGTCGCTCAGGTTGGTGCGCGCATTGCTGGAGTGAATGATCTCACCGGCCGCAATCGGCTGAGTGGCGTGCGCGATCGGCAAACCGTATTTGATCACCAGCGCGTCGGAGGCTAAAGGCTGCAGCGCAAACTTATGGCCGCGCCCAACCTCCTGCTGCAAGGTGATCGCCTGTTGATTGATTTCGACCTGGGTATTGGCTGGCAAATCGCGCAACGCCACAGCAACGTTGTCGCGTGAATGGATTCTAATAGCATCTTGCATAGCGTTATCTCAGTTGTGTCAACGCCGTCCGCATCCCGTGGACGATGATGTTTTGCAGGTGTTGGCTGACCGCAGCCACTAATCCGGGCCGCTGAGTGAGATCTTCGCCCCAGTGATTGGCGTCGCTGAGTACCGCGCGCACCAACTGTTCCGGAGTCTGTTTATCGTTATTTACTGCTGGCCACAGTTCAGCAAAACGCTGTAGCCAGTGTTCGTCGTCCTGCAGCGGCCAGTGACGATCGCCCTCTGCACCGCGATAAAAGGCCAGCAGCGCGGCAAAGGCGAAGGTCAGGCGCACAGGCCATTGCCCGTTTTGCTGCTGTGACAGCAACAGCTGAGGCAGCAAACGGGTGCGGAATTTGGTCATGCCGTTGAGGGCGATAGAGAGCAACGCATGGCGAATAAAGGGATTGCGGAAGCGACGCTGCACCGCGTCGGCAAAGGCGTGCAGCTCGTCGCGCGGCAGATCCAGCGTAGGGATCACCTCGTCGCGCAGCAGCGCATCGACAAAGCCGGCCATCTGCGCGTCATCCATCGCCTCTCCTACGCTCTCCAGTCCGGCCTGAAAAGCCACCGGCACCAGCGCGGTGTGTGCGCCGTTAAGGATCGCCACCTTTTGCGCTTTGTACGGCGTGATGTCATCAACCAGCTTCACTTCCGGTGCCAGCGCGTGCAGCTGCAGTTCCTGCGCCAGTGCGTCCGGCCCCTGAATCACAAACTGGTAATAGACTTCGCCCGCCACCAGATAGCGATCTTCATAGCTCAGTTCAGCTTCGATCGCCGCGCTATCTGCCGGATGACCGGTGACAATGCGATCCACCAGCGTGTTGTAGAACGCGCAGTGATCCTGCACCCAGCGGGCAAACGCCGGCGGCAGCTGCCAATGCTGGCTGTAGCGCAGCACCAGCTCACGCAGCGTATCGCCGTTGTAATCGATCAGTTCACAGGGCACCACCAGCCAACCTTTATCGCTGGCGCCGGCAAAATGGTTGAAGCGCGCCCACAGCAGCTGCGTCAGCTTGCCGGGAAAGGATGAAGCGGGCGTATCGTCCAGCCGATCCTGCTCAGCGAAGGCAATGCCGGCTTCTGTGGTATTGGAGAAGACAAAGCGCATCTGCGGTGCGCGTGCCAGCGCGAGAAACTCCTCAAACTGCTGATACGGCTGAATTTCACGATTCAGGCTGCGGATCAGGCGGGCTTCACTCACCTGCTCGCCCGCCGCATTCAGCCCGCGAATCAGCGTGGTGTACAAACCATCTTGCTGATTCAGCGTCTCTGCCACCACGCGGTTGCGCGGTCGCACCACCACCACGCCCGCATCGGTATTGTGATGCTGATTGAGCCAGTCGAGCTGCCAGTCGATAAAGGCGCGCAGGAAATTGCCTTCACCAAACTGGATAACGCGCTCACTGTAGTGCGCGCCGGGAAAATCGTGACGGTTGAGTCGCTGCATCATCAGGCTCCCAGCTCAATACCGAAGTAATCGCGCGCATTGTTGAAACTGATGTTCTGTACCATTTGCCCCAACAACGCCTCGTCTTCAGGCGCTTCGCCCCGCGCCACCCAATTGCCGATCATCTGGCATAACAGACGACGGAAATATTCGTGGCGCGTATAGGAGAGGAAACTGCGGCTGTCGGTTAGCATGCCGACAAAGCGGCTCAGCAGGCCGATTTGCGCCAGCTGCGTCATCTGCCGCTGCATGCCATCCAGCTGATCGTTAAACCACCACGCCGAACCAAACTGCATCTTGCCTGGTTCGCCTTCACCCTGGAAATTGCCCGCCATGGTCGCCAGGACTTCGTTGTCGCGCGGGTTGACGCAGTAAAGGATGGTTTTGGGCAGCGCGTTATTGCGGTTCTGCGCATCCAGCAGGCGCGCCAGCGGAATCGCCAGCGGCGCATCATTGATGGAATCGAAGCCAACATCCGGCCCGAGGATATCGAACTGGCGGCGATTGGCATTGCGCAGCGCGCCAATGTGATACTGCTGCGCCCAGCCGCGACGTGCGTATTCACTGCCGAGCCACACCAACACGGCGGTTTTAAACTGGGCCGTCTCTTCGGCGGAAGGCGCTGCACCTTGCAGTCGGCGCGCCAGAATGCCGTCCAGCGTGGCGTCATCCGCTTCCGCAAACACCACCACATCCAGCGCGTGATCGGAGATTTTGCAGCCATGCGCGGCGAAGTGATCGAGTCGCTGGCTTAAGGCGCGGCGCAGATCGTCAAAGCGCTGCACGTTAACATCCGCGACCTGCTCTAAGCGCTGAATCCACGGCAGGAAACTCTCCAGCTCAATGTTGAAGGCTTTGTCCGGACGCCAGCTCGGCAGCACTTTGACGTCAAAACTGCTGTCCTGCGCCAGCTTGCGGTGATGCTGTAAGTCGTCGAGCGGATCGTCGGTGGTGCCGACCATTTTCACCTTCATCTGCTGCATGATGCCGCGCGCGCTGAAGGCGTCCTGCGCCAGCAGTTCATTGCACTGCTGCCAGATGCGATCTGCGCTCTGTTCATTCAGCAGCACATCGGTGATGCCAAAAGGGCGGCGTAATTCGAGGTGCGTCCAATGATAGAGCGGATTGCCGATGGTGTGCGGCACGGTGCGTGCCCAGGCGTTAAATTTCTCACGGTCGCTGGCATCGCCGGTGCATAACGCTTCCGGCACGCCGTTAGCGCGCATCGCACGCCATTTGTAGTGATCGCCTTTCAGCCAGATGTCATAGAGGTTGGTGAAGCGGTAATTATCGGCAATCTGCTGCGGCGGCAAGTGACAGTGATAGTCGAAAATCGGCTGGTCTTTAGCGTAGTCATGGTACAGACGACGGGCGAACTCGGTGTCGAGTAGAAAATCCTCACTCATAAAACGCGACATACCTGCTTCCTCATTTTGTAGCCAGATGGCTTTTAACTAAAAGTTATCATACCAATTTAGACGAACGGCAAAATTGTTTGCGATCCGACTCACAATAATGACAGTTTCACTGTGGGTATATGGACGATCTTGTTGCGGACAATGCGTTAAATGGCTGTTTTAACGATCTTTCGTCCTAACACACACTGGCCGCAAGGTTTATGTGATGGCATTCAACTTTTGAAGCGGTATAACAAGTTAACCTCTCGCTCCGTTGCTAACGGGATTAATGGCACAGGCAAGGAACTGCGGGAGTGAACAGCACTGTTCACGTCTTCCCGCTCCAGATAACTACAGCGGTAAAACCGCAACGACAGACTGGACGAGGTTAATAATGCGTAAGATCAAAGGGCTACGCTGGTACATGATTGGGCTGGTGACGCTGGGCACCGTGCTCGGTTACCTGACGCGCAATACCATTGCCGTCGCTGCGCCCACGCTGGAAACGCAGTTGGGTATCACCACGCAACAATATTCCTATATCGTCGCCGCCTACTCGGCGTGTTACACCATCATGCAGCCGGTGGCCGGTTATGTGCTGGACATGCTCGGCACCAAAATCGGTTATGCGGTGTTTGCTGTGCTGTGGGCGATCTTCTGCGCGGCAACCGCGATGGCGGGCAGCTGGGGCGGCTTTGCGCTGGCACGCGGCGCGGTGGGTGCCGCCGAAGCAGCGATGATTCCGGCAGGCCTGAAAGCCAGTAGCGAATGGTTCCCCGCCAAAGAGCGTTCGGTGGCGGTGGGCTATTTCAACGTGGGATCGTCGATTGGCGCGATGCTGGCTCCGCCGCTGGTGGTGTGGGCGATCATGGCGCACAGCTGGCAGATGGCGTTCATTATTACCGGCGTGCTGAGCATGGTGTGGGCCATCTGCTGGCTGGTGTTTTATAAGCATCCTAAACAACAAACCAAGCTGAGCGATGAGGAGCGTCACTACATCATTGCCGGCCAGGAATTACAGCATCAAACCGGTAATAACAAGAAGATGTCGGCGCGCCAAATCCTGCGCAATCGCCAGTTCTGGGGCATTGCGCTACCGCGCTTCCTCGCCGAACCGGCGTGGGGAACGTTTAACGCGTGGATCCCGCTGTTTATGTTTAAGGTGTACGGCTTTAACCTGAAAGAGATCGCCATGTTTGCCTGGATGCCGATGTTGTTCGCCGATCTCGGCTGCATCGTCGGGGGCTACTTGCCGCCGCTGTTCCAGCGCTGGTTTGGCGTCAATCTCATCGTCTCGCGCAAACTGGTGGTCACCATGGGCGCGGTGTTGATGATTGCGCCAGGCACCATCGGTCTGTTCACCAGCCCGTATGTGGCGATTGGATTGTTGTGCGTCGGCGGTTTTGCCCATCAGGCGCTTTCAGGCGCGCTGATCACCCTCTCTTCGGATGTGTTTGGCCGTAACGAAGTGGCTACCGCCAACGGCTTAACCGGCATGGCGGCCTGGACGGCGAGCACCATGTTTGCGTTGGTGGTCGGTGCGCTGGCCGATACGCTGGGCTTCAGCCCGCTGTTCGCGGCGCTGGCGGTGTTTGATCTGTTAGGCGCGGTGGTTATCTGGACGGTCCTGAAAAACCAACCGGTTTCTGAACTCGACGATCAGCCAGCGGTGCAGTCCGCCGCGCTACGCACCTAACCTCCTCGGGCTGGCATCGGCCAGCCCATTTCCTCTGTGCGGCTGAAGTGGTATAACAACTCAACTTTCTCCCACAGCGGACCGCGCAATGGACCTGACCGAATCACGACGCCTCTATCAACAGCTCGCCAGCGAACTCAAACGCCGCATTGAAGCAGCCGATTACCGGGTTGGCGACAAACTGCCTGCCGAGCGTCTGATTGCGGAAGAGATGCAGGTGAGCCGAACCGTGGTGCGTGAAGCGATCATCATGCTGGAAGTGGAAGGTTACGTGGAGGTACGGAAAGGTTCCGGCATTCACGTCATCAGCAGCCAGCAGCAGAATCGCGTGGTGACATCCAGCCAGCTGGAGTTCGCCAATTTCGGCCCCTTCGAGTTATTGCAGGCGCGCCAGCTAATTGAAAGCAACGTGGCTGAGTTTGCCGCCACGCAGGTGACACGTCAGGATATCGTGGCATTGATGGCGATTCAGGAGAAAGCGCGTCAGGAAGATCATTCACGCGATTCGGCGTGGGATATGGAGTTTCATGTGCGCATCGCGCAATCGACGCAGAACAGCGCCTTAGCAGCGATTGTCGAGAAGATGTGGCTGCACCGTCTGCACAATCCTTACTGGCTGAAGCTGCACGAACATATTGATGCCAAAAATATCACCAGCTGGTGTGACGATCACGACCAGATCCTCAAAGCCCTGATCCGCAAAGATCCCGCCGCCAGTAAGCTGGCAATGTGGCAACATCTGGAAAATACTAAGCAGATGCTGTTTAACGCCACCACCGACGATTTCGAATTTAACGTCGATCGTTACATGTTTGCGGAAAATCCGGTCATCCTGCCTGAAGGTAGCGAAAATCCACGCTGATCCTGCTTATTTTTCAGGCGTTTTGTTGCCGAAAAAGTCAGTTAGTCTGCAATAGTGTCAGCTCATGTAAAGCTCCTTTTGACCACCTGCGTCTAAAGGTAAAACTCCTGTGCGGCAGGCACTTTCCCCTGTCTGGATAACGTTATTTTTGTTACAGTTATCGCCCTTTTATTACCCTTTGCGACAGGGCTTTAAAAAGTCGCTGATTTAACAATCAATTCTGGAAGGATCCGGAAACTCCTGCTCAGGCTGCTTATCTAAAATGTATAACCAACGCCAGTCTGCGCCTAAGCCCCTCACGGGCACGTTTAACAATGATGTTCAGGAATGATTGATGGATATTTTGCAAGCATTGCTGCATGCCTTATGGCAGCAGGATTACGAAATGCTCTCCGACCCGACGCTGGTTTGGGCCATTTATGGCGTGCTGTTCATGATTCTGTTTCTGGAAAATGGACTGCTGCCCGCCGCCTTTCTGCCGGGCGATAGTTTACTGATTCTGGTGGGTGTTCTGATTGCCAAAGGCACCATGGGTTTCCCGCTAACGCTGCTGATTCTGACGACCGGCGCCAGCCTTGGCTGCTGGGTGAGCTACATTCAGGGCCGCTGGCTCGGTAATACGCCTACCGTACAAAAATGGCTTTCGCATTTGCCCGCGCAATATCATCAACGCGCCCACAGATTGTTCCATCGCCATGGCTTGTCTGCATTGCTGGTGGGTCGCTTTATTGCCTTCGTCCGCACCTTGCTCCCCACCATCGCTGGGCTTTCTGGCCTGAGCAATGCGCGCTTCCAGTTCTTCAACTGGGTAAGTGGCTTCCTGTGGGTGCTGATCCTTACCGTGCTGGGCTTCGCGCTGGGTAAAACGCCGATTTTCCGTCGTTACGAAGATGAGCTGATGTTGTGCCTGATGCTGCTGCCGCTGGTGCTGCTGGTAATTGGCCTTGTCGGTTCTTTAGTGGTGATTTGGCGCAAACGTCAGTCGACGCGTAACGGGAATTCACAGTCATGATCAAACTCCGTGGATTCCCAAGGCGTTTCCTGCCTTGGGCGCTGGGTGGCGCGTTGGCGCTGCTGGCGATCTGTTTCGTTCCCACCTTGATGCAGCATGAAACCGTGGTGCAGATCCGCGTCGCTAACAGCGGCACCAATCTGCCCGATGGTTTTTATCTCTATCAGCAACTTTCTGCGCAGGGCGTGCGTATCAAAAGTATTACGCCTTCCGGCGATGCGCTGGTGATTCATTTTGAGAATGAAGAACAGAGCCTGGCGGCGCAGAAAGTGTTGAAGCGCCTGTTGCCACAAGGCTTTGTCGTGGCCACTGGCCCGCAGGCTTCGCAGCAATATCCTGACGCCAATCGCCCCACTTACAGTTAAATGTCACCGCCTGACGTTGAGCCAGGCGGTGAGCTAATCCTCGCTATCCCCGCGTCTTCTTTGAATTTTTTCATCTGCTGTCTATCCTTAGAGGTAGCGTAAGCCTAAGACATGCTGGGAAGCTTCTCCTGTCTGCTCTCAGGCAGGTCATCAACAATGGAAGGTCACAACCTGATGAAACATCAATTACTGCTAGGTGCTATTCTTTTCTCACTCTCGGGTTCGCTGCTGGCGGCTGAATCGCTCTGCCAACAAAAAGAGCAGGATATTCAGCGCGAGATCGATATGGCGAAACAGCACAACAACCAGCGCCGCGTTACCGGGCTGGAGCGCGCGTTGACCGAAGTCCGCGCAGGCTGCACCGATGAGAAGTTGAAATCCGCGCACAGCGAACGCATTGCCGAGCAGAAGCACAAAATCGCCGAGCGTGAGCGTGAGCTGAAAGAAGAGCGTCAGGACGGCGACAAGGACAAAATTGAGAAGCGCGAACGTAAGCTTGAAGAGGCGCAGCACGAACTGAAAAAGCTTGAAGCTGAACCTTATTAATCGGACTTAACTAAATGCTGTAAAAGGAGATTTCCATGGCTAAAGAAACAACATCTGAACATCTGCGCGCTGAATTGAAAAATCTGGCTGATACCCTGGAAGAAGTGCTGAGCAGCTCAGCAGATAAATCCAAAGGTGAGCTGGATAAACTGCGTCACAAAGCGCGCGGCGCTATTGAAAGCTCCCGTGAACGCCTCGGCGATTCCGGCGAACGTATTGCACAAACCACGCGTGAAGCAGCGGAAAAAGCGGACGAATACGTGCGCGATAATCCGTGGCACGGCGTGGGCATCGGTGCAGCGGTAGGTATTCTAATCGGCATTTTAATCTCACGGCGTTAATGATGAGTGATAGTCAGCAAAGCCACGGCCCCGGCAAAGGGGTCTTTAACATCGGTCAACGGATAGTTACCACGCTGGTCAGCATGGTCGAGACGCGTGTCCGACTGGCCATTGTGGAACTGGAAGAGGAAAAGGCAAACCTGATTCAGATGCTGATGATGGTGGGCCTTACCATGCTGTTTACCGCTTTCGGTCTGATGAGCCTGATGGTGTTGATCATCTGGGCGGTGGATGCTCAATATCGCCTGATGGCGATTGCCATTACCACCGCAGTACTGTTTGCGCTGGCGCTGATCTTCGGTTTGTGGACGTTGTACAAATCGCGTCAGTCAACGTTGCTGCGCCACACGCGTAAAGAGCTGGATACCGATCGTACCCTGCTGGAGGAGCATCGCTTATGAGCCGCCGCGAACGTGAAGCACGCATTCACGAACTGCTCAATCAGGTGCAGCAGCAGCGGCTTGATCTCAGCGCCGACCGCCGCGACTGGCTGGCCAGCACCGCGCAGTACGATCGTGGTTGGTTAACCATTATCGGCATGCGTCGTTATCTGGCGATTGGCAGCAGCGCATTGGCCATTTGGTCGATTCGCAGCCCCAACCGTCTGCTGCGCTGGGCCAAGCGCGGTTTCGGCGTCTGGAGCACCTGGCGCATGATCAAATCGACTTTAGATACACGCTAATTCCTCTCTCTAAAACCGGATCGAGATGGTTCGGTTTCGCCCTACTCAAATTTACTGAACAACATTGACAGTTTATCTCGCTTACAACTCTTTCAACCTGCGATTATCATCTCCCTCCATCAGCCCACTGAACTGAAACAACCGGTTCAAGGGGATTCAAAACCCGCAGGCCAACAACCTGCAACAAAAACCTTGTTGGAGTAGATGATGAAAAAATTCGAAGACTCAGGCCTGCTGGTAGCACGCGTATTAATGACCATTCTGTTTATCACCGCAGGCTGGGGCAAAATCACCGGTTACGCTGGTACCGCACAATACATGCAGGCGATGGGCGTCCCAGGCTTCCTGCTGCCGCTGGTTATTCTGCTGGAGTTCGGCGGCGGCCTGGCGATTCTGTTCGGTTTCCTGACGCGCTTTACCGCCTTGTTCACCGCTGGCTTTACCCTGCTGACCGCGTTCCTGTTCCACAGCAACTTCGCGGAAGGTGTTAACCAGCTGATGTTCATGAAAAACCTCTCCATCGCCGGTGGTTTCCTGGTGTTGGGTCTGGTAGGTCCAGGCGCTTACAGCATCGACCGTCTGATTCGTCAGCGCGTTCAGCCAGCGACCGCACGCTAAGCAGCACAAGCGTTAGAGAACACATATACTGATTAACAGGGGCGGGGATTTTCCTCGCCCCTTTTTTATTATGGAGGGCTTATGGGACAGCTGATTGACGGTGTCTGGCACGACACCTGGTACGATACGAAGTCAACCGGTGGCCGCTTCAAACGCACAGAAGCCGTCTGGCGTAACTGGGTTACCGCCGATGGCAGCGCCGGTCCAACCGGCAAAGCGGGCTTCGCCGCTGAGCGTGGTCGCTATCATCTTTACGTCTCGCTTGCCTGCCCGTGGGCGCATCGCACGCTGTTAATGCTTAAGCTCAAGGGATTGGAAGAGATGATTTCGGTTTCGGTGGTGCATCCGCTGATGCTGGAGAACGGCTGGACTTTCGACGCCAGCTTCCCTGACGCTACCGGCGACGCGCTGTATCAAAAAGAGTTTCTCTATCAGATCTATCTGCACGCCGATGCGCACTATTCCGGCCGCGTGACCGTGCCGGTGCTGTGGGATAAAACCCAGCAAACCATCGTCAGCAATGAATCCGCCGATATCATGCGCATGCTCAACAGCGCGTTCGATGCGCAAGGTGCCCGCGCGGGTGACTATTATCCGGCGGAGCTGCGCGACAAGATTGATGAAGTGAACAGCTGGGTTTACGACACGGTCAACAATGGCGTGTATAAAAGCGGTTTTGCCACTTCGCAGGCGGCGTACGATGAATCGGTAACGGCGCTGTTCCATTCGTTAGCGCGTCTTGAACAGATTCTCGGCCAACACCGTTATCTCACTGGCGACCACCTTACCGAAGCCGATTTACGCTTGTGGACCACGCTGGTGCGCTTCGATCCGGTCTACGTTACCCACTTTAAGTGCGATCGTCACCGCATCAGTGATTACCGCAATCTGAGCGGCTTCCTGCGCGACATCTTCCAGATGCCGGGCATCGCCGACACGGTCAATTTGCCGCACATCCGCCATCACTACTATTGCAGCCACAAAACCATCAACCCAAGCGGTGTGATCTCGCTGGGTCCAGCCTTTGACTGGGATGAGCCACACGGCCGGGGTTGATGCTCTTACCCTCTCCCAACGTGGAGAGGGAACCTTAGGCAAACTTAATCAGCACCATACCGATCAACAATAATCCCACGCCCAGCCAGCCAACCCGACTCAGACGCTGACCAAAGAGAATCCAGCCCGCCGCCACGGTGGCGACCAATCCCAGCCCGCCCCACAATGCGTAGGCTACCGTCAAATCAATGCCTTTCACCGCCTGCGCCAGCGCGCTGAATGCCGCCAGCACCGCAACCAGTGATAACACGCCAAACAGCGGACGGCGGAAACCGTTGGAGTATTTCAGGAAGATATTGGCGACAATCTCCAGGCCAATGGCCAGCGCCAGCCATGCGATATGTATCCAGTTAAACGTTGCCATGGCGCAGCTCCTTGCGGCTCAGCGTACCTGATTTGATCAGGACAATGCCGAGGATCAGCGTCAGCAGGCCGGCTACTTTGATGGCGGATAAAGCTTCATCGAACAACAGCACGCTAAACAGCGTAATAAACAGAATGCCAATGCCTTCCCACATGGCATATGCCACACCAAGGGCAATGCGCTTAATGGCGAAGGATAAACAAATATATGAAAGTGCGATCATTACCAGCATAAAAATATAACCGGTGTTGCCACCGTTTACGCTGGCCCATTTCATTGAGACGGTGCCAATAATTTCCGCGGCGATCGCCAGCGCTAATAAAATCCAATACAGCATGATTTCTCTCCTGAACGAGAAATAAACGCCACCCACGCGAAAATAAGCGTGTTAGCAAAGTTAAATTAAAAAGTCAGAATAGGAGAGAACGGAACTAAAGCGCGAAGCGCCAGTGCTGATCGCAGATTGAGCAGTTTGATTCAGAGAGAGAGGAGGAGAGTGAAGCCTTATTTGCCACAAACATTTTGTCCATAAAATTACAACTTATCCACGTTGTTGCTTCTCGTCAGTGTGGATTAAATTTGTCCTCAGTAGTTAAACACGCGCTTATTCTGGCATAGCGGCAATAATGTTTTCAGGGATTTTCATTTCTTTACGTGGAGGCGTTTAATTAAAAGTGTGTGTATTCCCTCACCCTAACCCTCTCCCAGAGGGAGAGGGAACTGTTTATTGCGGTTTGAAAGATCGCTCGATCGGTTCCTTCTCCCGCCTGCGGGAGAAGGTTAGGATGAGGGCCAGCGCGCACCCAACCCCAGAAAACACAAAACCCGCCGAAGCGGGTTTTGTGTTTAAAAAAGTCGAAACTGACCGATAAGCCGGGTTCTGTCGTGGACAGTCATTCATCTAGGCCAGCAATCGCTCACTGGCTCAAGCAGCCTACCCGGGTTCAGTACGGGCCGTACCTTGTGAACCCCTATTTGGCCTTGCTCCGGGTGGAGTTTACCGTGCCACGAACTGTTGCCAGCCGCGCGGTGCGCTCTTACCGCACCCTTTCACCCTTACCTGATCCCATTACTGGGCCATCGGCGGTTTGCTCTCTGTTGCACTGGTCGTAGGCTTGCGCCCCCCAGGCGTTACCTGGCACCCTGCCCTATGGAGCCCGGACTTTCCTCCCCTTTGCCCGTCTCCCCCCGAAAGAGGACGACGACAAAGCGGCGACTGTCTAGTCAGCTTCGGCGCGGGATAATAGGCGATCTGCCACCGTTTGTCACGCCTCTTGCTGCTCTAGCGCATACTTATAGAGTGCGTTCTTCTTCACACCGTGAATTTCTGCCGTCAGCGCGGCGGCTTTCTTCAACGGTAGCTCTTTTTGCAGTAGCGCCAACGTGCGCAACGCCTCAGCCGGCAGCGCTTCTTCATCGGCTTTATGCCCTTCAACAATCAGCACCATCTCGCCTTTACGACGGTTTTCATCTTCCAGCACCCACGCCAGCAATTCACCGACCGGCGCGCCTTGAATAGATTCCCACGTTTTGGTGATCTCACGCGCCAGCACCACGTAGCGCTCGGCACCCCACACGCTGACCATATCCTGCAGGCTATCGATCAGGCGATGGGTCGATTCATAGAAAATCAGCGTGCGCGACTCTTCACCCAGCGCGCGCAGCGCATCGCAACGTCCTTTGCTTTTGGCCGGTAGAAACCCTTCGTAACAGAAACGATCGGACGGTAACCCCGCCGCGCTTAATGCTGTAATCGCCGCGCAGGCACCCGGCAACGGCACCACGCGCACGCCAGCTTCACGGCAGCGACGTACCAAATGGTAGCCGGGATCGTTGATTAACGGCGTGCCGGCATCGGAGACCAGCGCGATGCTCTGGCCCTCTTGCAGCTTAGCTAACAGCACCTCAGCTTTCTGCTGTTCGTTGTGGTCGTGAAGTGCGAAGAGTCGCGCATTGATGGCGAAATGTTGTAGCAACAGCCCGGTATGACGTGTATCTTCCGCTGCGACTAGATCGACGCTTGAGAGCACCGTCAACGCTCGTTGAGTGATATCACCCAGGTTACCGATCGGGGTAGGAACGATATAGAGCGTGCTGGCAGAAATCTCTGCCCGATCGAGTTGTTTCATTGTTTCATCCGAATTGCCGATTTAATATTGAGCATCTTGAAAAAAACATCACTGGATACAGTATGCTTCCTTCAAAAGTCGTACGTCATAAAGCAGGACGCTTAGTACCTGTTCTTCTCGCTGGGCTGATTTTAGCCGCCTGTAGTGGTCAGGGACCGCAACAAACCTCTAACGTCAATATTCAGGGTCCTGCGACTGGCCGGTCTGACTATTATCTGCAGCAGGTGCAGCAAAGCAGCGATGATAGCAAGACCGACTGGCAATTACTTGCCATCCGTGCCCTGTTGAAGGAAGGAAAGTATCCGCAGGCAGCTAATCAGCTCAATCAATTGCCGCAGCAGTTAAGCGATGTGCAACAGCAAGAACTGCTGCTGCTACGTGCGCAGATGCTGATTGGCCAGCAGAATTATAACGGTGCGCAACAGCAACTTGGTCAGGTAAAAACTGACGGCCTGTCGCAGGATCAGCAGGTGCGCTACTACGCACTGCAAATCGCGGCGGCGCAGAATCGCCCTTCACTCTCGTTGCTGCGTGCCTATATTGCGCAAGAGCCGCTGCTGAAGGGCGCCGATCGTCTGAACAATATCGATGCAACCTGGCAAGCACTGACGCAGATGACGCAGGATCAGATTAATAGTCTGGTGATCAATGCTGCTGAAAATACGCTGCAAGGCTGGCTCGATCTGCTGAATACCTGGCGCACCAACAGCCAGGATCCACAGATGTTGAAGGCGGCGATTAAAGACTGGCAGACGCGCTATCCGCAGAACCCAGGCGCCAAAACTCTGCCCACCCAGCTCAGCCAGGTGCAGAACTTCACCAAAGCGTCGACGAATACCATCGCGCTGCTGCTGCCGCTTAACGGCCAGGCGCAGGTGTTTGCCAATGCAATTCAGAAAGGCTTCAACGATGCGCGCAATGGCGTGCTCAATGCGCCAGCGCCGCAAGCAGCGCCTGCTGCTGCCGATGCCAGCGCGCAACAGCCAACTGACGCCAATAGCGTTGTCAGCCCTGCCGTTGCAGGTAACACACCGCCGCAAACCGAGCAGCCGCAGCCAGCCGCACAACCGGTCGCAGCGCAAGGCGACAGTAATGCGCAGGTGAAAGTGTATGACACCAGCAGCCAGCCGATTACGCAGGTGATGCAGCAAGCACAGCAGGATGGCGCCACGCTGGTGGTCGGCCCGCTACTGAAAAACGACGTTGAGCAAGTGGTCAACAGCCAAACCGCACTGAACGTGTTGGCGCTGAACGAACCCGAACAGATCCAGAACCATCCGAATATTTGTTACTTTGCGCTTTCTCCTGAAGACGAAGCGCGCGATGCCGCGCACCATATCTACGAGCAGGGTAAACGCCAGCCGTTGTTGCTGGTGCCGCGCAGCAGTTATGGCGATCGCATCAGCAAAGCGTTCGCGCAAGAGTGGCAAACGCTGGGTGGTTCAACCGTACTGCAGCAGCGTTTTGGCGGCGTTGGCGAACTGAAGCAAGGGATCAACAGTGGTGCGGGTATTGCGTTAAGCGGTACACCGCTGAACGTTGAGCCTGCGCAATCGCAGAGCGTGGCGATTGCCGGCCTAACGATTCCTGCGCCGCAAACCAGCGCACCGGCGCCAACCGCCGATGTCAGCAGCGGTAGCGTGGATGCGGTGTACATTGTCGCCAGCCAGGATGAGCTGCAGCTGATTAAGCCGATGATTGCAATGCGTACCAGTAGCCGTAATAACACCGCGCTGTACGCCAGTTCGCGTAGTGCGCAAGCTGGCGCAGGCCCGGATTTCCGTCTGGAGATGGATGGCCTGCAGTTCAGCGATATTCCGCTGCTGTCCGGTAGCAATCCGGGCCTGATGCAGCAGGCGGCGAAGTCGTTTAACAACGATTATTCGCTGGTTCGCCTCTACGCGATGGGCATTGATGCCTGGACGCTGGCGAATCACTTTAACCAGATGCGTCAGGTGCCAGGCTTTGCCATTGATGGCAACACCGGCAAGCTGAACGCCGACACGGATTGCGTGATCAACAGGAAGTTGGCATGGAACCAGTATCGTCAGGGACAGATCGTTCCGGTGCAGTAAACCGCCAGCGCATTGGCGCTGAGCAGGAACAACTGGCGCGCCGCTATCTGGAGCGCGCCGGGCTGCAGTGGTTCGCCAGCAATGTACGCTGTCGCAGCGGGGAAATTGACCTGATTATGCGCGACGCCGATTGCTGGGTATTTGTTGAAGTGCGCTATCGACGCGATGCGCGCTACGGCGGTGCCGCCGCCAGCGTAACGCGCCAGAAACAACAAAAGCTGCTGCGTGCCGCCGCGCTCTGGTTGCTGGCGCGTGGCGGCAGTTTTGATACGGTGAATTGCCGTTTTGACATCATTGCCATTACCGGGCGTGAGCTGGAGTGGCTGCCCGATGCCTTTAATGCCGATGGATAGAACCAGGTGGTCTTGTGCAGGACAGAATTAAAGCGTGTTTTACCGAAAGTATTCAGACCCAAATCGCCGCGGCCGAAGCGCTGCCCGATGCGATTTCCCGCGCCGCGATGACGCTGGTGCAGTCGCTGCTGAACGGTAACAAAATCCTTAGCTGCGGTAACGGTGCGTCGTCGGCGAATGCCCAGCATTTTGCCGCCAGCATGATTAACCGTTTCGAGACGGAGCGTCCTAGCCTGCCTGCGCTGGCGCTGAGCGCAGATAATGTGATGCTGACGGCGATTGGTAACGATCGTCTGCACGATGAAATTTACGCCAAGCAGGTTCGAGCGCTTGGTCAGGCTGGTGATGTGCTGCTGGCCATTTCCACCCGTGGCAACACCCGCGATATCGTCAAAGCGGTTGAAGCTGCGGTTACCCGCGATATGACCATCGTTGCGTTAACCGGCCACGACGGCGGTGAGCTGGCGGGCCTGCTTGGTCCGCATGATGTGGAAATTCGCATTCCATCACATCGCAGTGCGCGCATTCAGGAAATGCATATGCTGACGCTGAACTGCCTGTGCGATTTGATTGATAACACTTTATTCCCACACCAGGAATGACTGAAGGAGCTCAAATGAAAGCATTGAACGCTGTCGCCATTCTCTTAACCGCCATGCTGCTGCAAGGCTGTGTTGCCGTGGTTGCCGGCGGCGCTGCCGTCGCCACCAAAACCGCCACTGACCCGCGCACCGTGGGCACGCAGGTAGATGACGGTACGCTGGAGCTGCGCGTCTCGAACGCACTGGCAAAAGATGAACAGATCAAAAACCAGGCGCGTGTGGTTGTCACCGCCTATCAGGGCAAAGTGCTGCTGACCGGACAGTCGCCAACCCCGGATCTGGCCAGCCGAGCCAAACAGATCGCCATGGGCGTTGATGGTGCCACCGAGGTGTATAACGAAATCCGCAGCGGACAGAAAGTCAGCCTCGGCACTTCGTCATCGGATACCTGGATCACCACCAAAATCCGCTCGCAGCTGCTGGGCAGCGATCAGGTGAAATCCTCGAACGTCAAAGTGACCACCGAAAACGGTGAAGTGTTCCTGTTAGGATTAGTTACCGCAGAAGAAGCGAAGGCGGCGGCCGATGTTGCCAGCCGTGTGAGCGGCGTGAAGCACGTGACTACGGCCTTCACCATTCTCAAGTAAGCATTACAGCAAAGTATCAGGGCGACTTCGGTCGCCCTTTTTTGTGCGTGAGGATTACGCGGGAAGGTCAATCACCAGCGCGCGCAGCGGCGTTCTGGCCTGCAGGCTAATCTGGTTCTCATCGCTGAGAAACGCGCCGTCGCCGCAGTTCAGCGGCTGCTGATTGGCGCTGCTGGCCTGCACATCCAGCGAACCATGGATCGATTGCAGATAAGCGCGCGGCCCGTGCAATTTCACCGTGTACTGCTCGCCCGGCGCTAACGTCACCTGATGCACCCAAACCTGCTGGCGCAGCTGCAGGCTCCCCTGCGCGCCATCGGGCGAGGCGATCAATACGCTGGTTTGCTGCGGCAGCTCGAGCTTCTGCAACAGCGGATTTTCACGTTCCGGACAGGCCGCCAGCCACAGCTGCATGCGGGTTAACGGGCGATCTTTGCTGATGTTGATTTCACTGTAATTCACGCCCTGACGCGCAGAGAGCAGCATCGCCTCGCCTTCGCGCGCCACCAGATGATTGCCTTCGCTGTCGCGATACTCGGCTTCACCTTGCAGCACCAGATTCAGCACATCGACCTGCGGATAACTGCGCGGCTGGAATGCGGCGCCCGGTGCCAGAATTTCCTGGTTGAGCACGCGCAGCGACGCGTAGCCCATTAATTTTGGATCGAAATAGTGGCCAAATGAGAAGCTGTAGCGCGCCTGCAACCAACCGAAATCGGCCTGGCCACATGCGGACGCGCAGCGGGTTGTCATCATGATAATCCTCCGACGCGCTGCGGTGAGATCCGACCGCAGGCTTGATGGGATTATGGTAAAAGTCTGGACGCCGGATTGTAAGCCAGTTAATCTGCCTGGCATGTTCAAATTTACTGACAGAGAATCGGCATGGCAAAAGACCGCGCGTTAACTCTTGAAGCTTTACGGGTGATGGATGCTATTGACCGTCGTGGCAGCTTTGCCGCCGCGGCCGATGAACTGGGTCGCGTCCCTTCCGCGCTGAGCTACACCATGCAGAAGCTGGAAGAGGAGCTGGATGTGGTGCTGTTTGACCGTTCCGGCCACCGCACCAAGTTCACCAACGTGGGCCGCATGCTGCTGGAACGGGGCCGCGTGCTGCTGGAAGCCGCCGATAAACTCACCACCGATGCCGAAGCGCTGGCGCGCGGTTGGGAAACGCATCTCACCATTGTTGCCGAGGCGCTGGTTCCTTCCGAACGTTTGTTTCCGCTGGTAGAAAAGCTGTCAGAAAAAGCCAATACGCAGATTTCGCTGATCACGGAAGTGTTAGCCGGCGCATGGGAAAGGCTGGAACAGGGACGCGCCGATATTGTGATTGCCCCGGATATGCACTTCCGCGCCTCAACCGAAATCAACACCCGCAAGCTGTACAGCATTATGAGCGTCTACGTTGCCAGCCCGGATCATCCGATTCATCAGGAAGCTGAGCCGCTGTCAGAAGTGACGCGCGTGAAATATCGCGGCATCGCGGTGGCGGACACCGCACGCGAGCGCCCGGTGCTGACGGTGCAGTTGCTGGACAAGCAGCAGCGTCTGACGGTAAGCAGCATGGATGATAAACGCCGCGCGCTACTGGCCGGTTTGGGTGTGGCGACCATGCCGTATCCGATGGTGGAGCAGGATATCGCCGAAGGTCGTTTACGCGTGGTGAGCGCCGAATATACGCGTGAAGTGGACATTATTATGGCGTGGCGCCGCGACAGCATGGGCGAAGCCAAAGCCTGGTGTTTGCGTGAGATTCCGAGGTTGCTGGCGAAGCGCGGTTAGATTGTGCCCGCAGTCCCCCACCTCGGTCCTCCCCCATAAATGGGGGAGGAAGATGCTGCCATATGTCAGTGATTAAGCTGCATTTGGGAGGAAGATGCTGCCACATGTCAGTGATGAAGCTGCATGTGTCAGCATCTCCTTCCCCCGCTTGCGGGGGAAGGCCGGGATGGGGGACAGCGCGCACAAAACCTACAACCGACTCAAACAATCGATCGCCACTGCTTTAAAACTGACGAAATCGGCGCAATCACGCAGCCGCGCCGTCGCCCTTTCGCGCAGGAAAGTGACGAACAAATCGTAAATCGCCATCGCCTCTTCGTACTCGCTTTTGCTGATGGCCAGCAGGAAAATCACCGATGCCGTCTCCTCGCCCCAGCTGACGCCGTGCGGCGCCAGCACCGTGTAGACCACGGTTTTCTGCGCCAGCAAGCCGAGTGAATGCGGCAGCGCGATGCCTTCGCCGAGCAGGGTGCTGACAATCGCTTCGCGCTCCTCAACCGACGGATAAAAATCCGCATCGACAAAACCTTCACCTTCCAGCTGATCGCACAGCAGGCGGAACAACTCTGACTGCGCCATCGGCTTATCCAGCACCATAAAGTGCTGGGCATCGAAGTACTTCTCCAGCATGTACGGGCGCGTGCGATCCACCAGCACCAGCTTGCCGAGCTGCTCCAGCTGGAACTCGGTTGGGAATGGCGACATCACCGCAATCGGCTTGTTCTTCTCGCTGAGCCGCGCGGTAGAGATCACGAAGTCTTCATCAATATGATCGCGCAGTTCATAGTCGCGCTGCGACAGTCGCGCCGTCACCACCAATTGCGGGTATTTGCGCAGCAGCAGCGCTTCGATCATGCGCAGCGTGGAGTTGCCGCTGTCGCACACCAGCAGCACCTGCGGATGGCGCTGATAGCCAACGTCGTAATGCCTCTCCAGCCCGACGCCGATGTGCAGCACCAGAAAACCGATCTCGTTCTCACTGATAGTATAAGGCGTGTATTTGCCCCAGCTGGTCACCGCCGCCAGCGTCACATCGTAGGCCATTGGATAGTGCTGCTTGATGTTGCTCAGCAGCGGATTGGGGATGTGGATTTGGTAGCGCACCCGCGTGATCATGGTTTTGATATGAGTGAGCAGATCGGCGCGCAGCTGCTCGTCGTGCTGCAGCCGATAGTTGTAATGGGTGTTGATGTAGTTCAGCAGGTAATCGACCAGCGCATCGGCGTCGTCGGCGTTAATGGTGCTCGGTGCCAGCGCCTGAATCTGGCGCGCGGCGATGTTGACCCGCAGCCAGTTCTCTTCCGCCTGTGAAATCGGTTTGCCGACCAGCGGACGCATCAGGTTTATCAGGTCGTGCGCCGCTTCGCGCACTTCCTCGCCCACATCTTCCGCACCCGGATCGTTGAGCGGGAAACCTTCGCTGATGCGTCGCACCGCCACCGCGCAGTAGATTTGCAGATAGCGATCGCCCTCATCGCTGAGGCGAATGGCATGCTGGGCAAAGCATTGTTGCAGCAAAGGTTCGAGCTGCGCCAGGATGCCGCTGTGCAGCGCTTCCACCGTCAGCAGCGGGCTGTCTGGCGTCTCCTGATCGATCTGCCACAGCAGGTCGGTTAAGCAGGTGCGGATCGCCGCCTCGCTGCCGAACAGCTTCATGCCGTAATGCGGTTTGGTTTCGATATTGAGGTGATAGCGGCCCAGCCATTCGCGCACTTCTGCCATATCGCTTTGCAGCGTGGCGCGGCTGACAAACCACTCTTCCGACAGATCTTCCAGCTTGATCGAATACGCCGCAGTAAGAAAGCGCGTCAGCAGATAGCGCACGCGCTCCTGCGAAGTACGCGGCACGCGCAGCGGCGTGGCGCTCTCTTGCTGTAAGCGGCCAAAGCGCGCCGCATCGTCAATTTTGAGTTGATATCCCGCGCCGCGCGCCAGCACAAACTGCGCGCCGTGCTGCTCCAGCAGCGCGTTCAGCGCGGTGATATCGGTGCGCACCGTGCGCGTTGAAACGGAAAAGCGGCGTGCCAGCTCATCCTGCGGCAGCGTTTCATTTTGCAGCGCAGCGAAAAGCTGGGTCAGACGCTGATTGGGAAATCTCACGGAGCCTCACCTGTTACTCATTTGTTACAGCAGTTTCTTGCACGTTGCCAGAAGCTGACGCACATCGTCAATGCGCGTGTCGCCGCTTGCGCTATCAATAATCGAACTATAAACGTGCGGGATCACTTTGCTCACACCGGCATCGAGCGCAATACGGACAATCTCTTCGAAATTATTGAGATCGATGCCGCCGGTGGGTTCTAGCCAGAAGTCGTAACGCGCGCAGGCTTCCGCCACCGCACGATACTCATTCACCGCTTTCAGGCCGCCCATCGGGAAGTATTTCACCGAGCTGCCGCCCATGTCCTGCAACATTGCGATAGCGCTGTCGATCGGCACAATTGCGTCGGCGCTCTTTGAGCTGCGCGGTCCGGTGGAGATTTTCACCAGGCCCGGCGTGCCGGTGGGTGAAATCAAACCATTCACCACGGTTTGATTCTGGCCGAGCAGCGCACGGCTGGTCGCCACGCCGGTAAACACCTGATTGACGTGCTGCGGTTGCAGCACCGCCGAGATCTCACTCACCATCGCCGACTGGTTCGGATCGCCCGCGCCTAAACCCACGGACAGCGCATTGTCGATCAGCGCCGCATACTCGCGCATATCGGTAATTGCCGCTTCATTGCTGGCGTAGTTTTTTGACAACACGCCCACCAGCACATGGCCTTCAGCCGCCTGCCAGATCTCTTTGGCGTTCTGCTTCGAACCGGCCAGCACGTTAAGGCACAGGCGATCCTGATAGAAATTCGGGTTCAGACTCATGCGCGTTTTCCTCCGCTGATCAACGCCTGAATAGCGCTAAAGATGATGTGCAGCTGATCGGCGCTAACGCTGCGCACATCGGCTTCGATAATGCCTTCGTTGGCTTTGTAGCCACGGAAATAGATGGCGATGTCGCCGGTTTTCAGCGCCTGCACCAGTTCGCCAGTCGGCCAGCCGGTGACCGCTTCATCAAACTTGATTTCGGCACGCGCAATATCGCGTCCGGCGGCATCCCACACCACGCGCGCGCTGACGCCGTTCAGCGTGTTGAGGTTGTCGATGAAAGGCGTCATGTTAGCCACCATCTCGGCGCCGGTGGTTTTTGGCTGCACCAGATAGTTTTCAATCGCCTGCGTCAGGCCAAGAATGCCCTCTTTACCAACTTTCATCGCGCGGCCAATACCGTTGCTCTGACGTTTCACCCACTCAACGTATTGCGTACGACCAATCACTAAGCCGCTGGTCGGCCCTTCAATCGCCTTGGCACCGCTGTAAATCACTAGATCCGCGCCCATTTGGTAGTAGCACTGCAAATCTTCTTCCGCTGCCGCATCGACAATCAATGGAATGCCGTGTTTGCGCGCCACAACTGCCGCCTGCTCCACGCTGAGATGGCTTTTCTGCACGCAGTGGTGCGATTTGATGTACATCAGCGCCGCCGTGGTGGGCGTGATCGCCGCCGCCAGCTGCTCTGGCGAACATTCGTTGCTGTAACCGGCTTCGATTAAACGACCGCCGCCCAGCGCCACCATGCTGCCAACCGGCGCGCCAAAGTTCACGTTATGCCCTTTTGGCACCACGATATCGTGTGGCACGCTGAGCGGCGCGGCGTGCAGATTTTCCAGCAGCCAGTCGTTATCTTTAACAATCACCGCCGCCACGCTCTGCGCTATGCCCGCCGAGGCACACGACACCACCACCGCGCTCTCCACGTCCAGCAGTTTGGCGATGTAAGCACCGGTCTTATTGACCAGATCTTTCATCTCGAAGTAGTGATTCAGACCGTAGCTGACGGTATCCACCACCTCCGCAGACGGCGTGGAAACGCCAAGAATGGTCATGCGGCCCGAGGCGTTGATGACCTGTTTCAGGTCATATTTTTCATAAATCGAAGACATGATTCGCTTTCCCTTCATCAGTCAGATGCCAGTGACCGGCGATAACCACGGCCTGCGGCAAAATATGTTGCTCACCCATCACCCGCTCGCCTTCAGCATCGACGAACGGGCGGGCTTCCTCTTTGACGGTAAAAATGGTCAGGTCGGCGTCATAACCGGCGGTTAAGCGCCCTTTGCCCGCCAGACGCAGGCCAGCAGCGGCATTAACGGTGACGCACTCGATGATTTGCGGCAGCGTCATGCCAATGCTGAAGAATTTCGACATTACGTGCGCCAGGCTATGCACCGGGCCGTTGATGCGGTTGCGACAGTAAATGTCGGAGCTGATGGTGTCGGGCAGAATGCCCTGCGCAATCGCCTGACGCGCCACCTCAAAACTGAAGCTGGCACCGCCGTGGCCGATATCCAGCTTCACGCCGCGCGCGATGGCATTTTTCACCGCCGCTTTCAGTTCGCCCTGCGGCGACAAGATACGGTTCGGTTTGCCGTTAAAACAGTGGGTAATGATGTCGCCGGAGGTCAGCAGATCGGCGATCTCTTCCAGCACCGGCGGGTTGTTGCCGATGTGCACCATCAGCGGCAAGTTGCCGGCTGCCTGCTGAATTGCCTTGGCCCGCACCAGCGGCTGAATGCCGTTCTCGCCCACCACGCTGCTGCTCATGCGCGCTTTCAAGCCGACGATAAAGTCGGGACGGCGTTTCACCGCCTGCACCACCGCATCGCTATCGATCTGCGCCATATCGGCCAGCTCGTTTTGCGTCACGATACCGGTGCGCGAAATGTTGATCAGCGCACGCACTTCGGTGGTAGCCGAACGCGTGAGCTGATAAAAGTCGTCGATGTCATCAGCGCCGGTGCTGCCGGCATCCACCACCGTGGTGACGCCTTGCGCCATGCCAATGGTGTCGGCGTCGTCGTGATAAATCGGGGATTTGGGATAACAGTGCACGTGGCTGTCAATCCAGCCAGCGCTGACGTAGTAACGTCCCGCGAGATCGCGCTCCTGCTGTGCCGGGCCGCTCACCTCGCCGACGGCGGCAATTTTGCCGTGCTGGATGGCAATATCCACCAGCAGTTCGTCGCACAGACGTGCGCGGCGCAGAATCAGATCAAACATGCTTACTCCTTACTCATTAAGGTGCGCATAAATGCGCACCCTACGAAAATCGCTGCAACCCATCGTAGGGTCGCCATTCATGGCGACCGTCAAACCAACCGCATTACAGCGAAATCGGGAACATCGCACCCAACACCATCGCGCCCAAAATCGCGCCGCCGGTAATAGGCTTATTCCACAGGTAGAACAGCAGCGCGCCCACCAGCGAACCGAGACCAATCGGAATCGACGCGGCCATGGCAGACAGGATAATCAGCGGCCCGAGGAAACGGCCCGATGCGTTACCCGCGCCCATCATCACGTCTGCGCCGTAGGTTGAGTCGCTCTGGTTGATGGTGAACTTACGCGCCAGGATGATCAGATAACCAATCGCCAATCCCACCACCAAACCCGTCGCCAGCGATGCGGCAAAGTTGGCGACCGGGAACACGATTCCTGCACCGAGCAGCAACGCAGGCACGCCGAGGCCGACGCCGGTCTGGATCGCGCCGCCGATATCGAGAATCCCCACCAGCGAACCTTCGATAATGCGTGCAAACAGGAAGCTGGCACCAAACGCCGCCACCGCGCCATACACGCCGGTTTCCATACCAGCACGCAGCATCGAAACAAACGCCACTTCGTTAAAAGCACCAATGCCGTACAGGTAATACATGTGCGTACCGGCAAACACGCCGGAGGAGAGCAGGCCAACAAAAATCGGGAAAGACCAGTCGGCGTACCAGAACCCTTTGTTTTCGTTCTCGTTCATGCTGATGGCTCCTTATTTGCCGCTGACGCTGTTGTGGATCATATCCAGCCAGCCCGGAATACCCAGTTGGAAGGATTGCAGCAGTTTCATGTCGAAACCGCGGAAGAAGCCGCTTAAGGCAAACAGCAGCACGATGGCAAACATCATCACCTTGGTGACTTTGTTCCAGCCGCTCTCTTCCACGCCTTTACCGATCAGGATGCCCAGCACCAAACCCGGTACGGCGTTACCCATGATCAGCTGCGCCAGACCGCCAAAGATGGTGGCCCAGAAGCCAGATTTCTTACCGGCATCAATCGCTGCCAGCCAGAAGATCACTGGCATCACGGTGTTCACCAGCAGGTTCGCTGCCGGAACCAGCACTTTCACCGCCGTAACCTGCAAGGCTGCCGGAACCGCAGATGCGGTGCTGTTAAGGAAGGCCACCACAATCATGCCGATGATGCCGCAGGCAATCGCCATGCGTTTCGGATTGTGCAGCGTTTCCGCCACGTTGCGGTTTTTCACCATCAATGCCGCCGCGCCCCAGTTAGGCAAAATGCGGTGATCGACGTCCTGCGTGAAAGAACCCGCTGCCACGGATGATGCCCAGGCGTTAAAGAAGAAGCCGAGACCAAAGGAGAAGTGCGATGCCGGATCGCCTTCACAGGAATTGAGTTCACCCAAAGTACGGAACGCGCCCATACCTTGCGTGGTCGGTGCGTGGAACATGCGCGCTGCGCCCGCTCCCACCCCGACGCCAACCAATCCGCCAATGATTAACGACTTAAACAAAATGATTAAGAACATGTTGTTACCTTTGTTGTCGTTTTTTATACCCGCCACAGCATGGTGTTGGGCTGTTCTATGAGGCCGCCGTGAATTGCACCTTGTCGGTATCGATCACGGTGACGCTAACGGTAATTTCCAGCTCAACGCTGTAATTCCGTCGCTCGCGCGCCAGGAAGAAAAAGAGAAACTTCTCCCTTCGCACGCTCTCCTGCGCGCGCAGCACCCGCACATCCATGGGTTCAATGCGCAACAGAATCTTTTGGCTGGTGCGCAGCACTTGCTGCTGCACCTTGCTCAGCGCATCGGCAAAGGCTTTTGCTTTACTGTCGCCTTTGCCCTGCACCGTTACCTGCGTCTCGTATTGCTGTTTCATACTTAGCTGCCGTGTTTTTTAGTCCAGGCCTGTACCAGACGCTCACCCAGCTCTTCTTTATCCATAAAGCCGAAGCCCAGCACGGTGGCACCTTCATTGATGGCGGTAACGCCTTCGTCAATCGAACGCATCCCGTGTTTGGCTTTGTAGCCATATTTGTTCTGCGCGGTAATCGCACCGGCACCGCCGCTGCCGCAGAAGGAGATGCCGAAATCGGCGTTTTCCGCTTTCATCACGTCGCCCAGCTTCATGTCGGCTGCCACGCCCGGCACCACCACCGCACGACCACCGGCTTTCTCGATGCCCGCTGCTACTTTCTGACCTTTACCCAGACGATCGCCAATCACTACAGTTACCATGTTCAATTCCTCGCAATTTATGCTTCGTTCGATTTCGCCACTTCGATATGGACGGATAACAGCCAGGCTTCTTCTTTTGGCAGATTGCCAAACAGATCAACCACCTGCTGCGCCAGCGCCATGGTTTCCGGCGAGATATCTTCAAACAGCTCAGCTTCTACTTCCGGCAGCGCTTCACCCGTCAGGGAGCGCGATGCCATCGCACGGACATGCGAAGCCAGCATCTGCTGCTGCACAGCGTTGGCTTCGATGTGATGCGCGGCGTAGATCGCTGCAATTTGGCTTAATACCTTATCCGCCAGCGCCTGGATCGCTTCCGGCGTGCTCTGTTTCAGCGGGACAGCTTCACTCCTCACCTTGTTACTCCTGTTTACAGCGGACAATTACAGATAATTCGCGTTGAAAAGAAATTACGCTTTCCGCTGCAGGCTGTTGAGACGCATCTTTTCCACCTCAAAGTGGAAATCCCACGGGCGAGTGTGCGCCAGATCTCAGGACGCACGAAGTGTGCGAAAGCGGTCACAAAATGCGAGAAATGATGGATTTAGGCGGATTTAAACGGTGAGAAGGCAAAGAGGAATAAGGCCAGCCGCTGGGCTGGCCGTGTTATCAGCGGAATTTCTTATGGTTAGCGTTGCGAATATCTTCCAGTTTCTTGGCTTCGGCCTTGGCTTCGTCCAGCTTGTTGGCTTGCGCCAGCTGATCGACCACATCGATCTGGGCAATCAGCGAATCAAGACCGGCGTGATAATCCTTGATCTGCGCGCTATCGGCCGCCTGACCTTCCAGTTTTTCCGGCGTGGATTGCTTAGCATCCGTTGCCGCCTGGCGCATTTTACCCAGCGCAGTATGCATTTCCTGCGCGTCGGAGGTTTTCTTCACCACGCTCAGACCATCTTTAAGCGCATCCATATCTTTTTCTAAATCGGCCGCAAACACGCTAGCCGAGGAGAACAACAGCGATAACGACAACACTGCAATCACATGCTTATTACGCATTGGTATTTCCTTTTATTATTGTCGGGCCAAAAAAAAAGCAGCCTTGCGGGCTGCTTTCAGAAAGCGATGACTCTTATTGTCCGGCGATTTTCATCTCCGGCAGCAGCACCGAACCGCATTGTATATTGCTGCGGGTTTCAATGTCGTTACCGACAGTTACCATATTGAGCCACATATCCTTGAGGTTACCGGCGATTGTGATCTCGCTCACAGGATATTGAATCTCACCGTTTTCCACCCAGAAACCGGATGCGCCGCGCGAGTAGTCGCCGGTCATACCGTTGATGCTGGAGCCCATCATCTCGGTTACCACTAAACCGGTGCCCATCTGTTTCAGCAGGTCGTCAAAGCTGTGGCCCTGACCAGCAATGCGCCAGTTATGGATGCCGCCCGCGTGGCCGGTGCTCTGCAAGCCAAGTTTGCGCGCCGAGTAGCTGGTCAACAGCCAGTTCAGCAGCACGCCATCTTTAATGATGTCACGCGATTGAGTGCGCACGCCTTCGCTGTCGAACGGCGTGGACGCCAATCCTTTCAGCAGGTGCGGATGCTCTTCAATGGTCAGCCACTCCGGCAGAATCTGCTTACCGAGCGAATCGAGCAGGAAGGTCGATTTGCGGTACACGCTGCTGCCGCTGATCATGCCAACCAGATGACCAAACAAACCGGTCGCCACTTCCGGCGCGAAGATCACCGGCGCTTTCATGGTCGAGAGCTTGCGCGGTGCCAGACGCGACAGCGTGCGGCGGGCGCACTCGGCTCCAACCCATTCCGGGCTTTTCAGATCGTCAAAAGAGCGGCCAATGGTATACGCGTAATCGCGCTCCATATTGCCGTCCTGCTCGGCAATCACACAACTGGAGAGCGAATGGCGGCTGGAGCAGTAGCTCTGCAACATGCCGTGGCTGTTACCAAACACTTTGATGCCAACGTGGCTGTTGAAGCTGCCGCCTTCGGTATTGGTGATGCGCTTGTCGGCCTGCAACGACGCTTGTTCCGCCTGAGCGGCCAGTTCGATAGCGCGATCGGCATCGATCTCCCACGGATGGTAGAGATCGAGATCCGGCGCTTCAAACGCCAGCAGATCGGGATCGGCCGGTGCGCCAAAAGGATCTACCGAGGTGTAGCGCGCAATGTCGATGGCCGCCTGCACGGTGCGTTTAATCGCATCCGGGCTGAGATCGGTTGAAGAGGCGCTGCCTTTACGATTTTGATGATAAACGGTGATGCCAAGCGCACCATCGCTGTTGAATTCGACGTTTTCCACTTCGCCATAACGGGTACTGACGCCGATGCCGGTGGTTTTCGTGACCGCCACTTCAGCGCCATCGGTGCTGGCTTTTGCCAGTTCCAACGCCTGCGCGACAGCCTGTTCCAACACTTTACGTTGTTCTGCAACCTGAGTAGATACGTTCATCGACCTGCCGTCTAATCTTAAGTATGAATTGTTTGAGTCTATCAGACTCAGAGAACAATTTCGCAGTCGCCCGATAAACTGGTAGGATTAGCCTCTTTTTTTTGGGAGCCAAGAGATGACCAAGCAGCCCGATGACTGGCTCGACGATGTGCCGGATAATAATGACGAAGAAGACGAAGAGATTATCTGGGTCAGTAAAAGCGAAATTAAACGCGATGCCGAAGAGCTAAAACGCCTTGGCGCCGAGTTAGTTGATTTGGGGAAAAATTCCCTCGATAAGATTCCACTCGACGAACAACTGCGTGACGCCATTGAACTGGCGCAGCGCATCAAGAAAGAAGGTCGTCGCCGTCAGCTGCAGCTGATCGGTAAGATGCTGCGTTCACGCGATGAAGATCCGATTCGCCAGGCGCTGGATAAGCTGAAGAACCGTCACAACCAGCAGGTTGCGCTGTTCCATAAGCTGGAGATTTTACGCGATCGTTTGATCGAGCAAGGTGATGACGCGGTCGCTGAAGTGTTTAACCTCTATCCGCACGCCGATCGTCAGCAACTGCGCAGCATGATCCGTAACGCGCAGAAAGAGAAAGCCACTAACAAGCCACCAAAGTCCGCCCGCCTGATTTTCCAGTATCTGCGCGAGCTGGCAGAAGCGTAAGTTTGCTGCGGGCATGAAAAAGGTCGGCATGAATGCCGACCCTACGATGTGCCGTTGTAGGGTGGCCATTGATGGCCACCGCACAATCACCGCCCTAACCGCTCCAGCAGTTTCTGGTGAATCCCACCAAACCCACCGTTACTCATCACCAGAATCGAATCGCCTGGCTGGGCTTTCTTCGCCACCATTTCTACCAGCGTATCGATATCCGCGCTCCACTGCGCTGGCTGAATGCACGCCTCGGCCACGTCGGAAACCTGCCACGGAATATGGTGCGGCTGGAACAGGAACACTTCATCTGCGCGGCCCAGCGATGGCGCTAACTCATTCTTGCTCACGCCCATCTTCATGGTATTAGAGCGCGGCTCCAGCACCGCCAGAATGCGTGCCGTGCCGCCCACTTTGCTGCGCAGCGCGGCCAGCGTGGCGAGAATCGCGGTAGGATGGTGAGCAAAATCGTCGTACACCTTGATGGCGTTCACTTCACCACGCAGTTCGAGACGACGACGGGCATTAATGAAGCTGCTCAGCGCTTCACCGGCATCCACCGGTTTCACCCCAACATGACGCGCCGCCGCAATCGCCATCAGGCCATTGTGCATGTTGTGCTCACCCACCAGCGCCCAGTTCACTTCGCCGACTTTCTCGCCGTTGAGCCAGATCTCCCAATGTGAGGAGTCCGGCGTCAGCTTTTTCGCCTGCCAGTGACCGTTATCGCCCACGGTTTCCTGCTCGCTCCAGCAGCCCATCGCCATCACTTGCTTGATGTTGTTATCGTGCTCCGGCAGCAGGATCTTGCCCTGGCCCGGCACGATACGAATCAAGTGATGGAACTGCTTCTGGATGGCGCGCAGATCGTCAAAGATATCCGCGTGATCAAATTCAAGGTTGTTGAGGATCAGCGTGCGCGGGCAGTAATGCACAAACTTGGAACGCTTGTCGAAGAACGCGCTGTCGTACTCATCCGCTTCGATGACGAAGAATGGACTTTTTCCTAATTTTGCCGAAACCTCGAAGTTTCCTGGCACACCACCGATGATAAAGCCCGGTTCCAGGCCGCAGGCCTCGAGAATCCACGCTGCCATGCCGGCTGTGGTGGTTTTACCGTGGGTTCCCGCCACCGCCAGCACCCAACGATCGCGCAGGACGAAATCGTGCAGCCATTGCGGGCCGGAGAGGTAAGGAATGTTGCGTTCCAGTACCGCTTCCACACAAGGATTGCCGCGCGTCATCGCGTTACCAATGATCACCAGATCCGGTTGCGGATCGAGCTGACTGGCATCGTAACCTTCTGTCAATTCAATGCCTTGCTGTTCCAGCAACGTGCTCATCGGCGGATAGACATTGGCGTCTGAGCCGGTGACTTCGTGTCCCAGCGAGCGCGCCAGCATTGCCAGTCCGCCCATGAAAGTGCCACAAATCCCGAGGATGTGAATACGCATAAAGAGATCCATTACTCAAAAGTTCGGCGCACAGTGTAACGCCGAGTTGAGAGGGAAGAAACGGATTAGGACTATGGTTTTTAAAGTTCAATCGGCTAAACTGCGCTCATACGTTGGTAGCTTGTTACAGCTGCTGCCACTCCATCGTAGATGCAGGGAATGTGTTATGAAAACGTTAGGCGAATTCATCGTCGAGAAGCAACACGACTTTCCACACGCCACAGGTGAACTGACGGCGCTGATTTCTTCCATTAAGCTTGGTGCTAAAATTATCCACCGCGACATCAACAAAGCGGGTCTGGTGGATATTCTGGGTGCCAGCGGCGTGGAAAACGTGCAGGGTGAGCAGCAGATGAAACTTGATCTGTTTGCCAACGAAAAGCTGAAAGCCGCCCTGAAAGCACGCGGCGTGGTGGCCGGTATCGCATCGGAAGAAGAAGACGAATTCGTCATCTTCGAAGGCTCCGAGAATGGCAAATACGTGGTGTTGATGGATCCACTGGATGGTTCTTCAAACATCGACGTTAACGTTTCCGTCGGCACCATTTTCTCTATCTACCATCGCATCAGCGAGCCGGGCACGCCAATCACCGAAGCCGACTTCATGCAGCCGGGTAACAAGCAGGTTGCCGCGGGTTACGTGGTTTACGGTTCTTCCACCATGATGGTTTACACCACCGGCGTGGGCGTGCATGCGTTTACTTACGATCCGTCACTCGGCGTGTTCTGCCTGAGCCACGAGCGCATGACCTTCCCGGAGAAGGGTTACACCTACTCGATCAACGAAGGTAACTACATTCGCTTCCCGCAGGGTGTGAAGAAATACCTGAAGTTCTGTCAGGAAGAAGATATCGCCACGAAGCGCCCGTATACATCGCGCTACATTGGTTCACTGGTGGCCGATTTCCACCGTAACCTGCTGAAAGGCGGCATCTATCTCTATCCAAGCACCGCCAGCCATCCGAAAGGTAAGCTGCGTCTGCTGTACGAATGCAATCCAATGGCCTTCCTGGCGGAGCAAGCGGGCGGTAAAGCCAGCGATGGTGCCAATCGCATCCTCGACATCCAGCCAGAAACGCTGCACCAGCGCTGCCCGTTCTTCTGCGGCAACGACTCAATGGTGGGCGACGTTGAACGCTTTATCCGTGAATATCCGGACGACCATTCAGCGTAAGTCTTTTCCCGCTGTGCAAAGCCCGCCTCCGTGCGGGCTTTTTGTTGCGGCCTACGAAGGCAGAGCCGCGACTACGCGGAATTGCGCCATCGAATCCTGCAACTGCTGCGACTGCGCTTCCAGCGATTGGGTGGCAGCGCTGGCTTCTTCGACTAACGCGGCGTTCTGCTGCGCGGCTTCATCCATTTGCGTTACCGCCTGATTCACCTGCTCGATGCCGCGACTCTGCTCTTCCGAAGCGATGGATATCTCTTTCATCAGCGTGGTAACGCGCATCACTTCGCTGGAGATCTCATCCATGGTTTCGCCAGCGCGCGTGGCCATGTCGCTGCCCTCTTTCACCCGCGTCTGCGATTCTGCGATTAGCTCGCGGATCTCTTTGGCGGCGGTGGCGCTACGACCGGCCAGCGTGCGCACTTCGTTGGCGACCACGGCGAAGCCGCGCCCTTGTTCACCTGCACGCGCAGCTTCGACTGAGGCATTCAGCGCCAGAATGTTGGTCTGGAAGGCAATGCCATCAATCACGCTGAGGATGTCGCCGATGCGATTGGAGCTTTGGGTGATCTCCTGCATCTTCTCCATCACGTAGCCGACCACTTCAGCACCGCGATCGGCGCTGTCGGAGACATTGCTGGCGAGCTGATTGGCCTCTTTGGCGTTGCTGGCATTGAGACGCACGGTAGCGGTGAGCTGCTCCATGCTGGCGGCGGTTTGTTCCAGCGAAGCGGCGGACTCTTCGGTACGCTGGGAGAGATGCACGGTGCCTGCCGCTAACTCGCGGCTTCCCACATCAATCTGCAAGCTGGCTTCGCGCACCTGACTTACCGAACTGCTGAGCGCCAGCTGCATATTCGCCAGCGCCTGATTGAGACGGCCTAACTCGTTATTTCCGGCGGCTGGCAGCGGCTGGGATAAATCGCCGGCCGCAATTTGCTCCAGATGCAGAATCGCGCCATCGAGTGGACGCAGCAGCAGACGACGCAGCAGCTGCCATGCCAGCGCAATCAGCAGCAAGGTCAGTGCCACTGAAACGCCAATCAGAATCTTCAGCTGCAGCTCATCATGGGCGGCCTGCGCCAGACGCGCCGCCGAGACGTCATTGGCATAGACGCTGAAATCATTGACCGCTTTCGAATAACTGGCCGCCAGCGCCGACTGTTTGCCTTCCAGCACCTGATAGTATTCATCGGTGTACTGCTTTTTCAGGGCATCAATCATCGGCGTGATGCCCTCTTTCTCGTACGCGCTATAAGTCGCGACGACAGCGTCAGCCAGCGTTTTGCCGTGAGCGGTAACCGTTCCGGCCTCGACAAAAGCCTGCAAATACTTATGAGAACTTTCTACTGCCGCCTGGGTTTGTTTGGTGACAACATCCCCGTCATCCAGCAAACCAATTTCAATTTTACGCACCGCCAGTGCGGCGTTGGCGCGAGCGCGCATCAGTTCGGAACGACTTTGATACAAGGCGTTAAGCTCAATCCCCTGTATGCGGTTGAGCGCATCCAGTGATTGATTGCCTGCGTTGATGGCAGAGATGCCCATCGCGCTGACTGCCAGCAGCAGCAGCGTCATAAAAGCCAAAAGCGTGAGTAATGCAGTACGAATTGATAGCTGTTTGAACATGATTATCCCCGTTTGCAAGAAAAGGCAGAAATCCGCTGGCCCTAAAACGGAAAGATTATCGGCAGTTGATCGGGGAAACTTTATCCATTGTTGATGGTCAATTGGCTGACGATCACCCAGACTTCACTTTTACTGAAGTCTGCCCCATCAAAATTTAAGGATTGAAACGATGAAAAAATGGCTCCCGATGGCATGTTTGTTGGTCAGTGGTTTTGCGGCGGCGCAACAAAACCCTATCGATCAGCAGCTCGATCAGTGTCTGAATAAGGAATCCAGCACCGCCGGTATGTCTCAATGCTACGGCACCGCCAATAAAGCCTGGGATAAAGAGATGAACGCGCAGTACACCCAAGCGATGAAAAAATTAACCGGCGCGTCTAAAGACAAATTGCGCAGCGCCCAACGCGCGTGGCTGACCTATCGCGACAACTGGCTGGATGCCAGCCGCAGCTATTTTGTTAGCAGCCAGGGCACGATGGCGGCGCTGTCGGTCGGTGCGCAGGGCGTTAGTCTGGTGCGTAATCAGGCGCTGATGTTGCAATCAATTAACAAAGGCAGTTGCGCCAACCCCGACGATTGTTGATTAATGTAAGCGTTTAATACGCTTAGCGCTGGCATCGGCCAGCGCGCCCATTAATCTGCAGGGAGAAACCATGGCTGCTTATGCCTCCACCATCATTCTTGTTTGCCTCGCCGTCCTCAGCTATTTCGTTCATAACAGCGCCGTTACCATCTCGATTCTGATCCTGCTGGCGATCAAGCTCACTCCGCTGTCGCAATTCTTTCCCTATGTGGAAAAACAGGGCATTCAGATTGGCATCATCATCCTCACCGTTGCGGTGATGGCGCCGCTGGCAAGCGGTACGCTGCCGGCTTCTTCACTGTTGAAATCGTTCGCTAACTGGCAATCGATTGTGGCCATTGTGGTGGGCATTTTTGTCGCCTGGCTGGGCGGACGCGGCGTGAACTTTATGAGCGTGCAGCCGTCGGTGATTGGTGGACTGTTGATTGGTACGGTGATAGGCGTGGCCTTCTTCCGTGGTGTGCCGGTTGGACCACTGATTGCGGCGGGGATCGTCTCGCTGTTTGTCACGGCGAAGTAGCGGGTTGGAGCATTCCGAAACGCCAAAAAGGGGGCATACTTTCAGAGTCAGTTGGCTATAATAGCCGTCACTCAACATATGACTAATGAAGGAAAGCCAGATGAGTTTGAACCAGGTGCCTGCAGGTAAAGAGTTGCCAGAAGATATCTACGTTGTCATTGAGATCCCGGCTAACGCCGATCCGATCAAATATGAAGTCGACAAAGAGTCTGGCGCCCTGTTTGTAGACCGTTTCATGTCTACCGCCATGTTCTATCCGTGCAACTACGGTTACATCAACCACACGCTGTCTCTGGATGGTGACCCGGTTGACGTGCTGGTGCCAACCCCTTATCCGCTGGTGCCGGGCTCAGTGATCCGCTGCCGTCCTGTTGGCGTGCTGAAAATGACCGATGAGTCTGGCGAAGATGCCAAACTGGTTGCGGTTCCGCACACCAAGCTGAGCAAAGAGTACGATCACATCAAAGATGTGAACGACCTGCCAGAACTGCTGAAAGCGCAGATCACCCACTTCTTCGAGCACTACAAAGATCTGGAAAAAGGCAAATGGGTGAAGGTTGATGGCTGGGACAACGCAGAAGCGGCCAAAGCTGAAATCATCGCCTCTTACGAGCGCGCGCAGAAGAAATAAGATTCTTTTCTGCAACGCATAAAAAAACACCGTCCAATGGACGGTGTTTTTATTTATGCCTCTGTTTCGCCATCTCGCCTTAACCAGTCACCGCTCGCGATATACGTGCGACCCGCGACTGAACGCTGATAGACATACAGCCAGGCACTGCCGTAAGGCGTATGAATAAGCTGGCGTTTGTATTCGCCATTTTTGGTGCGCAAGGCATCAAGTTCGCCGAGCGTGCTGGCGTCAATGCGATACACCTCGCAATAAACGCTGCCTTCTCCTTCCACCACGCCCGGATAGTGACCCAGATTGTAGAGATCAAACCCCACAATCTGATGGTCGCCGAGCCACTGCGCATTCGTCATCCAATGACTGTTTCCCTGTTTGCGCCGTAAACTGCCATAGACAATTATTCGCATTGCTAAAACTCAAACTGATAGAGCAGATCCAGTGCCTGATCGAGACCCGACACGGCTTCTAAATAGAGTTTGGGCATCAGGCGATAACGCAAGGTTAAGGTCGCCAGTGAATCAAATATGCCAACACCGTATTTTACTTGTAGACCCGGCAACACGTAACCACTCACCTGCACCTGCTGGCTATCGCCTACGCCAGCGGTATCAACCGCGAGATTACTGACACCGAAGGTCTCGCCGATTTTACCCACAACCTGACCACTTTGCGCAACCCCCAATCCAACAAGCGCTGAAGTTAATGCGTTGCTGTCGCCATCGCTGTTGAGTCCCTGACCACGTAACAGGTAGGAAAGCGCTTCCTGCTGTGACATCGCCGGATCGGAGAACACTTCCACTTTCGGCTCATCCGCCAGCCCGGTTACGCGTAATCCGGCGGTGACATCGTCTTCGGTGGCTTCAGGATTACGGATCGCTTCGAGGTTGACGTAAGGCTGGTCCGGCGGTCCGGCGAATTGCAGCTCACCTTTACGCACCAGCAGATCCTGACCATAAGCGTGGAAGCGGCCGGATGGGATATTGATCTGGCCGTTTAAGCCAAGGCCATTTTTATCCTGCACCAGTTTGAGATCGCCATTCAGCTTGGCTTTCAGGCCAAACGCCGAGAGCCGCACATCATTGCCGACGTGGATCACCAGATTGCTGTTGATCGGGATCGCCGCAGTTTTCGGCTGAATCGGCTTGAGATTTTGATCCAGCATCACTTCATCCGAGGAGACGCCGGTGGCGCTTTCCGGCACTTCCTGCACGGTAATGCGCGCCCACGGAATATCCACTCTGCCGTCGAGGCTGAACGCGGCTGGCGTGGCTGCAAACACCAGATCCGGCGAGACATCCATACGCACCATCGGCGGCACGGTGACGCGGATGCGGCTGCCTTGTGCAGCCACGCGCGCGCGCCAGTTATCCAGCTGGCTCCAGTCGGCGTTACCGCTCAGGTTAAGATTGCCCTGCGCCGTCTGAATCATGCCGTTGAGCGTGGAGCTCATGCCGTTGAACACCATATTGAGGTTGGCGGCGGTGAGATCGACCGGCATAAAGCTGCCATCGACATCCACATCGCTCAGCCCCAACTGACCAAACACTTGCGGCTGCTGCAATGTGCCGCCAAGGCGCAGGTTGCTGTTCAGGTTGCCTTTGATCTTCTCACCCTGCATCAGCGCCGGATTCAACATCGCCAGCGAAATATTGCTGATGCCGATGTTGCCCGACAGCTGACGCCGATTCTCAGGATCGGCGATCTGCACATTGCCGCTCAGCTGGCCGTTGTTGACGATATGGATCAGCCAGTCAAGCTGGGCGCGACCGTTACGCAGCGCCGCATTCAGGTTCAGCGTGTCGAAGGCGATCGGCAAGCTGTTGCCCTGCACGTCCTGCTCCACTTTCACGCCGCTGCCTTTCAGCGCTAAGGTGCCGGTTGGCAGCGCGCCGTCGGCGGTCCAGTTAACGCGCGCATCACCGCTGAACACGCCGTTGAGTTTGGTGGCATCTGTCAGGAACGGTTTGATCATCGCCAGATCGAAGCGATTGAGCACCACATGCGCATGTCCGCTGGCACCGGCTTCAATCGGTTCCGGCACGCACAGCTGCGCGTTCGGGTTCTGCCAGCAGTGCGGCCCAATGGTGGCGGTCTGCTTGCTGTTGAGGTAATCAATCGCCATCGCCCGCGTCAGTCGCCATTCGCCTACCGGCGTGTCGAAACGCGTGTTGTTGAGATTGCCCTGCCAGCGCTCGGTTTTGCGATCGAAGCTGCCGTTTAGCGCCAGCTGACCGGAAACCGGTTCGCCCTGTACCTCGAGCTTCAGCTGATGCTGCTTTTCGTTGCCGTCGGCATTCAGCGTTAACAGATTCACTTTCAGCGCGTCCTGCTGCAGCTGTTCCACACGCAGTTGCAGCTTACCGGCGATCTGATCGCTGGATTTCACATCGCCCTGCAACGCCACGCGACGGATTTGCAGCTGCTGCCAGCGCAAACCGGTAGCCGTGAGATCGGCCAGCAGCTGCGGCGCCTGTAACGTGCCGCGTGCTTTGATGGTGCCTTTGGCGACGCCGCCCAGGCCCGGCAGCGCGTTATCCAGATTTGGCGCATCAATGTTGGCGTCGAGATTGAGCGTGTCGCCCAGCTCGCCCTTCACGTCCAGATGGTTGCGACCCAGCGCAATGTTAAGGCCAGGCACTTTCCACTGGTTGTAGCTGTTGCCGCTCAACGTACCTTTGGCGCTCACCGCGTTCTGCTTAACGTTCCCTTTCAGCTCGAGCTGCGGCACGCTGAGCTGCCAGGTTCCGCCGTACAAGCTACCGCGCGTGGCAATTTTGCCATCCAGCTTCGCCGGCCAATCCGGATACTGTTTGGCGGTGTTGATACCGGAAAGCGTCAATTCGCTGCGCCAGCTGATGGCTTTGCTCCAGTCCACCAGCGCCGTCAGATCGATATTGCCCTGCAGCGCCGCCACGCGCAGCTTATCGAGAGTGAACTGCTGCTCGTTGCCTTTGCCGTCCAGCGCAATAGTAGCGGGCGGCACGCCTTCGCCTTTCACCGCGGTGCGCAGCGACATCACGTAATCGGTGGCTTTGCCTTTGAACTGATAATCGAGATTATCTGCCTGATACTGCACCGCGCCGGTGAGCGGCCAGCGCAGTTGCGGGCTGGTGAGTTTCAGTGCCAGCGGCAAACCGGCGACCGCAGGTTGCGTGGTCGCATCCAGCTGCGCACGCACCGGACCCGAAAGATTGAGCCCGAGCTTCAGCTCGTCGCGCATCGCGCCCGCGAGGTTCATTTTGATTTTCTCGCCCTTGATCGGGTCGAGATTTAGCGTGCCGTTCAGCGCGAAATTCACCGGCCAGTTATCGGCCAACGTCGCTTCACCGCTGGCGTTCACCTGCCCTTGCGGCGAATCGATATCGAAGGTTTCCAGCTGCAGATGACGATCGGCGGTTTTGGCTTTTAACAGCAGACGCGTGATTGAGATGTCGGTGTCGCCGGTAATGCGCAACTGTTCACCCAGCAGTTCCTGCACGGTGATATCCAGCGGCAGCTGGAAGTCCGGCATATCTGGTAACAGCGGCTTAGCGAACATCGCCTGCAGCGTTTCGCCCAGCGGCTGTTCATCCGGCTGCGGCTGCTGCACTTTTGGCTGCACCACCTGCTCATCAACCACTTTGGCCGCTTTCGGCAGCGCGATCAGCAGGCTTTGGATATGGGTTGGCGTCAGCGTCAGTGCGCGATCCTGCCACTGCAGGCCGGTGGTGAAATCGAGCAGGGAAATCGCCGTGTCATCCACTTTAACGTTGATGTTATGCAGGCCGACTTTGCTGAGCGTGATCGGATACGGCGTGCTGAGATTGGTGCTGCCGCTCTGCTCTTCCGGCGGCGGGGCGCTGGCTGGCGCCATTTTTTTGCTATCGACTACCACGCTGACATCCTGCAGCGCGATGTCATTGACACACACCGACGAATGCAGCAGGCAGTTGAGATTCAGCGCCAGGTGGAAACGTCCGGCATCCACGTTGACGCCCGGCATCTCATACTTCACGCCGCTTAGCGTCAGGTCGCGCCAGCCACCTTCAACCTGTTTGATCGACAAACCCGGCACCCAGCGATCGGCGCCTTTCAGCAGCAGATGCAAACCCGGCGTGGTGCCAACCAGAAACGCGATGCTGCCAAACAGCAGCACCAGAAAAATACCGATGCCAATCAGGACCTTTTTCCACAGCTTCATAGTTCAGGCCCCAATCCTACATAAAATTGCAATCCATGCTCCTTGTCGTCGCCAATCGGCCGCGCGATATCAAACTTGATCGGCCCCACCGGAGAAGACCAGCGCACGCCAACGCCGGCGCCGGTTTTCAGGTTACTCTGCTTGATGTCGTTGACCGCTTCACCGGAATCGACGAACACCGCGCCCCACCATTTGCCGGTCACGTTGTATTGATATTCAAGCGAGCCGGTGGCCATTTTCGAGGCGCCGGTCAGTTTGCCGTTGTCATCACGTGGCGATATATCTTTGTATTTGTAACCGCGAATACTGCGATCGCCACCGGCGAAGAAGCGCAGATCCGGCGGCACTTTGTCGAAGTCGTTGGTTTCGATCCAGCCCACATTGCCGCGCGCCACAAAGCGATGCTTATCGGCGAGCGTGCGAATCCAGACGTTTTGCGCCTGCATAATGACGAAATCAACGTCCGAACCCCATGTGGTATCCGACACGTCCACCGAGTAGCGCTGTGAATCGCCCCACGTCGGCATCAGACCGCCGCGCGAACGGGTGCGGTTCAGGCTAACGCCCGGATAGAGCAGCATGGTGGTGTTGGTAACGCTGGCCTGGGTAAAGTGATCGAGGCTCCAGCGCAGGTTGATGGCTTTCTGCCAGCCGCTGCTGCTGTCCCAGTTACGCGACATCGCCAGCGTGGTGGTATCGGCTTTGGTGTCGTTGAGATCGGTGCGCTTCACACCGCCAGAGAAGGTGTAATACTGCTCCAGCGGACTTTTCAGTAGCGGGACTTTGTAGCTGAGATCGAGCTGCTGCTCCGGCGCAGAGACGTAGGCGCTGGCGGCCAGGCTGTGGCCGCTGCTGTTAATCCACGGTTTTTTCCACGTGCCTTTAATACGCGGTCCCACATCGGTGGAGTAACCGACGCCGGTTTCAATGGTGTTTTCCACCCGTGGTGATACCACAGCATTTAGCGGTAATACTTTGGTTTGACGGCCTTTATCAAATTCAGGCGCCACCACCACCGAGTTAAACCAACCGGTCGCCGATAAGCGGCGGTTGAGTTCCGCCAGATCGCGCGAGCTGTAGTGATCGCCCTTTTTGAATGGCACCAGATTTTGCAGATAGGCTTCGTCGATTTGCGAGCCCTGGAAACCGACATCACCGAAACGGTAGCGCGGGCCGCTATCGTAATTGATGTCCCAGAAAGCTTCGCGCCGTTCAACCGAAACGCCAAGCTGGCTTTGCTTAAAGTCACCGTCAAAGTAACCATTACGCAATGCCAGGCTGGAGAAGCCGTTTTTGAATTTGTCGTAGGCGCCGTGATTCAGTTGGGTGCCGACTTTCGGCCTGCCCTGTTTGACCCAGGCTTGATAATCCTTGTCGGTGCGGGCTTCACCTTCAATCACGATGGTGCTGCCGCCGATCTTCACCGGTTCGCCAGGCTTAACGTGCGCGATCAAGACCGGACGACCACCTTGTGGCGGTGCCGGGCGCGATTCGAAATCGATCTGCGGTTCGTAGTAACCGAGTGCGCGCAGGCCTTCTTTGATCGCTTCGGCGACGCGCGCCTGGAAACGCCCGTCGTTCGACACCTCGTCAGTGCCGATAGTGGACAAGCGCGCCCTGACGTTTTTCTGCAAATCCCCGGTAAGACCGTCCAGCTGCAAGCGCACTTTTGCTGCCTCAACGGCAGGTGAAGCAAGCAACAGGCTGGCCAAACAATAAATATGAAATCGTGGCACACGTACTCCTGTTAATAATGCCGGCCCCTATTCCGCAGGGGCGTTTATTCTCTGGAAGGGTATCACCACCGCGCGTGTACCCATCAGCATAGCCGCCTTTTTTCTGCCCATCGGCGTAAACCCGGCGACTAAGCCAAATTGTGACCTATTGTCGGTAAATGGCTTGAACGATACAACAACCAAGCGGCGCTTCCGCCAACAAGAGCCGCTCACTCGGATTAATCCGAGCGCTTATCATGCCCCTATAGCGGCATGATAAGCGCTGCTGCTATAATCAGCGACCAGCAGGCCTCGCCTGCACCCTTTTCTGCCCCGACGTTAACCTTATCTTGTCGAAATGGCGCAGACATTTTTGGCACGGATAGCCTGTTTGACTGGCAAGTACCGGACGTACGCCCACTCCCGCGCTGCCCAGGCCAAAAATGACAAGTGATTAACCCAACGGACCTTTTATGCTCGATAGCTTGCTTGTCATTCTTTTACTGATAGTAATCAGTTCATTTTTTTCCCTTTCGGAGATCTCGCTGGCAGCCGCCCGTAAGATCAAGCTGAAGCTGCTGGCTGACGAAGGCAACATCAATGCCCAGCGCGTGCTGAAGATGCAGGAACAACCTGGCATGTTCTTCACCGTGGTGCAGATTGGCCTGAATGCCGTGGCGATCCTCGGCGGTATCGTCGGCGATGCGGCCTTCTCGCCCGCCTTTAACAGCTTATTCAGCCGCATCGTGGCACCCGAATTAGCTGAACAGCTCAGCTTTATCTGCTCCTTCACCATCGTGACCAGCCTGTTCATTCTGTTTGCTGACCTGACGCCAAAACGCGTCGGCATGATTGCGCCGGAAGCGGTAGCGCTGCGCATCATCAACCCGATGCGCTTCTGCTTAGTGGTGCTGCGTCCGCTGGTGTGGCTGTTCAACGGCCTGGCGAACGTCTTCTTCCGCCTGTTCAAACTGCCGATGGTGCGCAAAGACGACATCACCTCCGACGATATTTATGCGGTGGTAGAAGCCGGTGCGCTGGCGGGTGTGCTGCGTAAGCAGGAACATGAGCTGATTGAAAACGTGTTTGAGCTGGAATCGCGTACCGTGCCGTCATCAATGACCTCGCGCGAAAACGTGGTGTGGTTCGATTTACACGAAGATGAAACCACGCTGAAAACCAAAATCGCCCAGCATCCGCACTCGAAATTTATTGTCTGCGATGGCGATATCGACCACATCGTGGGCTATGTCGATTCCAAAGAGCTGCTGCTGCGCGTGCTCGGCAATCAAAGCCTGACGCTTAACAGCGGCGTGCAGATTCGTTCAGCGCTGATTGTGCCGGATACGCTGACGCTCTCCGAAGCGCTGGAGAGCTTCAAAACCGCCGGTGAAGACTTCGCGGTGATCATGAACGAATACGCACTGGTGGTGGGCATCATTACGCTGAATGACGTAATGACCACGCTGATGGGTGATTTGGTGGGCCAAGGTCAGGAAGAGCAGATTGTCGCGCGTGATGAGAACTCATGGCTGGTCGAAGGCGGCACGCCAATTGATGATGTGATGCGCGTGCTGGATATCGATGATTTCCCGCAGTCTGGCAATTACGAAACCATCGGCGGCTTCATGATGTACATGCTGCGCAAGATTCCGAAGCGTACCGACTTTGTGAAGTTTTCCGGCTACAAGTTTGAAGTGGTGGATATTGATAGCTACCGCATCGACCAGTTGCTGGTCACGCGTATTGATGAGCGCCCGCCGGTGCTGAATGTGAACAAAAATACGGTGGATGATGCAGAATCACTGTAGGGTCGCCATTCATGGCGACCAACCAACAACCGCACAAAAAACTGAGGGCGCCCTCGGCGCCCTTTTTTATGCTTACTTAGTTGTACTCGGCTTGCAGCCGCAGCACCTGGCGATTGATTTCTGACATCACGCTGAGATGCTGTTTATCTTTGACACGCGGCAACATCACTTTGCCCTTATCAAACTCGAACGCGCCCACATCCTTGATGTACAACCTTCCTCTAAATAGCGTTTTTACATATTTCGCAATTTGCAGCGGATTATAGCGCTGGAAGATCTTCATGCTGTTTAACTCCTGAAAATGTTTAATACGCTCCGTCGTGACCAAATTTGGTACGAACCCATGAAGCGCAAATGAGGCATAACTATAGAGCATCCTTTCTTACCAATGTTCCGAAAAGGTGAATTATTTACTGAATTGACACATCATTACAGAATACTCTGTTATCAGCCTCACGAAACCCAGTATAAACCTTCACTCATTATGGAATTGTGGCATAGGTTGCAAACCTGTTAACTCATTGCGACAGACGCATCATCCATGCCTAATATTGCAGGAACATGAACAACTGGTCGGATCACCAAGGAGTTTGATAAATGCGTTTGAAACACACTGTGATAGCACTGGCATTGCTGCTGCCTAATCTTGCTTCGGCACATGCATTCAAACTGGGTGAACGCGTGCCCGCTGTTGGCGTTAACGACAGAGGAGAGCTGGTTTATCAACAAGATAAAGATAAGTTTAGCTACAAATCCTGGAATAGCGCGCAGCTGAGCGGAAAAGTTCGCGTCATCCTGCATATTGCCGGGCGCTCTTCCGCTAAAGAGCAGAATGCGGCGTTAATTGAAGCCATCAAAGCCGCGCATCTGCCGCACGATCGTTATCAAACCACCACCATCGTGAATACCGATGACGCGATTCCAGGCACCGGCATGTTCGTGCGCAGCAGCATTGAGAGCAATAAGCAGCAGTTTCCGTGGTCGCAGTTTATCGTTGATAGCAACGGCAGCGCGCGTCAGGCCTGGCAGCTGGAGAAAGGCGGATCAGCGATTGTGGTGTTGGATAACACCGCACATGTGCGCTACGTCAAAGATGGTCCGCTGACGCAGGATGAAGTGCAGCAGGCGATGAAGTTGATTCAGGAGTTGTTACATAAGTGAGAGGAGGTCGCCATGAATGGCGACCCTACGAGATCTTAAAACAGTGAGACGCGGAAACCGGGATTGAGGAACGATTCGCGCGGGGCGTAATCAAGGGTTTTGCCCTGCCAATCGTGAACATGCGCGCCAGCGGCAATCGCCACCGCATGGCCTGCGCCGGTATCCCAGATATTAGTTGGCCCGAAGCGCGGATAAAGTTGCGCGCTGCCTTCGGCTACCAGACAGAACTTCAGCGATGAACCAATCGCGGTGGTTTGATGCTCGCCAAGCTGATGCAGATACTCCTGCAACTCAGTATCGCTATCAAAATGCGAACGGCTAACGACCACTAATGGCGGACGCGCATCACGCGCATGGATTTGCGTCTGCTGGCCGTTCTCTTCTTTCCAGGCTTTACCTTCTGCTGCCGAGTACATCACGGCCAGCACCGGGGCGTACACCACGCCCAACACCGGTTTACCGTTTTCGATTAGCGCAATATTCACCGTAAACTCGCCGTTGCGCTTGATGAACTCTTTGGTGCCATCCAGCGGATCGACCAACCAGTATTTCTGCCAGTGCTGACGCACATCCCAGCTCGGTGGATCCTCTTCAGACAGCACCGGCACCTCCGGCGAAAGCGCCTTCAGGCCTTGTACAATGACGCGATGCGCCGCAAGATCGGCCGCGGTGACCGGAGAATCATCCGACTTGCGAGTCACGTCAACCGGCTCTGCGCCGTTATAAACCTGCATAATGGCATCGCCCGCATCACGCGCCAGCTGACAAATTTTATCTAACATTCTTTACCTCTTTTCCGCTGATTCTGCCTGTCAGACACCAACCGCCAATCTGTCCTTATTTTAGCAGTTGTCATTCAACAGCCGGCGAATGCGCTGTCTGTTACGGCAATGTATATGAATATCAATACCATAGTTCATCAGCGGCGGCTATGGCGGGATGCTGAATGCGCTTTTACCGCGGTCCGGCAGCAAATATTAGATGAAAGTCCGAGCTTCATCACAAATTGAAATGATAATTCGTCATGGTTTTACATTATTTTGAGAGGCCCATTGGACCGAACAAGGAGCAAGCGATGTTCAAAGCGAGCATGTCGTTATTGGCACTCTGTATAACTGCCGCCACGGTACAGGCTGCTACGGTGGATCTGCGCATTCTGGAAACCACCGATCTGCACAGCAATATGATGGATTTCGATTATTACAAAGATACGCCGACGGAGAAGTTTGGCCTGGTGCGCACCGCCACCTTAATCCAGCAGGCCCGCGCCGAAGCGAAGAACAGCGTGCTGGTCGATAACGGCGATATTATTCAGGGCAGTCCGCTGGGCGATTACATGGCGGCAAAAGGGCTGAAACCGGGCGAAGTGCATCCGGTGTATAAAGCGATGAACACGCTGGATTATGCGGTCGGCAACCTCGGTAATCACGAGTTCAATTACGGCTTACCCTATCTGCAAAAAGCACTGGCCGGCGCGCGTTTCCCTTACGTTAACGCCAACATTATCGATGAAAAGAGCGGAAAACCGCTGTTTACGCCTTACTTAATCAAAGAAACCACCGTAACAGACCGTGACGGTAAGCCGCATACGCTGAAAATTGGTTACATCGGCTTCGTTCCTCCACAGATTATGGTTTGGGATCGCAACAATCTGCAGGGAAAAGTGCGGGTTGATGACATCACTGAAACAGCGAAGCGCTATGTGCCGGAAATGCGCGCAAAAGGTGCTGAAATAATCATCGCTATTCCGCACTCCGGTTTGAGCAGTGAACCCTATCACGCCATGGCAGAAAATTCGGTCTATTACCTCAGCCAGGTTCCCGGCATCAACGCCATCATGTTCGGTCACGCGCACGCGGTGTTCCCGAGCAAAGAGTTTGCGGCAATTAAAGGCGCGGATATCGCCCAGGGCACACTTAACGGTGTTCCGTCGGTGATGCCCGGCATGTGGGGCGATCATCTGGGTGTAGTTGATTTGGTGCTGAATAACGAGGGCGGCAAGTGGCAGGTCGCGCAGGGCAAAGCCGAGGCACGTCCAATTTATGACAGCGCGGCGAAAAAATCGCTGGCCGCCGAAGATGCCGATCTGGTGAAAGTGCTGGAGCAGGATCACCGTGCCACGCGCCAATTTGTTGCCAAACCGATCGGTAAATCCGCCGACGTGATGTACAGCTACTTGTCGCTGGTGCAGGACGATCCCACGGTGCAGATCGTTAACAACGCGCAGCGCGCTTACGTGGAGCACTTTATTCAAGGCGATCCTGATCTTGGCCGCTTGCCGGTGCTCTCCGCCGCCGCGCCGTTTAAAGCCGGCGGCCGCAAAAACGATCCCGCCAGCTATGTCGAAGTGGAGAAAGGTAATCTCACCTTCCGTAACGCCGCCGATCTCTATCTCTATCCCAATACGCTGGTGGTGATGAAAGTCAGTGGTGCGCAGGTGAAAGAGTGGCTGGAGTGCTCAGCGGCGCAGTTCAATCAAATCGATCCGCACAGCAACAAACCGCAATCGCTGATTAACTGGGATTTCCGCACCTATAACTTCGATGTGATCGATGGCGTGCAGTACCAAATCGATGTCACGCAGCCGGCGCGCTATGACGCAGAGTGCTCGCTGATTAACAAACAGGCTTCGCGCATTAAAAATCTTAGCTGGCAAGGCAAGCCAATCGATCCTGATACCACTTTCCTGGTCGCCACCAATAACTACCGCGCTTACGGCGGTAAGTTTGCCGGTACCGGCGATAAGCATGTCGCTTTCGCATCACCAGATGAGAACCGCTCGGTGGTTGCCGCCTATATCAGTAGCGAAACCAAAGCGCATGGCGAAGTGAAACCGCAGGCAGATCACAACTGGCGTTTAGCACCGATTAACAGCACCACGCCGCTGGATATCCGTTTTGAGACCGCGCCTGGCGCGAAAGCGACGAAGTTTATTGAGCAGCATGCCGATTACCCGATGAAAGCGGTGGGCAGCGATGAGATAGGTTTTGCGTTGTGGCAGGTGGATTTGCAGCAGAAATAAGGATAAGGGCGGCGATTGCCGCCCTTGAGAGCTTACAGAATTTCCAGCAGCTCAACTTCGAAGATCAGGGTGCTGAATGGTGGGATAGAGGCACCAGCACCGCGCTCGCCGTAAGCGAGGTTGTGTGGAATCGCCAGTTCCCACTTGGAACCGACTGGCATCAGGGTCAGCGCTTCGATCCAACCGGCGATTACGCCGCTGACCGGGAATTCTGCGGGTTCGCCACGCGCCACTGAGCTGTCGAATACGGTGCCATCGATCAGTTTACCGGTGTAATGCACGCGGACACGATCCTGACGTGAAGGGATCGGCCCCTCGCCCTGAGTGATGACGCTGAACTGCAGACCGGTTTCGGTGCTGCTTACGCCTTCGCGCTGCGCGTTCTGCTCAAGGAAAGTCTGACCTTCTGCCGCCATCGCTTCTACACGCTCACGACGCACGCCTTCAGCGCGCTCGTGCACTTCACGCAGTGCGCGATGTACCACGTCAACCGGGACGGCCGGTGAGTTCCCTTCCAGCGCGTCGCGCAGGCCGGCGAGCAGTGCTTCTGGCTGCAGACCCTGCAGTCCAGACTCTTGCAGCTGCTGGCCTACCTGTAAACCGATACCGTAACTTGCTTGTGATTCGACGCTGTCGAATGAAGGGGTCGTCATCTTGATTCCTTAATCCCGGAGAAAATTAGAACCGGCAGCATACCAGCGCGGGCGGCTGGCGTAAAATCTCACGCGCCGCAGATGACATTTCCTGGCGAAACGGAAACAATACAGCGGTCAAATTTTTCAATGCTGCCAGGCACTTCCTGTCAGCATTGCTCATACTATAGCTGTGGCGAGGTTTCCACCTGCCACCGTCGGAACAAGAGAGAATACATGGGCCAGATCGCCCCACGACGTCGCAGGACGCGCGCACCGCGTACTTTATTACTTTGGTTGCAACGTTGGCTGCCGCGCTTTCCGCGCAAAGCCGCCAGCGAGGAGGATTCACGAATGGCTTCCGATCACCCTTCCCGCGTTCCCGCCGCACTGCAGCGCGTTTGGCATTTGCTGGATGATGTGCGCTGGATGGACCCGCTACCCGCGCCTCATCGTCGCGGCATTGTCATTGCTCTGCTGGTGCTGCTGCTGGCGTTTCTCTGGCCGACCAGCACGCCGCAATATCCGGTTGAGCGTCCGGCGGACACTGGCGCTAAAGAAGTGCCGATGCAGGCGGAGATTTACGATAACAATCAACAGCAGAACACGCCGCCGAAAACCGATTCGCAGGGCGAATGGCGCACCTACAATGTGGCATCAGGCCAGACACTGGCGCAGCTGTTCCGCGACAACAATTTGCCGGTGAATGATGTGTTTGCCATGGCGCGAGTCGAAGGTGATGGGCAGCCGCTGAGCGCGTTGCAGAATGGTCAGCAGGTGAAGATTCGTCAGAACGCGCAAGGCGTGGTGACCGGTTTAACGGTGGATGGCAGTAACGGTCCGGTGCTGTTTACGCGCCAGCCAGATGGCAGCTTTATCCGCGCCCAGTAAAACGCAGAAACAAAAACGCCGGCACAAGGCCGGCGTTTTCGCATTACCGAGTATACTCGTCATAATCCAGGTTACAGATGCGTTGGCTACGCTCATTCACCCCTGTCACTTACCGGAGTAAGCTCAGGGGATTCATTCCCTTGCCGCCTTCCTGCACCTTGAATTATTTAGAGTAACAATTACTCAGCAACTACAGTCACAACCAGTTTAGCGAAGACTTCGCTATGGATCTGGAAGTCAACTTCGTGCTCACCGGTGGTGCGCAGTACGCCTTCTGGAAGACGAACTTCGCTTTTAGCCACTTCAACGCCAGCTGCAGTTACTGCATCAGCGATGTCACGGGTACCGATGGAACCGAACAGTTTACCAGCGTCGCCTGATTTAGACGCGATGGTTACGTTGCCCAGTGCGTTGATTTTCTCGGCACGTGCGTTAGCAGCAGCCAGAACGTCAGCCAGTTTGGCTTCCAGTTCAGCGCGACGTGTTTCGAAGAACTCAACGTTTTTCTTGGTAGCAGGAACAGCTTTACCCTGTGGAACCAGGAAGTTACGAGCGTAGCCCGCTTTAACGTTAACCTGATCACCCAGGCTGCCCAGGTTTGCTACTTTATCAAGCAGAATAACTTGCATTACCTTATCCTCTTAAAGTCGTTAATGGACAACTACCGATTACTGATGACGATCAGTGTACGGAAGCAGGGACAGGTAGCGAGCGCGCTTGATGCAACGAGCGAGCTGGCGCTGGTATTTTGCACGAGTACCGGTAATACGGCTCGGGACAATTTTACCGCTTTCGGTAATGTAGTTTTTCAGTGTAGCGATATCTTTGTAATCAATCTCTACAACGCCTTCCGCGGTGAAACGGCAGAACTTGCGACGACGGAAATAACGTGCCATTTGGCTAGTCTCCAGAATCTATCAAATCAATCTGCTCGGCATGTAACACCATTCTGCTCTGACCATTGCGTGCCTGATGGCAGCTAATAAAGCCTTCGAGAGTGAGTTGCGTGCCGACCGTTATATGTTGAGTAATCACCTGATGGGTGCTGCCGCTGATAATCACCGGCATTTGACACCAGGCTTGCCGGTGGAAACCGGCTTCCTCTTGCACAGAACGATGCTCAAGCACGAACTGGCAATGAGGAATCCCTGACGGACTGACTTTTCGAACCGGCGTCTTGCACACAGTGCCAGACAGGCGCAGTCGATTTGCCGTCATGTCGGATTACTCTTCAGAATCCCCAGCATCTGAGTCATCAGCCGATTCGTTAGCAAAGTCTTCGCGGCGATCACGACGCTCGTCTTTAGCTTTAACCATCGGAGATGCTTCAGTTACCGCGTGCTTAACGCGCATAACCATGCTGCGGATAACGGCGTCGTTGAAGCGGAAGTTAGTTTCCAGCTCGTCAATCACTTCCTGCGGCGCTTCTACGTTCAGCAGAACATAGTGAGCTTTGTGCAGTTTGTTGATTGGGTAAGCCAGCTGACGGCGGCCCCAGTCTTCCAGACGGTGAATCGTGCCCTGTGCACCGGTGATAGCACCAGTGTAACGCTCGATCATACCTGGAACCTGTTCGCTCTGGTCAGGGTGGACCATAAATACGATTTCGTAATGACGCATCGATAGCTCCTTACGGATTATTCAGCCTCCTGTCAGGGTCAGCTGCGGCCCACGGAAGCAAGGAACGTTATAGGTTGCGAATCATTTAAAAAATGAAACACACCTCTGAATGCAGCTGAAAAATTGACGCGTAATCATACTGGCGTCATTGCGGAAACTCAAGCGCACAATTCATCAAATGGCGACTATCGTGCCAGCTGATGCGGCTTTTTGTGCTAAGTGAAATTCATCAGTGAGTTAGAGAAGGTTTTATCAAATTCTCTGAAGAAGGCGTTCAAAGGGACGATCTGGCGGCAAATTGGTTAAGAACTACACTGTTTACAGACGCAACGAGTTACCCTTTTCGCCGCGTCTGAGAGTGCAATCCCTGGAGTGAGGAGTCGATAATGAAAACGATCATTTTCGCCACTTTACTGGGTCTCTTCCTGTCTACACCCGCTCTTGCCAGCTCCGCTGACTTCGCGCAGCAGATGAGAAGTCACAGCAGCAACGCGGCATCAGGCTATGTCTACGTCAATCGGTTGGATGCGCCTGCAAGCAGTAACCCAGTCAGTGCCAATACCAGCGCCGCCGAACGGTTGTCATCACAACTCTGATTCGGCAACCTAAACGGGCTGGCGCCAATCACGCCAACCCGCATTTTTTATAAATGATGTTTAAAGAAACTGACCAGCGCCGTCAGGGCCGAAGGCGTGATTTTATGGCCGATGTTCTTTTCAGATAGCGCGGTCATCTGTTGATCGAGCTCTGCCTCGCCTAAGGCTTTTTGCAAACGCGCCGTTTCAGCAAAGGGCACCACTTCATCCGCTTCGCCGTGCCACAGCAGTAAAGGCCGATTCGCCAGTTTCTCCAGCTGTTCGCTGGGATCGTACGGCGACAGCGGTGCTAAACGCGCGGCAAAAGCCTCTTTCTGCTCTGGCGTGCGCGCCACCAGCGGCGGAAACAGCGTATGACTCAGCTGCATGAAATAGCCGGAACCCATCAAACACGCCACGCTGTGAATCTGCGGATAGCGCGCCATTGCGCCCAGCGCAGTCATGCCGCCCATTGAGGCGCCCGCCACGGCAAAACGCTCATCAGCAATCCAGTCGTTATCGCGCAGCGCCTTTTCCAGCAATGGCACTTCATCGATATTCTGTTTGAGGATCTCCCAGAAGTGGGTCATCCGCGCCTCGGTATCGCCGTTATAACGTGCGCCGTGCATGTCCGCATCGGGCATGATCACGCGGAAACCGGCCTGCGCCAGCGCCACGGCAAAGTAGCTGTAAACCTCTTTCGATGAGGTAAAACCGTGATAGAACAACACCGTCGGCAAGCGCGCCTGGCGCTGCCCGGCTGGTGATGCGTGAATACATTCGATGCCTGCCAGATTCTCCGTTGCCAACTCAATCATACCGCCTCCATTGAGAATGATTATCACTGGACTCAGTGTAAGCGCTGCCTGACAAAATGCGAGCCACTTCACATTAAGTTTGAATAATTTCTGCCCTAAACATTTAGCCCGCTTTGCCGTTGATCTTGTACCCCTTCAATAATCTCAAAAGGTACTTTATGAAGCGTCTTTCTCTCAGCGCCATGGGTCTCGGAATCAAGCTGTCTGTATTGACGTCTTTGAGCGTGGCAATTGTGCTATTCACTCTGACCTTAACCCTGAGCCATAACGCGGCACGTCAGCTGGAGCAGTTGGCAACCGATGATATGCAGAATCAGGTGCAAGGCATTAATGAAATGGCCACCATGTTCAACGCCACGCTGTCGGAAGAGGTGGCGAATTACACCAAACTGTTCCAAAGCTTCCTGCCAAAACGTTTTAGTCGTGACGACAGCGAACGTGTGCAGGTAGGTGAATTCAGCACGCCAACGCTGCGAGCAGGATTGAAAACCCTCAACCTCGATCAGATCGCGGTTGATGATTTTCTCGATCGCACCGGTGCGGTATCCACCATCTTCGTGCGTGACGGCGAAGATTACATTCGCATCGCCACCTCGCTGAAAAAAGAGGATGGCAGCCGCGCGGTGGGCACCAAACTGGATCGCAGCAGCGCCGCCTGGCGCAGCGTCAATCAGGGCACAGTTTATCGCGGCCTGGCGACGCTGTTTGGCCATCGTTACATCACGCAGTATCAGCCGGTGCAGGATAGCAGCGGCGCAGTGATCGCCATCCTGTTCGTCGGGGTGCAGATCGATGCGCAATACGCGCTGATGCGTGACAAAGTGCTGGCGCGCCATCTTGGCGACAGCGGTACTTTTTCAGTCTTGAACGGTGCGCCGGGCAGCAGCCAGGGCCAATATCTGTTTGATCGTCACGCTGAAGGCAAACTGCCGCGCTGGGATAACGCCACGCAGCAGCAACTGCTTAGCCAGCCGAAGGGATTAGTGGCGGTTGAACTGGATGGCGAAACCAAACTGCTGGCGTGGCAGCAACTGCCGGGCTGGAACTGGATTATCGCCGGTGAAGTGAGCCGTGCCAGCCTGCTGGCGCCGATCACGTACAGCCGTAACCTGTTTATGGCGATTGGGCTGGCACTGGTGATCGCGTTTGCCATTGGCTTTATGTGGTACAGCCGCCGCGCCATCACGCGTCCGCTGCAGCAGGTGATCCATCTGGCAGAACAGTACGCCGCCGGTAATCTGCAGGCCCATCTCGACTCTTCACGTCGTGATGAGATTGGGCAACTGGTCAGCGCGATCAACGGCATTGGCGATGGACTGGAGAAAGTCGTCAGTCAGGTGCGTTCGGCAGCGCGGGAAATCAGCAGCGGCACCGATACCATCGCCGCCAGCAGCTCCAGTATCAGCGAGCAAATTGGCCGTCAGGCCAGCAGCGTGGAAGAAACGTCAGCCAGCATGGAGCAGTTTGGTGCCACCGTGGCACAAACCGCGGCGAATGTGCGGCAGGCGATGGCGCTGGTTGGTGAAGCGGCTAACACCGTGAATCACGGCGGCAGCACCGTGGCACGCTCGGTGGAAACCATGTCGGAGATTCGCGTGGCGTCGCAGAGCATCGCCGATATCACTCACGTGATTGAGTCGATCGCCTTCCAGACCAACATTCTGGCGCTCAATGCCGCGGTTGAAGCCGCTCGCGCAGGTGAACACGGCAAAGGCTTTGCGGTGGTGGCGGCGGAAGTGCGCGCGCTGGCACAGCGCAGTGCCACGGCAGCCAGGGAGATTGATGGGTTGATTGCCAGCTCCATTGATAAAGTGGCGGCCGGCCATACGCTATCCGAGCAGACGCGTGATGCGATGAGCCATATCGTTAATCACATCGAGCAGGTTAAAACGCTGATGGGTGAGATCAATATTGCCGCGCAGGAACAGGCGGCGGGCATTGGTCAGGTGAATCTGGCGATGAATCACATCAGCCAGGCCACACATCAAAGCAGCGATATGATTAACCAGTCAGAAACCACCGCCAATCATCTGAGTAAGAAAGGCCATCATCTGACGCAGCTGGTAAGCATTTTTCATCTGAAGGACTAAAAGCCACAGGAAGATGGCTTACACTTGAGCCATCTTCCTGCTTCAGGACTTGCTATGCGTACTCTCTATTTGGCCTTAACTCTGCTGCTCAGCGGCTGCGCCGCTTTCACCACCACGCCACAAGCTCCGCCGCCGCCCACGCAGCACGCGCAGGAGATTTCACGCGCGCAGAGCGTTGGCCTGCCGAAGCTCGGCAATATCACCGCCACCACACGCGGCTCGCCAGATGATGCGCAGCGCGCTATTGCCGCTAAAGCCAATCAGGCGGGCGCGGTTTACTATCAAATTCTGATGCTGGATGAGACCACCATTCCCAGCTTCTGGTACGCCACCGCCATTCTGTATGGCGCGCCGTCAACCAGCGCTGCAGCGCAACAGTAAGCGCGCGCAGAGATCGTCACTTAATGCCCGCGTGCCGCGCAGATCAAGCTGCTGACACCAGCCATCGGCCAGCGGCGGCTCTGCCACTTTCAGCAGAATCGCGGCACTTGCCAGCTGCAGTAACTCGCGCGTGATTTCTCGCGCCTGCCCTTCACGCGGGTTCGCGAGCTGCAAGCGTAATTGCCGCCAGCGGCGATCAAAGTGACGATTGCTGCCCTTCACCGCATCAAACTCATCGTGCAGCATGGTCATCACTTCGGCGTGACGACCGAGCACCCGCAGGACATCCAGGCACATCACATTGCCAGAGCCTTCCCAGATGCTATTCACTGGCATCTCACGATAAAGACGCGGCAGCTCGCTCTCTTCGCAATAGCCAATGCCGCCCAATACTTCCATCGCTTCTGCCACAAAAGGCATGCCGGCCTGGCAGACCACGAATTTGGCGGCGGGTGTGAACAGGCGTGCGTATAAGCGCTCATGTTCGCTGGCCGGTGTTGACCAGACGCGCGCCAGCCGCAGCAGCAGTGCGGTTTGCCCTTCCAGCTGCAGCGCCTGTTGCGCCAGCACCGTGCGCATCAGCGGTTGATCGATAAGGTTCTTGCCCATCACCTGACGCTGCTGCGCATGATGCACGGCAATCGACAGCGCACGGCGCATCTGTCCGTGGCTGCCCAGCGCGCAGTCGAAGCGCGTCATGCCGCCCATCTTGAGGATCAGCCGTACGCCATCGCCCTCTTCGCCCATCAGCCAACCGATAGCATCCTGAAATTCCACTTCAGCGCTGGCGTTGGAGCGGTTGCCGAGCTTGTCTTTAAGGCGTTCGATGCGAATGGCGTTGCGCGTGCCATCCGGCAGCAAGCGTGGCAGGAAGAAGCAACTTAATCCCTGTGACGTTTGCGCCAGAATCAGATGCGCATCGCTTTGCGGGACCGAGAAAAACCATTTATGGCCGGTGATGCGATACGCTTCGCTCGCCCCGCGCACGCCGAGCGGTTCGGCGCGTGTGGTGTTGCTCAACACATCGGTGCCGCCCTGTTTTTCCGTCATGCCCATGCCAATCAGCAAGCCGCGTTTCTCATTGCCCGGCAGATGATGCGCATCGTAACGATCGCTGAGCAGCGCTTCGCGCCAGTCAGCGTAGGGTTCGGGCAGATGATTTTGCAGCAGCGGAATGGCGGCGTGCGTCATGGTCACCGGACAGAGCGAGCCCGCTTCCACTTGTGCATGCAGGATAAATCGTGCGGCACGCGCCACCATCGCCTGTGGCTGCACGTCGGGCTGCCAGCTGAGATTGTGTAGCCGGCTGGCGCACAATCCCTGCATCAGCAGATGCCAGGCGGGATGAAAACGCACTTCGTCGAGGCGTTCGCCGCGCGCGTTGTAGCGCAGCAGTTCCGGTGCTTCGACGTTAGCTAAGCGGCCTAACTCAAGGGATTCGGCGCTGCCGAGTTGCAAGCCGACGGAAGCCAACCATTCGCGATCCCAGCTGGCACCTTCGCGTGCAACGGCCTCGCACAGGGCGATATCACGCGTGAATAGGTTGCTGTTGCTGAGCGGATCGGGCTGATTGAATACGGTGTGGGTGTCCCAGATCATACATATCCCCGTCATACTTCGAGCTACAGGTGCGTTGGCTGCGTGTGTTCACCCCAGTCACTTACTGATGTAAGCTCCTGGGGACTCACGCACTTGCCGCCTTCCTGTAACTCGAATTATTTAGGGTATAAGTATGTAGCTGTTTTGCAGTTATGCCTGGCCTGGAAAATTTTTTGCGGTGGGGATCACGCCTGGCGCTGGCGAACGGCTTCGAACAAGCAGACGCCGGTGGCAACTGACACGTTGAGTGACGAGACGCTGCCGGCCATTGGGATGCTGATCAGCTCATCGCAATGCTCACGCGTCAAACGACGCATGCCTTCACCTTCCGCACCCATCACCAGCGCCATTGGGCCAGTCATTTTGCTTTGGTAAACGGTGTGATCGGCTTCGCCTGCGGTGCCCACCACCCAGACGTTGTATTCCTGCAGCAAGCGCAAGGTGCGCGCCAGGTTGGTGACGCGAATTAACGGCACGTTTTCCGCTGCGCCGCTGGCCACTTTCTTCGCGGTGGCATTCAACGGTGCTGCACGGTCTTTTGGCACGATGACCGCATGCACGCCCGCGGCATCCGCGCTGCGCAGGCAAGCACCGAGATTGTGCGGATCGGTAACGCCATCCAGCACCAGCAGGAACGGTTTCTCAAGGCTCTGCAGCAGATCCGGCAAATCACCTTCCTGATACTGCTTGCCCGGCTTCACGCGCGCCACGATGCCCTGATGCACGCCGCCTTCAACCTGGCTATCAAGCCATTGACGGTTCGCTACCTGCACCGGGATTCCCTGAGCTTCCAGTGCGAGGATCAGCGGCTGCAGGCGACGATCTTCGCGGCCTTTAAGGATAAAGACTTCCTGAAAACGCTGAGGATCGCGCTCCAGCAGCGCCTGCACGCTATGAATACCAAAAATTATTTCACTCATTACTTTGCTCAAGGTTGGATTTAGATCGTTGAATACGGAGATTCAGGTGCGCATGAATGCGCACCCTACAACGGTTTCGTCAGGTCACCCTGCAAGGCGACCAAACTATCAGGCTTCGTCAGGCTGCTTCTTCGACGCGCGCTTAGACTTGGTGGCGGCGGCGATTTTACGGGTTTTCTCGGAGACTTTTTTGCCTTTTTTCTCGGTTTTAGCCGGTTTTTCAGCAACAGCAGGCTTTTTCTTCTCGCCGCGGAACGCAGAATCAGGCTCGAAAGTGCCCTTCTTGCCGGCATCACGACGACGCTTGGCTGGCGGCTTGCCGCCGCGTTTCTCACGCTCGCGTTCGGTTTTGCCTTCGCCGCGCGGTACACGCTTGCTGGAGATCAGCGCGAAGTCGATTTTACGTTCGTCCATATGTACGGCATCAACGCGCACTTCCACCGCATCGCCCAGACGATAAGTGCGGCCGCCGGATTCACCAATCAGACGCTGGCCCACCGCATCGAAGCGATAATAGTCGTTATCCAGCGAGGAGACGTGCACCAAACCATCGATAAACAGATCGTTAAGACGCACGAAGAAACCAAAGCCGGTCACGCTGGAGATCACGCCGTTGAACACGTTGCCAACCTGATCCTGCATGAAGTCACACTTCAACCAATCGGCAACATCGCGCGTGGCTTCATCAGCACGGCGCTCGGTCAGTGAACAGTGCTGGCCCAGCTGCAGCATCTGCTGCATGTCGTAGTGATAGCCGCCGGTTGGCGTAGTGATGCCATCCACTTCGCCGCGCTCTTTTGCCAGCAGATATTTGATGGCGCGATGCAGCAGCAAATCCGGATAGCGGCGAATCGGCGAGGTAAAGTGCGCATACGACGCCAGCGCCAGGCCGAAGTGACCACGGTTTTCAGGATCGTAAACCGCCTGTTTCATCGAACGCAGCAGCATGGTTTGCAGCATTTCTGCGTCTGGACGATCGGCAACTTGCTTCAGCAAGGCGGCATAATCGGTCGGGTGTGGCTTAGCGCCGCCCGGCAGACTTAAGCCCAGCTCGTTCAGTACGGTTCGGAAGCTTTTGATGCTGTCTTCACTTGGACGATCGTGATCGCGGAACAGCGCAGGCTCTTCATTTTTCTCAACAAAACGCGCCGAGGCGATGTTGGCGAGAATCATGCACTCTTCAATCAGCTTGTGCGCATCATTGCGTGAGGTGCGCTCAACGCGCTCAATGCGACGCTCGGCGTTGAAGATGAACTTGGCTTCATCGGTCTCAAACGAAATGCCGCCACGCTGCTCGCGCGCGGTTTCCAGCACCTGATACATGTTGTGCAGCTCTTGCAGATGAGGAACCTGCGCCGCGTATTGTTCACGCAGATCGGCATCACCTTGCAGAATGTTCCACACTTTGTTGTAGGTCAGTCGCGCATGGGAGTTCATCACCGCTTCATAGTGTTTGAAACCGGTGAGTTTGCCGCTGGAGGAGATAGTCATCTCACACACCATGCACAAACGATCAACCTGCGGATTCAGTGAGCACAAGCCGTTGGAGAGAATCTCCGGCAGCATCGGGATAACCTGCGACGGGAAATAAACCGAGGTGCCGCGCTGATGCGCTTCATCGTCCAGCGGCGTGCCCGGACGCACGTAATAGCTTACGTCGGCAATCGCTACCCACAAACGCCAGCCACCGCCGCGCTTCTTCTCGCAGAAAACCGCATCATCAAAGTCGCGCGCATCTTCACCATCAATGGTGACCAGCGGTAGCTTACGTAAATCAACACGTCCCAGCTTCGCCTCTTCCGGTACTTCTTCTTTCAGCTTAGCGATCTGCTTCTCAACTTCTTCCGGCCAGGTGTGCGGGATTTCATGGGTGCGCACCGCCATATCGACCGCAAGGCTGGTGCCCATATCGTCGCCCAGCAGTTCGGTCACCTTACCGAGCGCTTTGGTGCGACGCGTCGCACGTTGGGTGATTTCAACCACCACCACTGAACCCATACGCGCGTTGAGCGTTTCTTCTTGCGGGATCAGGATGTCAAAGCTCAGGCGGCTGTCATCTGGCACCACAAAACCGGTGCCTGCATCGGTAAAGTAGCGACCGACGATCTGGCTGTTACGTGGCTCAAGCACGCGCACCACGCGCGCTTCACGACGACCTTTACGATCGGCGCTGCCTGGCTGCGCCAGAATCACGTCGCCGTGCAGGCAGAATTTCATCTGCTCAGCAGAGAGATAGAAATCATCTTTCTGGCCTTCTACGCGCAGGAAACCATAGCCATCGCGATGGCCAATCACTTTACCGCGCAGCAGATCGAGACGTTCTGGCAGGGCGTAACATTGACGGCGAGTAAACACCAACTGACCATCGCGCTCCATGGCGCGCAGACGACGACGCAGCGCTTCCAGCTGCTCTTCGCTGGTGATATTCAATTCCTGCGCGATGTCATCGCGGCTGGTCGGCTTTTCGCGTTTTTCTAGCAGAGCCAGAATAAATTCGCGGCTTGGAATTGGGTTTTCGTATTTTTCAGCTTCTCTATCCTGATAAGGATCTTTTGACATTACGGTTCCTCCGATGTCATTTAATTTGGATTGCCACCGGCGGTTCGGACAATAAAAGTTGGTACAGCGAATCGTTATCTTTGACCAAATCGGCCAGCGTGTACTTGTCCAGTTCCTTGAGGAATAGCTGGACCGCATCGTGCAATGCTTTACGCAAACGACAGGCAGGCGTGATCACACACTCGTCGCAGTTTACGAGCTGCAATGGCTCCATTCTTCGCACCACATCGCCAATGACGATTTTTTCCGGGTCCATGCCTAAACGAATTCCGCCGTTTTTACCGCGTGTTGCGGCGACAAAGCCAGCCCGGCTAAGTTGATTGATGATTTTAACCATATGGTTACGCGACACCCCGTAGGTATCGGTGACTTCGGTAATGTTGGTCTGCTTACCTTCCGGTAACGTCGCCATGTAAATCAGGGCACGCAGACCATAATCGGTAAAACTTGTTAGCTGCACATATACCTCAGTGAATCATCGAACGTTATGGTTATGCGCCGGTCGGCGTGATGTTTAAATATGATGATAAACCAGAGCGTGGTGGCCGGTGCGTTTTTTTCCGGCAAGTATCGATATTTGCAAGAAAAAATAGAGTGAGTGGAGTCAAAGATTAGAAATACAAAGGCCGGACAGAGTCCGGCCTGAGGAGATTATGCGTCGAACGGGTCGCGCAGAATCATGGTCTCACTGCGGTCTGGGCCGGTAGAAATAATATCAATCGGCACACCGGTCACTTCTTCTACACGTTTGATGTAGTCACGTGCAGCTTGCGGCAGACCTTCCAGCGTCTTGACGCCGAATGTGGTCTCGCTCCAGCCTGGCATGGTTTCGTAAATCGGCTCAATGCCTTCCCAGCCTTCAGCTGCCAGCGGCGTGGTGGTCATTTCGCGGCCATCTGGCATGCGATAAGCCACACAGATTTTCACTTCTTTCAGGCCATCCAGCACGTCCAGTTTGGTCATGCAGAAACCTGACAGGGAGTTGATCTGTACGGCACGGCGAACGGCAACCGCATCCAGCCAGCCGGTACGACGACGACGACCGGTAGTCGCGCCAAACTCGTTACCTTGTGCACACAGGAACTCGCCGGTTTCATCGAACAGTTCGGTCGGGAATGGACCGGCACCCACGCGCGTTGAGTAGGCTTTCACGATACCCAGCACGTAATCAACATAGCGTGGACCAATACCTGAACCCGTCGCTACGCCACCGGCGGTGGTGTTTGAGGAGGTCACGTACGGATAGGTACCGTGGTCGATATCCAGCAGCGTACCCTGCGCACCTTCGAACATGATCAGGTCGCCACGCTTGCGCGCGCCGTCCAGCAGATCGGACACGTCAACTACCATGCTGGTAATGATATCGGCAACCGCCAGCGTATCACTCAGCACTTTTTCGTAGTCAACTGCGTCGGTTTTGTAATAGTTAACCAGCTGGAAGTTGTAGAAATCGACGATCTCTTTCAGCTTCACTGCAAAGGTTTCTTTGTTGAAGAGATCGCTCACGCGCAGACCGCGACGTGCCACTTTATCTTCATAGGCAGGACCGATACCGCGACCGGTGGTGCCGATAGCTTTGGCGCCACGCGCTTTTTCGCGCGCCACATCCATTGCTACGTGGTACTGCAGAATCAATGGGCATGCTTCAGAGATCAACAGACGTTCACGTACCGGCACACCGCGCTCTTCCAGGCCTTTCATCTCTTTCATCAGCGCTTCAGGCGACAGTACAACGCCATTACCAATGATGCTGGTGACGTTTTCACGCAGGATGCCAGATGGAATTAAGTGGAGGACGGTTTTTTCACCGTTGATGACAAGTGTGTGGCCTGCATTATGGCCACCTTGGTAACGCACGACGTAATTCGCGCGCTCTGTCAGAAGGTCTACGATCTTACCTTTACCTTCGTCACCCCATTGGGTGCCCAGTACGACGACGTTCTTACCCATTTTTTCAAAATCACCGATTGCTTAAAAATGGATTCTACCACCTGACTTTTACTCTTTCAGCACTTTTAGCATACGATTGCGCTGTTTTTTGCCTGAGTTTTGCTCAGCTCACAACATGTTGGGGGAACAACGACCAACAGACACAATTGAGTCGGGCGGCCTCACACAAATTTACGAAGATTAGCGCGCATGCATGCTGATCATGGCGTAAATCACCACGCCGGCCACCACTAAACCGCCACCAAAACGATGCAATAGGCGATCGGGCAACTGCGTCATCGCCAGAATCATCCGCCGCCATGCGCGTGGCATAAACATCGGTCCAAGTCCTTCCAGCACCAAAACCAAAGCCAGCGCCATCCAGATGGTTGAATTCATGATTTTTTCCCAAAAAAAAGGCCGACAACATTGTCGGCCTGGACTTTATATCAGTTCTTAACGCGTGGCGTTAGAGGGCGCTTTCATATAGCGGAAGAAATCGCTATCCGGGCTCAGCACCAGCACATCCTGATTGTCTGAGAAGCTATTCTCATAGGCACGCAGGCTGCGGATAAAGGCGTAGAAATCCGGATCCTGGCTGAAGGCATCAGCAAACAGTTTTGCCGCTTCACCATCACCTTCACCGCGAGAAATCAGCGCTTCACGCTGTGCTTCTGCCAGCGTACGCGTGACCTGATAATCGGCCTGTGCACGCAGTTTCTCTGCCTCTTCCTGACCTTGTGAACGCTGACTACGCGCAACCGCTTCACGCTCGGCGCGCATACGGTTGTAGATCGCGTCAGAGACTTCAGTCGGCAGGTTGATCTGCTTGATGCGCACGTCGACAACTTCAATACCTAACGCAGCCATACTGTTCGGGTTTGGTGCCGGCTCACTGCTGTTGGTTTCACGTTCTACACGTGCTGCCGCACTCGCAATCGCATCATCCGCTGCTGGCGTCTGAACGTCATCATCGTTGCCAGCGCTGCCGGTGTTCAGGGCATCACGCACGTCGGTGGTTAAACGGCCACGCGAATCGGTCACGATGTCTTTCACATCCAGACGACCCATTTCAGAACGCAGACGGTCGCTGAACTTACGTTTCAGCAGCACTTCAGCCTGAGAAACGTCGCCACCACCGGTTGCCAGGTAGTAACGGCTGAAGTCACTGATGCGCCATTTGATGTAAGAATCAACGATCAGGTCTTTCTTCTCTTTGGTAACAAAGCGGTCAGCCTGGTTATCCATGGTCTGAATGCGCGCATCCAGTGATTTCATGGTTTCGATAAACGGAATTTTGAAATGCAGACCCGGCGCGTACACCAGTGGTTTGTTTTCGTCATCACGCAGAACCTTACCAAAGCGCAGCACGATACCGCGTTGGCCTTCCTGCACCACGAACAGTGACGCGTAAAGCACCACCAGCACTACAATAATTACGGCGATGATTGGCTTACGCATCGATTACTCCCTCCCCTGGCGCTGGGTATCGTTGCGCAGCGCATTGGCGCGACGCTGATCCATGATGCTGTCTGGACTGTAAGATGAAGAATCCCCACGGCTCGCATTGCTATCGGACGACGAAGGAGACTTCATTAAATTAGTCATTTTCTGACCGCCCTGGCCAGATGCCTGACCACCACGCATCAGTTGATCCAATGGCAGAACCGTCAAATTGTTACCACGATCGCTGATCAACACCTTGCGGGTATGGCTCAGTACACGTTCCATGGTTTCAATGTAAAGACGCTCTTTAGTGATTTCTGGTGCAGCTTTATATTCAGGCAGCAAGCGAGCAAAACGTGCCACTTCACCCTGCGCTTCTAACACCGTACGTTCTTTGTAAGCACGACCCTCTTCGAGGATACGTTGCGCCTGACCATTAGCACGCGGCTGAACTTCGTTCGAATAAGCTTCAGCTTCACGAACGTACTGTTCACGGTTTTCACGCGCGGCAATCGCATCATCAAACGAGGCTTTTACCTCTTCCGGTGGGCGTGCCGCCTGGAAGTTTACGTCCAGCAGGGTAATACCCATGTTGTACGGACGGATAGTCTCGTCGAGCTCACGCTGAGTTTCACTACGTACCACGGTACGACCTTCCGTCAGGATGCGGTCCATGGTGGAGCGACCAATAACGCCACGCAAGGCGCTGTCGGTGGCCTGACGCAGGCTGTCGTCGGCACTGGTCACGGCATACAGATAACGCTCAGGATCCGTCACACGGTACTGTACGTTCATCTCAACGCGTACCACGTTTTCATCCGACGTCAACATCACGCCAGATGCGGCCAGTTCACGTACTGCTTCTACGTTTACGGCGCGAACCTGATCGACGAAAGTCGGTTTCCAGTTGAGGCCTGGCTCAACCAGATGGCTAAATTTGCCAAAGCGCGTGACGACGCCACGTTCCGCTTCTTTGATGGTGTAGAAACCGCTAGCCGCCCAGATAACGACTGCCGCTACGGCAACAATGCCAACCACTTTGCCACCGCTACCGCCGCTGCGCTGGCCATTGTCATTCTGTTTGCCACCGCCCAGTCCGCCGAGTTTTTTACTCAACTTTCGGAAGATATCATCCAGATCAGGTGGTCCCTGATCGCGACCTCCTTTATTTCCCCCAGAGTTGCCGCCTTGATTATTGCTGCTTCCCCACGGGTCGCGGTCCTGTCCGTTATTTCCGGGCTGATTCCACGCCATGTTTCTACTCCATTTATTGTATTTACGTTTTTTACCCTTCATCTTTCGGATTGCAGCTTCGTTGGCTGCCTTCGTTCACCCCAGTCACTTACCGATGTAAGCTCCCGGGGATTCACTCAGTTGCCGCCTTGCTGGAATCCGAAATATTCGGTTAAATCCTGCACATACGGCCTGCAACGATAATGACGACAACCTAAAAGATATTGAGTAAAGGCGTTTGGGCAATTTCAAACAATATAACTGGCTAGCGACGGCTCTTGTTTACACAGACGATGCCAATCAACGATCGGCATACGCACGTGCAAACTCACACAGCCATCATCTTCATTCCATTCTTTTTCTATAGCATGCAACTGATAAAAACGACTGCGTAAACGGCCCGCTTCCGGCGGCAGACGTAAATCGTACTGCGCAATTTCACCGGCTAAACGCTCAGAGAGCGCCTGCCACAGTAACGGCAGACCTACACCGCTCTGTGCAGATAACCATACGCGGATCGGTTGGTTCTCTTCGTTGCGATCGATACGCGGTACAAAGTCCTCCAGCATATCGATTTTGTTCATAACCAGCAGCGCCGGAATTTCGTCAGCTTCAATCTCTTCCAGAACTTCATTTACTGCATCAATGTTGTCATTGACGCGCAAATCGGCGGCGTCAATCACATGCAGCAGCAAAGTGGCCTGACGCGTTTCCTGCAGCGTGGCTTTAAACGCCGCGACTAAGTCGTGCGGCAAGTGACGGATAAAACCAACTGTGTCCGCTAAAACCACTTCACCGACATCCGCCACATTCAAACGACGTAATGTCGGATCAAGTGTCGCGAACAGTTGGTCCGCTACGTACACATCCGCAGAGGTAATCGCGTTGAACAGGGTGGATTTACCGGCGTTGGTGTAACCCACCAGCGAAACGGTTGGCACGTCAGCTTTGGCGCGCGCTTGTCTGCCCTGATCGCGCTGTTTTTCGACGCGTTCAAGACGGGAGAGAATCTGACTGATACGGCCACGCAGCAAGCGTCGGTCCGTTTCCAGCTGAGTTTCACCCGGACCACGTAAACCGATACCGCCTTTCTGGCGTTCAAGGTGTGTCCATCCGCGAACCAAACGGGTTGCTAAATGGCGTAGTTGTGCCAGCTCGACCTGCAATTTACCCTCATGGGTGCGGGCGCGCTGGGCGAATATATCGAGAATTAAGCCGGTGCGATCGATTACGCGACATTCGCACAGCCGTTCAAGATTACGTTCCTGAGCAGGAGTTAAGGCATGATCGAATAAAACGACCGATGCTCCACTCGCTTTTACCGCATCGGCAATTTCAACTGCCTTTCCTTCACCGACAAAATATTTGGGATGTGGCGCTTTACGGCTGCCCGTAATGACTTGCAGCGCTTCAACGCCCGCAGAAGAGACAAGAGTTTCAAACTCCTGCAAATCTTCCAGCTCTTTGTCTTGGGAGAACCAGATGTGTACCAGTACGGCCTGCTCACCGGCATCATAACGGTCAAACAAGCTATAACCTCGCTAAAATAAAATAACCAGGACAGGAAAACGTGCTCGTTCTCCAGCCCTGGCTTTACGGCAGCGCAAAATTATTCTGCGTTATCGCCGTCTTGTTGTGGCTGCGACTGAGCGCCTTGGTTGCTTCCGCTGTGATGATAGTTGCTGCTACCACCGCTGCCGCCCGCGTTATTGCTATGGTGCGACACTGGACGAGAAGGAACCACTGTAGAGATGGCGTGCTTATACACCATCTGGCTGACCGTGTTTTTTAACAGAATGACGAACTGATCAAAGGATTCAATTTGCCCTTGCAGCTTAATACCATTCACCAAATAGATCGAAACCGGTACACGTTCACGACGCAATGCGTTCAAAAACGGGTCTTGTAAAGATTGCCCCTTAGCCATTCTATCTTTTCCTTATATGCTTGTTGTTTGTTGCTTTAAGAACCGTGGTTCAGAAAAACTGCGTAAAAATTTGCGCACGATAACGAACCAATTGTACACAATCATCCCTGCTACGCACTAACTACCTTAAGCACCGCATTACGCGCTAACTCTGGCTCATCACTGTTTAACCAGTGTACTTCAGGCCAGCCACGTAACCAGGTCATCTGGCGTTTAGCGAGCTGCCGAGTGGCGCAAATTCCCCGATAAACCATTTCGTCGTAATCGATTTCACCTGATAGATAAGACCACATCTGGCGATACCCGACACAACGAATGGAAGGCATGTCCGTATGCAAATCACCTCGCGCAAACAGTGCACGAGCCTCCGCTTCAAATCCTGACGCTAGCATCTGGTCGTAACGCAACGCAATGCGTTGATGTATCAGTTCACGACTCGCAGGTGCGATAGCAAACTGGTACACGTCGTAGGGTAACGCTTCGCCGGAGGTTTTTGTCAGTTCCGTTAAAGTTTTACCCGAAATAAAAAAAACTTCCAGTGCTCGCGAAAGTCTCTGCGGATCATTCGGATGAATACGACTACCGGCGACCGGATCGATTTCACACAGCTGACGGTGCAGGGCTTCCCACCCTTTCTCCGCCGCCATTTGCTCTAATCGCTGACGCACCTCGGGATCGGCCGAGGGCAACGGCGACAATCCTTCAAGTAACGCCTTGAAGTAGAGCATGGTTCCACCAACAAGCAACGGAATCTTCCCCTTCCGGGTGATCTCCGCCATTTCTGCCAACGCATCGCGACGAAACTCTGCGGCGGAATACGCTTCCGCCGGATCGCGAATATCCAGCAAACGATGGGGCGCCAGTGCTAACTCTTCTGCCGACGGTTTCGCCGTGCCAATATCCATCCCGCGATAGATTAAGGCAGAGTCAACGCTAATAAGTTCCACCGGAAGTTGCTGACGCAGCGAAATCGCTAATGCCGTCTTACCGGAGGCGGTAGGCCCCATCAAAAAAATTGCCTTTGGCCGGCTAGCCTGGTTTAGTTCACTCATGCTTCAACGCGTTCAGCGCGCTCTCAATCTCAATGGTCTGTAACAGACCTGAAGGCGGCGACTTCAGCAGTTGCGGACAAAGCCTTTCCAGCTCTGCCAGCAGTGCAATCGCCTGCGAGTGATTCCAGTGAGCGTCTTCTGCATCATCTCGACGCGCCAGCCATTGGGCCAACGTGGATGCAGAAACCTCTTGCTGCCGGGCCAGGTAGCCTAACAGTTCTGGAATCAAGATTTGTAAATTTTGTGTTCGTAACGGTAAAGGCACCGCGCGTAGCGTCACGTGCTGCCCTTCTCGTTGTAAATCAATGCCCATCTGGCTCAGCAGCGCGCCATGATCGGCGATAGCGGCCAGCTCGGGCGCAGCAATTTTCAGGCGCACCGGGATCAGCAGCGGCTGCGGTTTTAAACCCTCTTCCCCTGGCTCCAACTGGGCCTGTTTTAGCCAGCGCGCCGCCACGGCCAGCGATAACAATTGCAACGCGCTACCGCGCTCCAGCAGCGCATAGCGATCCTGCAAAACGCTTAACACGCGGCCAAAACTTTGCGCGTGGGCGGCCAACGGTGCTTCACGTGTTTCCGGCTGACGCACCGGAGCCGCGGCAGGAACTGGCGCCGCGCGCGGCGTTTCTACCACCGGCGTTTTCATCAACTGCTTATAGGCATTACCTTCACGCGCACTGTAAACCGGCTCTTTATTCTGCCAGTTCGCACCTGCGGCCGCAGAAGCGCCGCCGCTGCGTGGCGTATTGCTGGGTTGAGCAAAGTGGTTCGTGCCTGCCGCCTGGCGGTTTTCTGGCTGCCACTTCGGCGCCGGTTCTTCGGCGTGGGCGATGGGCAATTCCGGCGCGCGGCTGGCTTGCAGCGCACTCATCACGCCTTGCCAGATAAAATCATGTACCAGACGCGACTGATGGAAACGCACCTCATGCTTGGCCGGATGGACGTTGACATCCACCTGATGCGGATCGATCTCCAGATAAAGCACGTAAGCCGGCTGCTGATCGTCGCCAAGCTGCGTTTGATACGCCTGACGAATCGCGTGATTGATTAGCTTGTCGCGCATCATGCGTCCGTTGACGTAGCAATATTGCAGATCGGTAACCTGGCGCGAACCGTGAGGATCGGCGACCCAACCGCGCAGCGCCAAATCGTCGTGCTGCCACTCAATGCGTAAAGCGTGCTGCATAAACGTGGTGCCACAAATGGCCCCTAAACGCCGCTCCCGCTGCGCATCTTCACTCACCGCGCGATACTGGCGCATCAACTTACCGTTATGGCTCAGCGAAATGGCGACGTCAAAGCGTGCCAGCGCAATGCGACGAATCACCTCATCGATGTGGGTAAATTCGGTCTTTTCAGTACGCATGAATTTGCGGCGTGCGGGCGTGTTATAGAACAGGTCGAGCACTTCCAGCGAGGTGCCCACCGGATGTGCAGCCGGTTTCACCGTCACATCCATATCGCGCCCTTCCGCGTAGGCTTGCCAGGCTTCGCTTTGATCGGCGGTGCGTGAGGTCAGCGTTAAACGAGAGACAGAACTGATACTGGCGAGCGCTTCACCACGAAAACCGAGGCTCATGATCGCCTCAAGGTCATCAAGCGAGGCAATTTTGCTGGTCGCATGCCGCGCCAATGCCATCGCCAGTTCGGCTTTGGCGATACCGCAGCCGTTGTCGCGAATACGGATGAGCTTCGCGCCACCTTTCTCAATATCGACATCAATGCGCGTGGCGCCGGCATCAAGGCTGTTTTCCACCAGCTCTTTTACGACCGACGCCGGGCGCTCAACCACTTCGCCTGCGGCAATCTGGTTCGCCAGCTGCGGCGGTAAAATCTGTATTGGCATGGTGGTGATCCTTCTGGCTGGTTGGCTCACGGGGAGCCAACAATCAGGATTGCGGAATTTTTAAGTTTTGCCCCAGCATCACATTGCTCGACTTCATATTATTCGCCTGCATGATGGCTTTCGAGCTCACGCCATAGCGCGCGGCAATGGCGGTCAATGAATCGCCGCGCACCACTTTATGCCGGGTTGGACGACTCGCCGTCACGCTGACGCTGGATTTTGCTGGCACCTTCAGGCGCTGCCCCACCCAAACCACATCACGCTTCAGGCTATTCATCTCACGTAACGTCGCCATGCTCACGCCATATTTGGCCGCGATGCCTGACAGCGTTTCGCCACGCGTGACGGTATGACGCTGCGTCGCGCCGGTATATTGCACCGTGCCGGTCGCCGGGTTGCTGGCGACGCTAACCGCTGGTGCGCTGTCCAGCGGCCGGTTTTCCTCCTTTGGGATCGATTGCAGCGGATGCGTAAGGAAATAATTGCGCAGGCCTTTATAAATCGACTGAGCAATCTTTTCCTGATACGCGCTGCTGCCAAGCAGCCGCTCCTCCGCGGCATTACTAATAAAGCCGGTTTCGACCAGTAAAGAAGGAATATCCGGGGAACGTAAAACGCCAAGGCTGGCATGTTCCGGCAGACGTTTATGCAGCGGCGTAATACCGCGCAGCTGCTGCAGGACTTTGACGGCGACGTCATAACCTACACGCTGTGAATGACCAAACTGCAAGTCCAGCACCGCCTGGCTGAGATAGGGATCGGCCTGGCTGTTTGCCAGGAGATCGCCTGCGCCGCCTAGCAGCTCCGATTGTTTCTCTTTCTGTTCCAGCCAGTTCGCCATTTCGTTATTGGCGCGGCGGTTAGACAGCACCCAAACCGATGCACCGGTAGCCGAATGGTTAGGCGCGGCATCGGCGTGAATGGATACCAGCAGGTTGGCGTTCTCTTTACGCGCCACTTCCGAGCGGCCCATTACCGAGATGAAATAGTCGCCGTTACGCGTCAGCACCGGTTTGAACATCGGATCCTGATCCATCAGCGCCTTCAACTTACGCGCAATCGAGATGGTGACATTTTTCTCGTGCAAACCGTGCTGGCCGGATGCGCCGGAATCCTGACCGCCGTGTCCGGCATCAATCGCCACAATGACCACATCGTTGCGGCTAACCGTGCTGCCAGGACGCACGGTGGCATTGCTGCTGGTTACTGCAGTCACCTGATTGGCGTTGAACGGATTGCCCTGGCTGCTGCTCTGCGGCTGGCTTTCACGCGCCGTGGTAACAGGCGCGGCAGCGGCCGGACGTTTCGCCGGCTGCGTTCCGCGAATGGTGAACACCACGCGATAATTACTGCCATCGCGCTGCGTGCTGGCGCGCGTCTGCGCGGGCTGCGTCAGTTCGAACACCAGACGCAGACTTTGCTTATCCTTTGGCTGGCTATGGCGAATGCGCTGCACAATATTTTCGCCGCTAAAATTCAGCGGCAAACCTTTAATCGCACCGCTTTGACGAATATCCAGCACCACACGATTGGGATTATGCAGCGGGAAAAAACCATACACGGGCTGACCGTTAAAGCTCAGCGTGACGGTAGCCTGGCTATCGCCATTTTCGACTTTGATATCCGATAAGGTGGCAGACCACGCCGAGACAGAAAACAGGCACAGCAAGCCCAGTACAATGATTTTCATCCGTGACATCATGCCGGATCCCTGCCTTGCTGGAATTGAGTTAACAGCGCTTCGCCCGTGGCGGAAACCGCGCTAATTTCGGCTTCACGCGCCGCATCAACGTAGCGCAACGTCAGCGCTAAATCGGGCTCAGGCAGTACGCCGGTGCCCTGCTGCGGCCACTCCACCAGACAGAGCGCATCGCCGGTGAAATAGTCGCGGATACCCATGAACTCCAGCTCTTCGGGATCGGCAAGACGATAGAGATCGAAATGGTACAGCGTGCGAGAGCCAAGCTCGTAGGGCTCGACCAGTGTATAAGTTGGGCTTTTTACATTGCCTTGATGGCCGAGCGCCTGCAGAAAACCACGACTAAAGGTGGTTTTACCGGCACCCAAATCGCCATAAAGATAGATCACCAGCGCGCTGTTGCAGACGCGCGCCAATTGCGCACCCAGATTCAGGGTTGCCGCCTCATCGGGCAAAGGGATAACACAGGTCTTCATGCTTTATTGTTGGATCATCTCTGGATTAACAAACTGCCACAGCAGCTCGAACAAATCAGTGGCTAACATGCCGCGAGTACCGCGCTGACGCGCGACGGCGTCGGCTGTTGCCCCATGCGCGACACAGCCTGCGCAGGCTGCATCAAGTAATGTCAGTTTCTGGCCGAGCAGAGCGGCAATAATCCCGCTCAGCACATCGCCCATGCCGCCAGACGCCATGCCCGCGTTGCCCACATCGGCAATAGCGATATCACCCGCCGCGCTGGCAATCACCGTGCCCGCGCCTTTCAGAACCACCACGCCGCCGTAGCGTTTCGCCAGGGCGCGCGCAGCGTGTAAGCGGTCACTCTCAATCTCGCTGGTTTTCACCCCCAGCAAGCGCGCAGCTTCGCCGGGATGCGGCGTAATGATGCGATTCTGACGGTTATCCTGCTTGATTGCCAGCAGGTTAAGCGCATCCGCATCCCAAAGCATCGGCTTTTCACTGGCCGCGATCTTTTTCAGTGCCTTCTGAGCCCAATCGCGCTGACCAAGCCCCGGTCCAACGGCGATCACATCCGCCCACTCCAGCGCCTGATCTAGACGTTCATCACTCAGCGCATCAACCATTAACTCCGGTCGCGCGGTGAGAATCGGGCCAATATTATCTTCATGCGTCAGTACGCGCACAAGTCCGGCACCGGTTCGCAAGGCGGCTTCACCGGTCATGCGAATCGCGCCCGCCGTGCCGCTGTCGCCGCCGACCACCAATAGCCGCCCCTGATCGCCTTTGTGTGAGGTAGCGCGACGTGGTTGCAGCCAGCGCGTTAAATCCCCGGCGTCATAGCGTGAAATCGGTGCTTGTTCAGCCGCAAGGAACGTCGACAAGCCCAACTCATGGTTATGCAGAACGCCAACGTAATCGCGCGCCTTGCCGGTCAGTTGGCCGGGTTTCAGCGCAATCATGCTCAGCGTGTGATCGGCGATGACCGTTTCGCCCGGCGCCGTGCCGTTAGCCGCCAGCAAACCGGAGGGAATATCGATCGCCAGCACCGGTGCGACATGCGCGTTGATGAGTGTAATCAGGCGATCGTAGGGATCGGCGGGTGCGCGATTCAGGCCGGTGCCGAGCAGCGCATCGACAATCACATCAACCTGCTCCGGCCAGGGCGCATCCGCCGCGTGAATCACACCGCCCGCCGCCAGCCATGCGTCTTGCGCCTGCTGCGCCTCTTCTGGCAGGGCTTTACTGCCCGCGCACGCCAGCAGCGTCACATTCAATCCTGCTGCCTGCGCCAGTCGCGCCACCACATAACCATCGCCGCCATTGTTGCCGTGCCCGCACAGGACCAACCAATGTTGCGCCTGCGGCCACAGCTGGCAGCCTAATTCATAGCTGGCCTGGCCAGCACGTTGCATCAGCTCAAACAGCGTTAAGCCCAGGCTATCGGCAGCATCGCGTTCCAGTTGCGCCATCGCCTGCGCAGGCCAGACAGAGTGTGTTAAACTGCGCGCGTTTGCTTCAATTGCCTGGTTTCTCATGTCATATCCTCTCGATCTTCAACAGCTCGCTGAAAAAATTAAACAGTGGGGACGCGACCTCGGCTTCCAACAGGTGGGTATTTGCGATACCGATTTGAGCGCCGAAGAGCCCAAACTGCAGGCGTGGCTGGATAAGCAATATCACGGCGAGATGGATTGGATGGCGCGCCACGGCATGATGCGTGCGCGGCCGCATGAGCTGCTGCCCGGCACGCTGCGCGTGATTAGCGTACGCATGAATTACCTTCCAGCTAAAGCCGCCTTTGCCAGCACCTTGAAAAATCCGCAGCTAGGCTATGTAAGCCGCTATGCGCTGGGCCGCGACTATCACAAAGTATTGCGCAATCGACTGAAAAAGCTCGGAGAAATGATTCAGGCACACTGTGGCGAACTCAATTTTCGCCCGTTCGTCGATTCCGCACCGATTCTGGAACGCCCGATTGCCGCTAAAGCCGGTTTAGGCTGGACCGGCAAACATTCGTTGATCCTCAACCGTGAAGCGGGTTCCTGGTTCTTCCTCGGCGAACTGCTGATTGATCTGCCGTTACCGGTTGATCAGCCACAGGAAGAGCAGTGTGGACGCTGTGTCGCCTGCATCACTATCTGCCCCACTTCCGCTATCGTCGAACCTTACGTGGTCGATGCGCGTCGCTGTATCTCCTATCTCACCATCGAGTTGGAAGGCGCAATTCCTGAAGAGTTCCGTCCGCTGATTGGTAATCGAATTTATGGCTGCGATGATTGCCAGCTGATCTGCCCGTGGAATCGCTACGGCCAGTTAACCGATGAAGATGATTTCTCGCCGCGCGCGGTGCTGCATGCGCCGCCGCTCACCGATCTGTTCAAATGGGATGAAGCCAAATTTCTGCGCATCACCGAAGGTTCAGCGATTCGGCGTATTGGGCATTTGCGCTGGTTGCGAAATATTGCGGTGGCATTGGGCAATGCGCCCTGGGCAGAAGAAAATATGGCGGCATTAGCATTGCGCAGCGGCGAACATCCACTGCTTGATGAGCATATTGAATGGGCGATTGCACAGCAGTTGCAGAAACGCGCGGCGCAAGCGGTGGAAGTGCAGCCAGCGAAGAAACAGCGACTGGTGCGCGCGGTCGAAAAAGGCCTGCCACGTGATGCGTGATTGAGCAGTCGCACAGGATAAAACTCTTTTCCACATGCTGTGAATAAAATTATCCAACTGAATGGTGACGGAGATCGTAATTTCGTCTAAAGGGTAAGATCACAGTCTGAAATAGGTTTAACCACTTATAAATCAATTAATTAAGCGATTATTGTAAATATTCACGTTGTGTTTAGCGCGCAGGAGTTTTTCCAGAGCTTGTGGATAACTCTGTTCAAAACAGTTTTAAACAACGGGGAAAACGCCGTCAGAAGCTTGCAGGCACATTGTGGATAACCTGTAAGATAACTGCATCAGACAACAAGCATTATCGGTGCTAGCGAGGCGTGCAAAATTTCCAGAAAAAAACGGTGTCGCATGCGATCAAAAAAGATCTGCAGCAGTTTTAATTCTGATTGCGCCTAAGGGCAAATAACATTAGTGAATATGAAAATCTGGAGCGGGAAACGAGACTCGAACTCGCGACCCCGACCTTGGCAAGGTCGTGCTCTACCAACTGAGCTATTCCCGCATAATCTTCGTATTTTAGTTCGCCACTGCGTTGGCTGCCTTCACTCACCCAGGTCACTTACTCATGTAAGCTTCCAGGGATTCGTTCAGTTGCCGCCTTGTTGCAAACTAAAATACTCGATTCTGACTCTTCGTATTTTTGTCACAACAATCACGCTAACGACTAAATCCGTGATTTGGATGGTTTACCACAAACTCTGGAGCGGGAAACGAGACTCGAACTCGCGACCCCGACCTTGGCAAGGTCGTGCTCTACCAACTGAGCTATTCCCGCATTAGAGGTTTACTACTCAACGAAAGTTTGGAGCGGGAAACGAGACTCGAACTCGCGACCCCGACCTTGGCAAGGTCGTGCTCTACCAACTGAGCTATTCCCGCATCATCTTCGTATTTGTGTTGGTTACTGCGTTGGCTGCCTTCACTCAATCAGGCCACTTACTGAAGTAAGCTCCCAGATATTCGCTCAGTTGCCGCCTTGTACCCAACTCAACTACTCGATTCTGAACTTCGCCGTACTACTTTACTTCTCCGTTCCGCATGAAATTCTTCACCGGTACGGGGTGCGCATTATACGAGAAATCCTTTCAGTCGCAAGAGTCTAAAAGCAAAATTTTGCGCTTTCCGCGCGTTCGCTGCTTTTATCGACAACCTGATGATTTCCTGCGCACCCGCGGCGGTTAAAGCTGCAGGAAGTGCTCGCGATAATACGCCAGCTCGGCGACGGACTCGCGAATGTCATCTAACGCTTGATGGCTACCGGACTTTTTGAAGCCTGGCAAGATATCCGGTTTCCAGCGGCGTGCCAGCTCTTTCAGCGTGCTGACGTCAAGGTAGCGATAGTGGAAATAGGCTTCCAGTTCAGGCATGTACTTAAACAGGAAGCGACGATCCTGACCAATACTGTTGCCGCAAATCGGTGAGGTGTTCGCCGGCACCCACTGTTTCAGGAACTCGATGGTGGCCAGTTCCGCCGCACGGTCGTCGTGCTCGCTGGCTTTGACGCGCGCCACCAATCCGCTATTGGTGTGCGTGCGCACGTTCCAGTCATCCATCAACGCCAACTGATCGTCAGATTGATGCACCGCGAACACCGGGCCTTCTGCCAGGATGTTCAGGTTGGCATCGGTCACGATGGTGGCGATCTCAATAATGCGATCGCGTTCCGGATCCAATCCGGTCATTTCGAGGTCGATCCAAATCAGGTTGTTTTCATTTCCAGCTGTCATGCGTTTCCCGCCTGTTGCCAAAGTCGTCATTAAACTCATTTCAGGTGTATCATAGACGTTTTGCCCAGCAGGGCGAAACCTGGCGAAAGCCGTGAGAGGATGCGTGAGTAAAAACAAACTGTCGAAAGGTCAACAACGTCGCGTAAGCGCCAACCATCAGCGTCGTCTGCAGCAACGGAGCGATAAGCCGGAGCCGGATGATAGTCTGTTTGGAGAAGCGGCTGATGGCGTGGTGATCAGCCGTTTCGGCATGCACGCAGACGTGGAAGATAGCGAAGGCGTTGTGCATCGCTGTAACATCCGCCGCACCATTCGCTCGCTGGTCACCGGCGATCGCGTGTTATGGCGCGTCGCCATTGGTGGCGGTAAAGGGATCGTCGAAGCGGTACACGAACGCAAGACGGTGCTAACGCGCCCAGACTTCTATGACGGCGTGAAACCGATCGCCGCCAACATCGATCAGATCATTATCGTTTCGGCGATCCTGCCGGAGCTGTCGCTCAACATCATTGATCGCTATCTGGTTGCCAGCGAAACTCTCGGCGTGGAACCGCTGCTGGTGCTCAATAAAACCGATCTTTTGGATGCCGAAGGCCGCGCCTTTGTTGATGAGCAGATGGAGATCTATCGCAACATTGGTTATCGCGTCTTGATGGTCTCCAGCCACGCCAAAGATGGCCTGGTTGAACTGGAAAGCGCCTTAACCGGCCGCGTCAGCATCTTTGCCGGCCAATCTGGCGTGGGTAAATCGAGCCTGCTGAATAACCTGCTTGGTCTGGAGGTCGCGGCTGAGATTCTGACCAACGATGTGTCGAACGTTTCTGGTCTGGGTCAGCACACCACCACCGCGTCACGCCTCTATCACTTCCCGGCGGGCGGCGATGTGATCGATTCTCCGGGCGTGCGTGAGTTTGGTTTATGGCATCTGGAGCCGGAACAAGTGACGCGCGGATTTGTCGAATTCCGTGAATTCCTTGGCGGTTGCCGTTTCCGCGACTGTAAGCACGATACCGATCCTGGCTGCGCCATTCGCGAAGCGGTAGAAGAGGGCAAGATTGATATCTCGCGCTTCGATAACTACCACCGAATTCTGGAAAGTATGGCGCAGGTAAAGACGCGTAAAAACTTTTCCTCCGACGCAGATTAAGCAGTACAACGGCACATTCGCCAACGCGCTGGGGCGCTGCTACAATCCGCCCCCTTTTTTGTTAACGACACGTAATTAAGCCAGGAGGCAACGGTGTTTGATCGTTTTAAACTCGGCCTGAATCATATTTTGCCTAAAAAAGGGCTCACCGAGCTCGCCGGTTGGGGCGCCAGCCGTCGTGGTGGCTGGCTCACTAAAGCGGTCATCGACATTTTTGTCTGGTACTACAAAGTGGATATGGCCGAAGCCAGCAAGCCACATACCGGCAGCTACCGCACCTTCAATGATTTCTTCGTGCGTCCGTTAAAAGAGGGCGCGCGTCCGATCGATACTGATGCCTCTTTACTGGCGCTGCCCGCCGATGGCGCGATCAGCCAGCTGGGCCGCATTGCCGGCGATCAGATCTTCCAGGCCAAAGGCCACACTTACAGCCTGCAGGCGCTGCTGGCCGGTAACGACGATCTGGCGGATCAGTTCCATGACGGCGAGTTTGTTACCACTTACCTCGCCCCGCGTGATTATCACCGCGTGCATATGCCGTGTAACGGCATCCTGCGCGAAATGATCTATGTGCCGGGCGATCTCTACTCCGTCAACCCGCTGACCGCGCGTAACATCCCGAATCTGTTTGCGCGTAACGAGCGCGTGATCTGCGTATTCGATACCGATCATGGCCCAATGGTGCAGATCCTTGTCGGTGCCACCATTGTCGGCAGCATCGAAACCGTGTGGGCGGGCACCATTACGCCACCGCGCGAAGGTGTGATTAAACGCTGGCGCTATCCGTCGGCCGATCATGATGGTGCGGTGGTGCTGCTGAAAGGCCAGGAAATGGGTCGCTTCAAGTTAGGTTCAACGGTGATCAACCTGTTTGCGCCTAACCGCGTGAAGCTGGCAGAAAGTCTCGAAGCCGAAAGCAAAACCCGCCTCGGTCAGCCGCTGGCCATCGCCCTGCCTCAGCCTGGCGACAGCGTCTCACTTAGCAAATAACCCGGAATCTCTCCCGTGCGTGTTTTCCTCTCCCTGCTGCTGAGCCTTGTGCTCAGCAGTTCTGTATTTGCAGCGACCGTTCCGCAAGCCAGCCAGCTTAAGCAGGAACTGGATGCGGCTAAATCCGCGAAAAGCTCACCGGCGCAAACCGAACAGGTGCAGGCGCTTGAATCGGCGATCAATTTCCTCAACGAGCGCGATGAGTCGCTGGAGCGCGCGAAGCAGTATCAGCAGGTGATTGATGATTTCCCGCGGCTGGCGCGCGAATTACGTCAGCAGATCGCCACGCTGACGGATAGCAGCAAGGCGGTGCGCAGCAATATGAGCAGCGCCGAGCTGGATCAGGAGTTGCTGCAGGTCAGCAGCCAGCTGCTGGAGGAAGGCCGTCAGGCGCAGCAGGAGCAGGATCGCGCCCGTGAGATCAGCGATTCACTGTCGCAGCTGCCGCAGCAGCAAACTGATGCACGCCGGGCGATGACCGAAAGCGATCGCCGCGCGCAGAGCGCTTCAACGGCGACCACGCCGCTGGCGCAGGCGCAGATTTACGCGCGTCAGGCAGAAAACGCCGCCAACAAAGCGCGCGTGGACGAGTTAGAGCTGGCACAGCTGTCGGCGAATAATCGTCAGGAACTGGCGCGTATGCGCGCCGAAGTGCATCAGCGCAAAGCCACCCAGCTTGATAACTATCTGCAGGCGCTGCGTAATCAGCTCAACAATCAGCGCCAGCGCGAAGCTGAACTGGCGCTGGAGCGCACCGAGCAGCTGGCGGAAAACAGCGGCGATCTGCCGAGTTCGATCAGCGATCAGTTCCGTGTTAACCGCGAACTCTCCGCAGACCTTAATCAGCAAGCGCAGCGCATGGATTTAGTCGCTTCGCAGCAGCGTCTGGCCACCAATCAGACCTTGCAGGTGCGTCAGGCGCTGAGCACGCTGCGTGAACAGTCGCAGTGGCTGGGCGCGTCCAATCTGTTGGGCGAAGCCTTGCGTGCGCAGGTCGCACGTCTGCCGGAGATGCCGAAATCTCAGCAGATCGACAGCGAAATGGGCCAGCTGCGCGTGCAGCGTCTGCATTATGAGGATCTGCTGGAGCGCCAGCAGGAACTGCGCAAAGCCAAGCAGGATGACGGCACGCCGTTTAGCAGCGATCAGGTACGCATTCTCGAAGCGCAACTCAAAACCCAGCGCGAACTGCTGAACTCACTGATTTCCGGCTGCGATACGCTGATTCTGGAAATCACCAAGCTCAAAGTTTCCAATACGCAGCTGCAGGATGCCTTAGCTGAAGTAAAAGATGCGACGCATCGCTATCTGTTCTGGACCGCCGACGTTAACACCATCGGCCTGAATTTCCCGGTGGAGATGGCGCAGGACCTCAAGCGCTTGCTGTCGCTGGATACCGCCGGCCAGCTCGGCAAAGCGCTGGCGATGATGTTTACCAATCGCGAAACCGTGTTGCCGATAATTGGTGCGATTCTGCTGGTTGGCTTCAGCATCAGCTCACGTCGTCACTACAACGCCTTTATGGAGCGCTCCGCCAGCCGCGTCGGCAAAGTGACACAGGACCGCTTTAGCCTGACGCTGCGCACGGTATTTTGGTCGATTCTGGTGGCGGTTCCGCTGCCGGTATTGTGGGCCGCGCTCGGTTACGGTTTACAGCATGCGTGGCCTTATCCGTTTGCCGTGGCGATTGGCGATGGCATCACCGCTACGCTGCCGCTGCTGTGGGCCTTTATGATCAGCGCCGCCTTTGCGCGTCCCGATGGCTTGTTTGTGGTGCATTTCCGCTGGCCGCAAGCGCGTGTGGCGCGTGCCATGCGCTATTACTCGCTATCGGTGGGGCTGATTGTGCCGCTGATCATGCTGCTGATCGCCTTTGCCAATCTCGACGATCCGCAATTCTCCGGCACGCTCGGACGCGTGTGCTTCATCCTGATTTGTGGCGCGCTGAGTATCGTTACCGTTAGCCTGAAACGTGCCGGTATTCCGCTTTATCTGGATAAAGAGGGCAACGGCGATAACTTCGTAAACCGCATTTTGTGGAACCTGATGATCGCCCTGCCGCTGGTGGCTGCCCTCGCCTCCTGCATCGGTTATCTCGCCACCGCGCAGGCGCTGCTGGCGCGTCTGGAAACCTCGGTGGGCATCTGGTTCTTCCTGTTGGTGGTGTATCACATTATCCGCCGCTGGATGCTGATTCAGCGCCGCCGCATCGCCTTTGACCGTGCACGTCAGCGTCGTGCCGATATGCTGGCCAACCGCGCGCGCAGTGAAGAAGAGAAAGAGCAATCGACGCCGGCGAATGCCGACACCATCGAAATCGATGAGCCAAGCATTGATCTCGACGAGATCAGCGCGCAGTCGCTGCGTTTGGTGCGTTCAATCCTGACGCTGATAGCGCTGGTTTCGGTGATTGTGCTGTGGTCAGAAATCCACTCGGCGTTTAGCTTCCTCGATAACATTCCGCTGTGGAATGCCAGCACCACCATTCAGGGCGTCGATAGCGTGCAGGCGATTACGCTGGGTGCGGTGTTGATTGCGATTCTGGTGCTGATAATCACCACGCAGCTGGTGCGCAACATGCCCGCGCTGCTCGAGCTGGCGCTGTTACAGCATCTCAGCCTGGCGCCGGGCACCGGCTATGCCATTACCACCTTGACCAAGTATGCGTTGATGCTGATTGGCGGCTTGATTGGCTTCTCGATGATGGGCATTGAGTGGTCGAAGCTACAATGGCTAGTTGCTGCGTTAGGTCTGGGTTTGGGCTTCGGGATGCAGGAGATTTTCGCCAACTTTATCTCCGGCCTGATTATCCTGTTTGAGAAGCCGATCCGTATCGGCGATACCGTGACCATTCGCGACCTGACCGGCAGCATCACCCGCATCAACACGCGCGCCACCACCATCACCGATTGGGACCGCAAAGAGATCATCGTGCCGAACAAGGCCTTCATTACTGAGCAGTTCGTGAACTGGTCGCTGTCGGATTCGGTCACGCGTGTGGTGCTGACGATTCCGGCGCCGGCCAGAGTCAACAGCGATGAGGTGACCAACATTCTTAAGCAGGCGGCCGATCGCTGCACCTACGTGCTTGATATGCCAGCGCCGGATGTGTTCCTTGTCGATCTGCAGCAAGGTATTCAGCTGTTTGAACTGCGCGTGCATGCGGCGGAGATGGGACATCGCATGCCGCTGCGCCATGAACTGCATCAGCTGATTCTGCGCGGCTTTGAAGAGCACGGCATTGAGATGCCGTTCCCGCCGTTCCAGGTGCGCATGGAGACGTTAGGAAAGCAAAACCCCGCGACTAACGGTGCGCCCGCCAATAAAACCTTCAAATCTGGTGGATTATAGAAACAAAACGCCCGGCATCTGCCGGGCGTTTTTTATTGCCGCTCAGAGATCATCACTTCACAAACTCTTCACCCTGCGCGATATCTTTCTTCAGCGTTTCCAGCATGCCGTTCAACGCCTGCTGTTCGAAAGCACTCAGCGTGCCCAGCGGACGGCGTTCAACGATGCCATTTTTGCCCAGCAGCAGCGGCTGCGAGAAGAAGCGGGCATATTCGCCATCGCCTTCTACATACGCGCACTCCACCACGTTGGCATCGCCTTGCAGGGCACGAATTAATGAAAGGCCAAAACGGGCCGCCGCTTGTCCCATCGACAGCGTCGCCGATCCGCCACCGGCTTTGGCTTCCACCACTTCGGTGCCCGCGTTCTGAATACGTTTGGTGAGATCCGCCACTTCCTGATCGCTGAAGCTTACGCCTTTCACCTGCGACAGCAGCGGCAGAATCGTTACGCCTGAATGCCCGCCCACCACCGGCACTTCAATCTCGTTAGGCTGCTTGCCTTTCAGCGCCGCGACAAAGGTATTGGCACGGATGATATCGAGGGTGGAAACGCCAAACAGGCGATTCTTGTCATATACGCCGGCTTTCTTCAGCACTTCGGCCGCAATCGCCACCGTGGTGTTTACCGGATTGGTGATGACGCCAATCAGCGCTTTCGGCGCGGTGCTGGCAACCTGTTCGATCAGGTTACGCACAATACCGGCGTTGACGTTAAACAGGTCGGCGCGATCCATGCCCGGCTTACGTGCCACACCCGCGGAGATCAGCACCACATCAGCACCATGCAGCGCAGGCGTAGCATCTTCACCGCTAAAACCTTCCACAGTGACTGCCGTTGGGATATGACTGAGATCAACCGCCACACCGGGCGTTACCGGGGCGATATCGTAAAGTGAGAGAGCTGAGCCTGCGGGTAATTGCGTTTTGAGCAGCAGTGCGAGCGCCTGGCCAATACCACCAGCGGCACCGAGAACGGCAACTTTCATCCTGAACTCCTTATTAAGGTGGGGCAGAGATATGCCGAAAATCCATCAGGTTACGAGTTTAATCAACTTCTCAGGCGATAGCGACTAAACCTGTCGCGCACTAAACACTACGCCGCAATCGGCTCCCGAGACATCTCCACTTCAGAAGTCGCCTGAATGATTCATTCGCAGCCAGAAGACAATGGACGGCAATGATCATCGATATTGTTGTTACCACCTCAATAATATAACAACTTTGCAACCTTCGCTTTGCGCGTCCACCCGCGATTTTGGTGCAACCTCATATTCTGTTATGATGCCCGCCCCGCAGGTCATTACCGCGATTCTCTTATCAGACTTATTGCATAAAAATTCATCTAAATGCATAATAATTTATCTGCCGTGGGCCTGTTGCCCTCTGCAACCCTCTTTTAATTGGTAGCTTATGCGAAACCCATCGAAACAAGACGACTTGATTAAGGCGTTTAAAGCCTTATTGAAGGAAGAGAAATTCAGCTCCCAGGGCGAAATCGTGCAGGCGCTGCAGGAAGACGGCTTCGAGAATATCAATCAGTCCAAAGTTTCTCGCATGCTGACCAAGTTCGGCGCGGTGCGCACGCGCAACGCCAAGATGGAGATGGTTTATTGCCTGCCTGCTGAACTCGGCGTACCCACTACCACCAGCCCGCTGAAGAATCTGGTGCTGGATATTGATTACAACGATGCGTTAGTGGTGATTCACACCAGTCCGGGCGCGGCGCAGCTGATTGCGCGCCTGCTGGATTCGCTGGGCAAAGCGGAAGGCATTCTCGGCACCATCGCCGGCGATGACACCATCTTTATTACCCCGGCGCGCACCTTCTCTGTAAAACAGCTGTACGACGCGATTCTGGTTTTATTCGAACAAGAGCTATAAAACCCTGCTGAATACCGGCAGTTCCTCTGCCGGTTATCTTGCCCTTCCCGCTTCATTCGTAACCATTCTGTTACAAATCCCTTTGTAAATAATAAGTTATCCATATGCCCAGCGGTTCTTTTCAGCCGTGATGATTGGTACGACCTTTGCGCCTGCTTAATCTTATGCGCTATTTTACGCTGCTTTACACATCCTGCTCAGTGTCTTGCCCTTCGCTCCGTGTATCAGCCAGCGAGATCAACCACGATCTTTCGCACTAAAAGATAATTTGATGTAGATCATTGTTTTTACGGTGAAATAACCACCTATGGTTAAGATCCAGGCGTTTTTTATAACTTCAGGTTCTAAAAAAGTGCCATAAGGATAAAGAATTACAACCAAACATTATTAGCTGGATATTAATTTCATGGGTGATTAGATCTATACTTAGTTTCGTGATGCAAATCACACGAAAGAAAAAGATAAAAATAGACGACGAGGAAAAATATCATGAACGTTAAAACTACTATCGCAACTTTGAGTGTTCTCTCTGCTCTGTCATTTGGTGCTTTTGCAGCAGATTCTATTAATGCCGAACAGGCAGCGAATCTGCAACCCGCAGGCACCATCAGCGTCAGCGGCGTGGGCGGTTCCCCTATGGATATCCGTCAGCAGTTAAATGATAAAGCCGATCAGCAAGGTGCGAAAGCTTACCGCGTGATCGAAGCGAATACCGGTGACAACTACCACGCAACCGCTGAGCTGTATAAATAAGTTTCTGACTTAAGACGCAATGTGAACGGCGACCCGTTTGAGACGCTCTTGCCTCTCAGGTTGCCGCCCCCCATTTCAGGAGAGTGAATCATGAAAACCAAATTAGCTATCGCAGTACTGGGCCTTGCTTCAGTTCTTTCTTTTGGCGCGAGCGCCGCCAGCCTGGTTTCCAACCAACAAGCTGAACAGCTGCAATCTCTGAACCAAACCATCAGCGTGAGCGGTGTTGACGGCGACCAAACCAACGTTCGTCAGGAACTGTCACAGAAAGCCGATGCGCAGGGTGCCAGCCATTACCGCATCATCGAAAGCAACCGTGGCGATACCTTCCACGTCACTGCTGAACTGTACAAATAATCACTAATTGAACGTCCGGCGTCTTGATGGCGCCAGGCAATAGATCGACGACCCGCCACCCCTTTTCTGCCGCAGGTTGTTGATTAAACGAGGAGAAAATTATGAAAATCAAAACAACCATCGCAACTGCTACCCTGCTTTCCCTGTTCGCCTTTGGTGCTTCTGCAGCACAACTGGTAACCGAACAACAGGCGCAGAATCTGCAACCTACCGGCAGCACTATTTCAATCAGCGGAACCGGCGGTTCGCCAATGGATTATCGTGCCGAGCTTTCTCAGAAAGCGGATGAGCAAGGTGCCAGCGCTTACAAAGTGATTGAAGCGAAAACCGGCGACAGCTACCACGTGACAGCTGAGCTGTATAAGTAATTCCTCGTCAATTAAGACGAACCCTTTGGCCCCGCTCGCCGGGGCCCTTTTTACTTTATATTGAAGCGGAGCTGGCCTTCCAGCTCCTCTTCTGCTTCATCAAATAACAGAATCAGTGCGCCATACCGGCGTTTCTGCCCTTTCCCCAGATTCACAAACTCAATCTCCAGCGGCAATGGCAATTGCTCACCAATGATCGCATCCCAAAGATCGTCAAGATCGTTGATGGCGAGATCGGCTAAGGCAAAACGATCGCTGAACTGTCGGTAGAAATGGGCTTGATCGACAATTTCATCGAAATCAAAACGCTCGGTTTTCATCATGGTGCCCTCTTAGTCACAGCGGCTAGCCCAGCCCGCCGAGGTGCAGCGCTTTCACTTCCAGATACTCTTCCATCCCCAATACTGAGCCTTCACGTCCTAGCCCTGACTCTTTCACGCCACCAAACGGCGCCAATTCGGTGGAGACCGCGCACTCGTTAATGCCAATCATCCCGGCTTCCAGCGCTGCTGAGACGCGGAACACTCGCTGCAGATTCTGCGTGTAGAAGTAAGCCGCCAGGCCAAATTCGGTGTTGTTAGCGCGTGCAATTACCTCGGCTTCGTCGTCAAAGCGGAAGCAGGCGGCAACCGGACCAAACGTCTCTTCCTGTGCCAGCTTCATCTCTTCATGCGCTTCGCCGATCACCGTTGGTTGCCAGAAGTTGCCGCCAAGAGGATGACGTTCGCCGCCGACCAGCAATTTTCCGCCTTTACTCAACGCATCTTTGACGTGCTCTTCCACTTTCTCCAGCGCAGACGGCTCAATTAGCGGGCCAACGATCACGCCTTCTTCCACGCCATTCCCGACTTTAAGTTTGCCCACCGCATCGGCCAGCTGATTGACGAAGCGATCGTATACCGCGTTATGCACATAGAAGCGGTTGACGCTGACGCACACCTGTCCGGCGTTGCGGAATTTGTTGGCAATCGCGCCCTGCACCGCCGCATCAATATCGGCATCATCAAACACGATATAAGGCGCGTTGCCGCCTAACTCCATCGAGACCTTTTTCATGGTTTCGGCCGCATTACGCATCAGCGTTTTGCCCACCGCGGTGGAACCGGTAAAGGAGATTTTGCGCACCGCCTTGCTGGCCATGATCGCGTCGCTGATAGCGTGCGTATCGCCCGCCACCGCATTGAGTACGCCATCAGGCACACCGGCTTTCTGCGCCAGCGCCAGCAGTGCGAAGGCGCTCAGCGGCGTGTTGTTAGCAGGTTTGATGATGCCGGTACAGCCCGCGGCCAACGCAGGACCGAGTTTGCGCGTCAGCATCGCCATCGGGAAATTCCACGGCGTAATCGCCGCAACCACACCAATCGGTTCACGCGTCGCCAGAATGCGCGAGCCTGGTTTAGCTGGCGGGATGATTTCACCGTTGGCGCGTTTCGCCTGCTCGGCAAACCACTGAATAAAGCTGGCGGCGTATTCCACTTCACCTTCGGCTTCTTTGAGCGGTTTACCCTGCTCGGCGGTCATCAACTGGCCGAGCCAGCTTTTGTTCTCGATGATCAGCTGATACCAGCGATAGAGGATTTCGGCACGCGCCTTGGCGGTTTTATCGCGCCAGGCGGGAAAGGCGCGCTGCGCGGCGGCAATTGCCTGTTCGGTTTCTTGCTGGCCGGCTTTCGCCACGTTAGCGATAACTTCGCCGGTGGCGGGATTGGTCACCTCAAAGGTGGCGCTGGCGTTATGCCACTGACCATCAGCGAAATAGCCGGTCTTGAATAATTCGTGTTGTTGCAGGGAAGTGGACATCGGTTTTCTCCTGTCAGTTTGCGTCCTGTCAGGAAAGTATAGATGCCAATATCAGAGGTTTTTGTGTCAGCGTGGGATCTAAAAGGCCGCTGCAGGTTGCAGCGGCCAGTTTCAGATTTGTATTAAGGTGTTCTGATACTTATCCAGCATCAGCGCCAGGCGTTTCACCGGCTCGGTGACGTTATCAGGCGCAGAATAGTGCTGCAGCTTCTCCTGATACACATCCAGCTCCTTCAGCAGCCGCTCGAAGTAATAGCGGCGCTTATCATCGCTGGTCGCGGAGATAATGCGATCGGCGGTGTAGCGCAGCTGGCGGTGATAGGCCGATAACTCAGCATTCACCGGCACTTCGGCATTACGCAGGCGTTGATGGCCGATTATCAGCGTCAGCGCGATACGGTATTTATCGATATCGCCGGGGAACAGGTTGAGCAGCAAAAACAGTTGCTGATACAGCGCCGGCAAGTGGTTTTCACGACGACGTGCCTGATTAGTGGTCAGCGCAGCAACCGCGGCATACATAAAGCGATTCAGCAGTTTACGTCCGGTACGCTCTTTGGATTTATCGCGAATCAGCAGAATCACCATCATCGCCACAAAGCAGCCGATCACCTGGCCCAACACGTTATCGAGGAACACGTTGAACTCGAACTTCATCGGGTTATCCAGCACCAGCACGTTGATGGTACCAATCAGCGCACCCAGCGTACCCAACTGACGGCGCTGCACGAAGATGCCGCCGATAAAGCCCAAAGCGCCGATGGCAATACACAACAGCAGCGCACTTTGCTGTGTTGCGGGCAGAATAAAGATGAAGTAGAGCGCGCCAAGCGGCACCGCAACCGTCATGCCGTAAAGGAAGTCTTTCGCCATTAACAGCGGATTCGGCATACGCATCGCCAGCGCGGTAATCACCGCCAGCATTACCATGCAGCCGCTGCCCGATGTCCAGCCGGTATACAGCCAGAACAGCGAGCCCAGCGCAGTGGCGACAAAGGTACGCACGCCGTTAATCATCGCGTGATGGGTTTCCGCGGAACGCGCCTGAATCACCACTTCGCGCTGCAGAATGCTCTCTTCCAGCGTGGTGATGCGGCTATTACTTTTGATGCCGTTAATCAGCAGCAGATATTCAGTGGCGGCGCCCACCCAACTCGCCAGCGTCACCGGCACGGTTTTGCTGCTCACGCCAATCAGGCGACGCATCACCTTCATGCGTTTATGTACATCGTCGACGTTGTTGACCTCTTTTTCGATCAGCAAACGATAGTGCGGTGGAATGTATTCCGGGCGCGCGTTTTGAATCAGGAAGGTTTCGGCGGCCTGCGTGATCAGCGTCAGTGATAAGGTGTTGAGCATTTGCAGGCGGCGGCTGGAGTTTTTCCAGCGTGAAGATTCCATCATCAGCTGGCCGCGCATGCCGTTGAGTGCCGTGGTGCGGCGCACTAACGCGCTCCAGGCTTTGTCCACTTCCTCTTTGTCTTCATGCGCTACGCACAGCTGCAACAGTTTGTAGTGCGCCACCAGCAGCGCATCCACTTCCTGCTCAATCACTTTCTTGATAGAACGCGGCGAGAACAGCATGTCGGCGAGGATCGCACACAGAATACCGATGACGATTTCACTGCAGCGCTCAACCGCGTACTGCGGAGCCAGCGTTAAGCCGCCGCTGGCATCCGCCGTCACCACGATGATCAGCGCGGTGTAACCGGCAAGGCCCAGCGCATAGGAGTTTTCGACTTTGATCAGCGAAGAGAGCCACACGCACATGCCGGCCCACATACAGCACAGCAACAGCATCACCACCGGCGCGCGCACCGTGGCAATCATGATGGTGAGCGCGGCGATACAGCCAATGAAAGTGCCGATGATGCGCAGAATGCCGCGATAGCGCAGTGCGCCAGAGTAGGGATCGCCCCCCGCAGCAAAGGCGGTACCACCGGCCACGATGCCGGCGGTCATCACCGCCCAACGCGGCGTTTCCAGATTGAAGTGAAAGCCAATCATCAACGCCGCAACCAGCGCGAAGGTCAGCTTCACCGGGAAACGCAAAAACTCAATCATATCGCCCTCGCTTAACCAAACTCACGCAGGCGATTGAACAACTGCGCCAGCGGCGAGACTTTGGTTTCGCGATCCTGCGCACCGGTGATTACTACCGTGGCGGTGGTACCGGCCGGGAAGCGGTTGCCCGGTTGATCGTCAAGACGAATACGCACCGGCACGCGCTGAGCCAGACGTACCCACTCCAGATTCGAGTCGATGGTCGCCATGCCTTTGCTGTCGCTGGTGCTGCTGCTGTTGGTCACACCGGCCGCGATGCTGTCGACGGTGCCTCGCAGAACCATGTTGCTGCCCAGCGGCGTGATTTGCGCACGGAAGCCCGGACGTACGCCATCCAGCTTGGTCTCTTCCATGTAGGCCAATACGTAGAATGAATGCTGTTGCACCAGCGCTACGGCAACTGAACCGCGCGTGATGAATTCACCCTGATAGACATTGAGGTTGGTGACCCAGCCGTCAGATGGCGCTTTGATGGTGGTGCGATCGAGATCGATCACCGCCAGATCGCGCGTGGCAACGGATTTCGCCAGCTGATGCTCGCTGGTTTGCAGATCGTTGTTGGATTGCTCAATCGCTTCACGCGACATGGCGCTGGTACCCAACTGATTGCGACGCGTCGCTTCACGGCGCTTTTCGCTCACCAACGCCTGGTAATATTCGACGTCAGCCTGGGCTTCATCCAGCGCTTTTTGGTAGCGCGGACGATCCACCACAAACAGCGTGTCGCCTTTTTTCACCAGTTGGTTATCGTGCACCGGCACGTCAGTGATGATGCCAGTGACATCTGGCGAAATGGCCACGACATCAGCGGAGAATTTGGCATCACGCGTCCACGGTGATTCAGTGTAAAACACCCACGCGCGGAAGATGATCACGATGGCGATGACTACCAGCAGGAGCGTAATCGCGTATCGCGCGATTTTTTTTATTAGCGCTTTCACTTAAAAAACCTCAGACGAATAAACGGGATACAAGGTAAAACACGCAACAATACAACGCAGTGTTAAACAGTGCGGGATGCCAAACCAGATCGTAGATCCCGCTGGGCGTCAGCACACGCTTCACCAGCCAGAACAGCGCCAGCGAAACCAGTAGTTCAATGAAGATGGGCGGAAAACTCAGCCCGAATACGACAAATACCGGAAGCACACTCATTTCGGATCCTTAGTTCGACCTTGCCGGATTGCACCGATACCTGCCCACATGCCGTACAGCACGTTGGGTTTACGATCAGGGGATGACGGATAAACTGATGGCAACATTCAGGCCGCGTTGAGCTAATCATAGCGTATCATCGGGTTAACACAGCCGTGTTCAGGTGCAGTGAAGAGACCCAGCGCGCGTATAGTAACGCGCTTGACTATACGTTTTCTACATATTGTGAGCTAAATCACTTTTTAGCCAGAGTAAACAATGGATCGACTTAAAAGCATGTCCATTTTCGCCAAAGTGGTTGAATTGGGTTCATTTACCGCCGCGGCGCGCCAGCTACAGCTTAGCGTTTCGTCTATCAGCCAGATTGTCGCCAAACTGGAAGATGAGTTACAGGTCAAACTGCTTAACCGCAGCACGCGCAGCATTGGCCTGACCGAAGCCGGAAAGATCTATTTTCAGGGCTGTCGCCGGATGTTAGCCGAGGCGTCGCAGGTACACGAGCAGCTTTACGCCTTTAACAACACGCCGATTGGCATTCTACGCATCGGCTGCTCATCGACTATGGCGCAAAATGTGTTATCGGCGATGACCAGTGAAATGTTACGCGAATATCCGGGATTGAGCGTCAATCTGGTGACGGGCATTCCCGCCCCCGATCTCATCGCCAACGGTTTGGATTTGGTGGTGCGCGTGGGCGCGCTACAGGATTCGAACTTGTTCTCGCGTCGGCTGGGTGCAATGCCGATGGTGGTGTGCGCGGCGAAGAGCTATCTGGCGCAGCATGGCACACCGGAAAAACCCAGCGAGATCGATAATTTTTCCTGGCTGGAATATAGCGTGCGGCCGGATAACACCTTTGAACTGGTTGCGCCGGAGGGATTGGTCTCGCGACTTACGCCGCAGGGCCGTTTCGTCACCAACGATTCGCAGACGCTGATTCGCTGGCTAAAAGCCGGATGCGGTATCGCCTATGTGCCATTGATGTGGGTGATTGATGAGATCAGCGCGGGGGAGATCGATATTCTGTTCCCGCAATATCACTCGGAGCCGCGCCCGGTGTATGCGCTCTATACCGAGAAAGATAAGCTGCCGCTTAAAGTGCAGGTGTGCATTGATTATCTGACCGAGTATTTCAGGCAGGTAGCGCAGCAGTATCAGCAGCATCGGAAGGGTTGAGGGAAAATGTTCAGGTCGCCATAAATGGCGACCTTACGATATTAGGCGGTACCACCTACGGTGATTTTATCCAGCTTCAGCGTTGGCTGGCCCACGCCAACTGGCACGCTTTGTCCCTCTTTACCGCATACGCCGACGCCTTTGTCCAGCGCCAGATCGTTGCCGACCATCGAGATCTGCTGCATCGCTTCGATGCCGGAGCCAATCAGCGTGGCGCCTTTGACTGGCGTAGTCACTTTGCCGTTCTCGATGAGATACGCTTCTGATGTGGAGAACACGAACTTGCCGGACGTGATATCAACCTGACCGCCGCCGAAGTTCGGCGCATAAATGCCGTACTCCACGCTTTCGATGATATCTTGCGGCGTCGATTTGCCTGCCAGCATGTAAGTGTTGGTCATGCGCGGCATTGGCAGGTGCGCGTATGATTCACGGCGACCGTTGCCGGTCGGATTAACGCCCATCAGGCGCGCATTCAGCTTGTCCTGCATATAGCCTTTCAACACGCCATTTTCGATCAGCATATTGTACTGGCCCGGCACACCTTCATCATCGACCGCCAGCGAACCGCGCAGACCTTCAATGGTGCCGTCATCCACCACCGTACACAGCTCGGAGGCCACCAGCTGGCCCATTTTGCCGCTGAATACCGAGGTGCCGCGACGGTTGAAATCGCCTTCCAAACCGTGTCCAACCGCTTCGTGCAACAGTACGCCAGGCCAACCTGCGCCTAACACCACCGGCAACATGCCCGCTGGCGCTGCAACGGCTGAAAGGTTGACCAGCGCCAGGCGCACCGCTTCACGCGCCCACGCATCGGCACGCACATCGCCATCTTCATTGGCGAGGAAGAATTCATAGCCGGTACGCGCACCGCCGCCGCTTGAGCCGCGTTCGCGCTTGCCTTGATCTTCAACCTGTACGCTGATGGATAAGCGCACCAGCGGACGAATATCCGCAGCCAGCGTGCCATCGGTGGCGGCCACCAGCACTTGCTCATACACGCCACTCAAGCTGGCGTTCACTTCCTGCACGCGCGGATCGGCAGCGCGCGCCACTTTATCGACTCGATGCAGCAAAGCGATTTTGTCTTCGCGCGTCAGGCTATCCAGTGGATTGACAGGCGCATACAGTGAACGGTTAAGCACCGCTGACAAGGTATGCGCTTTACCGTTACCTTGCTCACGCACGATGCTGCGCGCCGCTTCCGAAGACTGGCGCAGCGCGTTCAGTGAAATCTGGTCCGCGTAGGCAAAACCGGTTTTCTCACCGCTAACGGCACGCACGCCAACGCCTTGATCGATGTGGTAAGAACCATCTTTGATGATTTTGTCTTCCAGCACCCAGGATTCATGGAAACTGGACTGGAAATAGAGATCGGCATAATCCAGACGACGTTCTGAAAGCTGCCCTAACAGGGAATAAAGGTCCTGCTGATTAATGCTGTTCGCAGTTAGCAACTGCTCACTTACCAGATTCAGAGTCATCGTTTCTCACTCATTATGTGCTCGGATAGTCATAGCCTGCGGCAATTACCCGACGGCGTCAAATTCACTTCTTCTCGTCTTCGCGCGGTTTGCGCAGTACTTCATTGATTTCCGGCTTATCCAGCGGTCCGCTGATGTGGTAACGCAACAGTGAAATCTTATTCCACAGCGGCCCCAGCACTTTACTGGCGGCGAATACCGCTGCGCCGACCACCGGATTGATGACGAATGCCGTGGCGACGCCTACCGACGCGGAGATTTCCGGGGCGACCACCGCCTCCATGTCGATCTGACGCTTCACCAAATCGATGTTGCCCTTCATGGCGATATCCGCTTCCAGGCCATCCACCAGCAGGTTATCGGTCCGCATCACACCGTTTTCAATCCACGCGGTGCCGTTGATCGAATCGAAATAGAAACCATCACTAAAGGTGTCGCTGAAATCGAAGCGCATCTTGCGAAGCAAGGCATCAAAGCTAAACAGGCGCAGCAACTGCCCCGCGCGACCGGTATTCACATCGGCGATCTGGCCTTTGCCAAAGTGGGTTTTCAGCGTACCGCTCAGCGTCTCTTCCGATGGCTGCCACGGCGCAGAACGCCAGTGCAGATCGTAATCGAGTTTAAAGGGTGCATCGCGCAGCGGTGTGCTCATGCCAAACCAGTTAGCCGCGTCATTGATGTTGTCGCCGCTCAGGCTGCCCTTCAGCGAAGTGCGCTGATCGCCGGGTTTATTTACCCATTCACCCGCCACATTCAATTTTGAGCTGCCAGAGTCAATCGAAGCGTTAGTAAGTGCTAACGTATCGCCTTGCGGCTGTAGCTTCGCCTGCATGTGGCCAAACTTCTGCCCGCGAATCCAGCACTCATCACAGTTGAGCTGTAACGCTGGCCAGCTGCTGAAATTGATGTTGCTGCTGTTGCCGCCAAACGGCGATGATTTTCCGTCACTTTTCTCAGCCCATTCAGGATTGTAGTAAAGATAGCTCAGGTTGATCTGCCACGGAGAGTGCTGCGCCGTCTGCAAACTGCCGCGTGCTTCACGGCTCTCCAGCTGCAAGTGTGTGTTGCCGGCTGGCCCCTGCGTGACGGTGGCGTTAACGTCATGCCATTGCTGACCACCAAGCGTCAGCGCCGGTGTGCGCAGAATAAAGTCACCCGGCAGCGCTGCGCCGCCCACTTCCGGCTCGCCCTGAGCGTTACGCGAACTGCCCGCGCCAGCCATCATTCCCATCCAGGCTTCGCCATCCAGCGGCGGGAGATTGAGCTCCATGCCGCGCTTCTCGGGCAGCTTCGGCGTGCTTTTCGCATCATTCAGCCAGATACCGCGATCAACGCGCAGCTGCGGCTCCAGAATCCAGCGGCTATTGAAACGATGGTGCTCGCGCACGCTGCCGCTCAAGGTAAAGCCTTTCAGATCGCCATCCGCGTTGATGGTAATCGGCATCGCTTCACCGGCCGCTTTATCCAGTGGCGCAGGTAAGTGACTGCTTACTGCTTTGCCCTCGCCTTGCAGTGCGACTTTGTAGGTTGCGCCACCTTTATGCGGCAGCGTGATATCCACATTGCCCTGCCACGGTAAAGAGCCGCCTAACTGACGCGTGATGGCGTCCGGCAGCACCTTGAGTTTGCCCGGCTGCCAATCGCCCAGCAGCTTGACGTTCACGCCAAAGTCGTTGGGATTCTCTTTAGTGCTGAAACTCACGCCGGTTGGCTGCCCGAACCAGTTGGCCTGCAGCTCTTCGCTTTCCAGATTGCCGTTGTTGTAACGGAATCGGCCGGTGAGATTGTTCAGCGTGGTATTTAACGGCTTGATATGCAGGCTGTTGTTGTTCAACACCACATTGCCGCTGGCGTGCACCTGCTCGCCATCCAGTGGAATATCAAGATTCAGCGTGCCGCGCACATTGCCGCCAATCTGTAGCTCCTGCAGCGCCGCGCCGAGCGTCGGTTTCAGCGGCGTTTGCTCGAAATAGTCAGCGATTTTTTTGCCTTCGCCGCTGATGTCGCCATCGATGATCAACTTCTCTTTCAGGTAATCCGGGATCACCGCGCTGACGTTGCGCGCATCAACCTCGCCGAGCTTGGTTCTCTCGGCTTTCATCCACAAACCGTTGTTGAGGAAGTCGAGATTGATGTCGAGGTTTTCCAGTGCAGGCCAGCCGGGCTGGAACTGGAAGGTGGAATTGCGCAGCGGAACCCAAACTTCAAACATGCCGTCATTGTGTTTGAACGGAAACAGCGAGGGATCGCCAGCAAACAGCAGCGTGGCGTTATCCACCTGCCCGCCTTTAATCGCATCACTGAGATAGCGGGTGAGATCGTGGCCCATCAGCTGCTGCGGGAAATAACGCCACGCATCGCCAGCATCGGTAACGCGAATCCCGGCGAGAATATCGAGGCGCGGCGCGCTACCCAAATTCTGCTGGTAGCGGAAATCGCCGCGTGCCCACAGCGAACGCGCCTGCACATCCAGCTGATGTCCATCCAGCGTTAAGCCGTTAGCATCGCGCAGCCAGTTAAGCTGGCCGGTGATCTGTTTAATCTGCAGCGGAGCCTGGAACATATCGCCGTACGGCACTTCTGCCTGGCCCATCGCCACATCCAGCAAGCCGTTGTTTAAGCTGCCGCTGGCGCTCCCGCTGAGATTGCTGATACCCGGCAGCAATTCCCACTGTTGCCAGGCGAGATCGCGCCACTTCACCTGCAAACGCGTTTGCTCAGGTTGCTGCAGCGGAATATCCAGCGCCAGCGCATCAATGTGGCCGCGCGGCTGTAGCGCACGCCAGTTATCCAGCAAGGTTGGGGAAAGTGGCTTAAACAGCGGAACGATGGGCGCCAGACGTTCTAAATCCAGCTGCGTGGCACGCACGCGCATCTCTGGCGCACTGTTGGCACCGAGCATCTGCTTATCTTCCGGCTTCCACAGCAGGGAAAAATGCCCTGGCGCCCACGCGATGCCATCGGTGCTCAAGCGGGTTTGCGGTACCGAAAGGCTCCAGCCATTCTGGTAGCGCGACAAGTGCGCGGTTAAGCCATCGACCTGTAATTGATGATCGCCCTGCTCGCCGCGCCAGCGCGCGCCGCCTTTGCTCAGCAGCAAATCACCGGCGTAGAGATCGCCATCGCGCAAATTCGCCCACGCAGCCAGACTGAAACGCGCGCTCTCAAGGCTGGTGTTATCACGCAGCCACGGACCAATCCACGGCCGCACATCAACATCATCAGCCTGCATCCAGATGCGGCCATCGCTGAGTAAACCGTTGCTGTCGTTGAGATCGAGCCGCACCTGCACCACGCCATGCTGGCCGGTAAAACTCGAGAGGCTCACTTCGCCCTCGGCGCGGTGACGGGTATTTTCGTTCAGCCAGGTAAGGCGCGGAATCGCCAGTTCAGCATGCTGGCCGGACGGCGTCAAAAAACGGATGCTGCTGTCGCGCAGATCGAAGTGGTCGAACTGACGCAAAAACAGATCGTTGATTTGTGCCGGTTTGAAGCTGTTCTTCTGTTCGTCGCTGGTGAACAGCGGATGGTTGGTTTCGAGATGCAGCTGCCAGAAGGTGAGATCGCGGAATTGCCAGCGCCAGTGCAGCAGCGATTGCCACACGTTGAGCGCCAGATTGACGCGGCCGATGGTGAGTTGACCATCTTCCTGCATCGAGATTTTGAGATCGCGCACCTGCAGCGTCGGGCCAAAATTCTCCCATTTGCCCTGCAGTTCGCTGGCCGTCACCGTGACGCCGCTGACGCGTGAGATCGTCTGCAGAATATCGCTGCGATAACTGTTGAGGTGCGGCATCACGAGGCGCAACCCGCTGACCAGCAGCGCCACAATAACGATGATTGCGGCGAGCAGCAGTAACAAAATCCTCGGCAACCGCCTCACACACCTCTCCTTGCTGTCCGTTGGCTTGCGGAACTCAACCTCAGGATCACATCATGACGACATCAAACTGCTCTTGGGTATAGAGCGGTTCAACATGAACTTTGACCTGTTTACCGACGAAGATCTCCACTTCCGCCAGCGCATGTGACTCTTCGCCCTTCAGCGCGTCGCCCACCGCCGGGGAAACGTACACCAGAAAACGGTCGGAATCGTAGGCGTGATGAACGCGCACAATTTCACGCATGATCTCATAGCAGACGGTTTCCACCGTTTTCAAGGTGCCGCGCCCTTTGCACACCGGGCAATCGGCGCACAGCACATGTTCAATACTTTCACGCGTGCGTTTACGCGTCATCTCCACCAAACCGAGCGCCGAGAAGCCGTTGATGCCGGTTTTCACCCGATCTTTGCTCAGCGCGCTCTCCAGCGAATGCAGCACGCGGCGGCGATGTTCGTCGTTACTCATGTCGATAAAATCGATAATGATGATGCCGCCGAGGTTGCGCAGTCGCAGCTGACGCGCGATCGCTTGCGTCGCTTCGATGTTGGTGTTGAAGATGGTCTCGTCGAGATTGCGGTGTCCGACAAACGCGCCGGTGTTGATATCCACCGTGGTCATGGCTTCGGTTTGATCGATGATCAGATAGCCACCGGACTTCAGCTCGACCTTACGCTCCAGCGAACGCTGGATTTCGTTCTCAACGTCGAACAGATCAAAAATCGGCTGTTTGCCGCTGTAGAGCTCCAGCTTGCTGGCCATTTCCGGAATATATTCGCTGGTGAATTCCACCAGCAAATCGCAGGTCAAACGTGAGTCCACACGAATGCGATCCAGCGCCGCACCGGCGAAATCTCGCAGTACGCGCTGCGCTAACGCCAGCTCACCGTACAGCAGGCAGCGCGTCTGATTACGCTTTTTACGCTCGCTGACTTTGGTCCACAAACGTTTCAGGAAAGCGGCATCCTGCGACAACTCTTCTGAACCAATGCCTTCAGCAGCGGTACGAATAATAAAGCCGCCGAGATCGTCACAGTGCGCAGCAACCACCGTTTTCAGTCGTTCGCGCTCGGCTTCGCTCTCAATACGCTGCGAAACACCGACGTGTGACGCGCCGGGCATAAACACCAGATAGCGCGAAGGCAAGGTAATGTCGGTGGTGAGGCGCGCGCCTTTGGTACCAAGCGGATCTTTCACCACCTGCACCATCAAATCCTGGCCGGGACGCACCAGTTCGCCGATGTCGCGCACCACAAAATTTTTCTTCTCATCACCCGCCACGCATTCGGTGTGCGGCATGATGTCGGAAGCGTGCAGAAAGGCGGCTTTTTCCATGCCGATATCGACAAAGGCCGCCTGCATGCCAGGCAAGACGCGACTGACGCGTCCTTTATAGATGTTGCCCACGATGCCGCGTCGTGCTTCGCGCTCAATGTGGATTTCCTGCAGAATGCCGCCATCAATGTAGGCAACACGGGTTTCCGAAGGTGTCACATTTACCAGCAGTTCAGCCGTCATCTTGTCCCCTTAACGCGCGCAGTGACTGAAAATGACTCAGCAGCTCACCGGTCTCAACCAGCGGCAATCCCACCACGGCGTGATAGCTTCCATTAATCTTGCGGACAAAATTGCCGCCAAGGCCCTGAATTCCGTACGCGCCGGCTTTATCCATCGGCTCGCCACTGGCGATATAGTGCGAAATTTCCTCCGCCGTCATCTTGCGAAAGGTCACGTCCGTGGTCACCAGACAATCCAGCTCGCGCTGTGTATCGGCCAGCGCCACCGCGGTCATCACCTGATGGGTTTGCCCTGATAGCTTACTCAGCATCGCGGCGGCGTGCGCGGCATCCTGAGGTTTTTCCAGTACTTCACCGTTCAGCACCACAATGGTATCGGCACCCAGCACCGGCAGATCCTGCGGCGCCACCGCGACGCCCGCGCGCGCCTTATCTGAGGCCAGACGACGCACGTAAGCTTCAGCCGCTTCTTCTGGCTGACGCTGCTCTTCTACGTGGGTAATCAGGCGTTCAAATTGCAGACCAAGCTGCGTTAACAGCTCACGTCGACGCGGTGAACCGGATGCGAGGTACAGGCTTATCATAGTATTCCTTACTGAACAGCGAATTGACGGCGAATCTTTCTCATCAATAAGAATAGCCAGGGCCACAGGACGCCGTCGACCACGCTACTCCAGAAGATTTCCGGGCGGAAAGAGACGTTGATCACCAGGAATTCTGCCCAGAAAACAATCACATCCACCGCAAGGGACAGCACCATAACCATTAATGCCTGCTGCCACAACGCTAAGTTTCGGAATAACTGAAATTTAAAGGCCACCAGATACGCGATGATGCTGAAGGCTAATGCGCGCACGCCGAGTGTTGAACCGGCCACCAAATCCATGATCGCACCGAGACAAAAACCGGTACCGACATTCACCCGATGCGGCAGCGCCAGCACCCAGTATATGAGGATCAGCAACAGCCATGAAGGCCGGAACATATAGATCTGTTCCGGCCACGGCATGATTTGCAGGATGAGGGCAATCAGAAAGGACAGCCAGATAACCCATCGGCCCTGGCTGCGATATCGACTCAAGGCTGGCCTCCGCGTGTGTTCGCAGAATTCCCTTGCGAACGACTGCTGTTAGCGGGTTGCGGTGGCCCCATTTGCTGCGATGACTGCAAAGTATCCGGTGCCGGTGGGCCCATTTCGCCTGCTGGCGGCAGAACCTGCGGCATCATCTGCATTAAACGTTCGTTGGCCACGCGATGCACTTCGTCCGGTGCCATTGGTGCCACGCCGTTGCGATCCGCGCCCCACAGCAGCAGCAGATAGCGCAAACGCTGCAAGCCAGCGGCTGGACGCGCTTGAATCACCGTGTAAGCACGCTGTGTATCGACTTTCACCGAGGAGACCACGCCAACCGGATAACCTTCCGGGAAGCGGCCGCCAAGGCCAGACGTGACCAGCACATCGCCCACACGAATATCGGTGTTGCCCGGCAGATGCTCCAGCTGCAGATCTTCGCTGCAGCCATTACCGGCGGCAATGACACGAATATCGTTACGCAGCACCTGAATCGGCAACGCGTGCGATGCGTCACAAATCAGCAATACGCGGCTGGTCACCTGACCGACCGCGACCACCTGACCGACCACACCTTTATCACTGATCACCGGCTGGCCTTCGTAAACACCGTTTACGCTGCCTTTATCGATAACCACCTGATCGGTATAAGGATCGGTGCCGGTGGAGATCACCTGCGTCACCATCTTGTGCTCATCCTGGCGCAGCGGCGAGCCAAGCAGTTCGCGCAGACGCGCGTTTTCCTGCTTATATTGCCCCAGCATCAGCAAGTCACTGTTTTTCAGGAAGAGCTCACGGCGCAGTGCTTTATTTTCCAGCTCCAATTGCTGACGGGACGCCAGCGTTTCGGAAACGCCATCAAGAAGTTGTCTTGGCCCGTTGGCCAAAAAATAAAATGGACTGACCGACGTGTCCAGGTAGTTGCGGATCTGGGAAAAGGAGCTCACGCGGCTATCGGCGATAATAATCGCGATAGCCACAATGACTGCCAGAAAGAGGCGCAACTGCAGGGAAGGTCCCCTGCTAAAAATCGGCTTCATAAATTCTGCGTGTTCCTCGACATCAGGGAAGAAGCGTTAGCCTAAATCGCCAACGCCTCCAGAGCTGGACGCATCTCGCCGTCGTGCGTTGCAGCAGCAGCGTCAGCATAGGCGCTATTCCCTGCGCAATTTGACCAGGGCCTCAGCCGTTGAGGAATTACTCCTCGCTGAACAAATCGCCGCCATGCATGTCGATCATTTCCAGCGCTTTACCACCGCCGCGTGCTACGCAGGTCAGCGGATCTTCTGCCACGACCACCGGAATACCGGTCTCTTCCATCAGCAGGCGATCGAGGTTACGCAGCAGTGCGCCACCACCGGTCAGCACCATACCGCGCTCGGAGATGTCAGAAGCCAGTTCTGGTGGGCACTGTTCCAGCGCAACCATCACCGCGCTCACGATACCGGTCAGCGGTTCCTGCAGCGCTTCAAGAATCTCGTTCGAGTTCAGAGTAAAGCCGCGTGGCACGCCTTCTGCCAGGTTACGGCCGCGTACTTCAATCTCGTGCACTTCATCGCCCGGATAAGCAGAACCGATACCGTGCTTGATGCGCTCCGCAGTCGCTTCACCGATCAGTGAACCGTAGTTGCGGCGGACATAGTTAATGATAGCTTCATCAAAGCGGTCACCACCAATACGCACAGAAGAGGAGTAAACCACGCCGTTCAGCGAGATCACCGCCACTTCAGTGGTACCACCACCGATATCAACCACCATGGAACCGGTTGCTTCAGAAACCGGCAGACCTGCACCAATCGCCGCAGCCATTGGCTCTTCAATCAGAAAGACTTCACGTGCGCCTGCACCCTGTGCAGATTCACGGATAGCGCGACGCTCAACCTGGGTCGCACCCACCGGTACGCAGACCAGCACACGCGGGCTTGGACGCATAAAGCTGTTGCTATGCACTTGCTTAATGAAGTGCTGCAGCATTTTTTCGGTGACGAAGAAGTCGGCGATAACGCCATCTTTCATAGGACGGATAGCAGCGATGTTGCCCGGCGTACGGCCTAGCATCTGCTTAGCGTCATGACCGACAGCCGCTACGCTCTTTGGGGAGCCGGCACGATCCTGACGAATGGCAACCACAGAAGGCTCGTTCAACACGATGCCTTGTCCTTTCACGTAAATCAGGGTATTCGCGGTACCCAGGTCAATGGACAAGTCATTGGAAAACATGCCACGAAATTTTTTAAACATACTAAGGGATAATCCTGCAAGCTGGGGGCGGAAAATAAAATCCGCCTACTTTACCAACCACGCGAAGCCGCTACAAGGCGCAAAAACGTTCTGCTTCGGTGAAAAAATACGCTGAATACTTTTTTGGCCTGATCGTAGGGTCTTTTGCCGCAGTTAAATGGCGTTAACACGCCGTTTTAACCTAAATTGCCCCGGCGCTAGCGGGCGAATTTCGACATAAAATCTAACATTTCCAGCCGCCAGCATCGCGCGCTCCGGCACAAATAAGCGATAAAAACAGCCATCAGCCCGCACTTCGCGCGCTGAAGGCCTAAATTCGATAACGTTGTGAGTGTTTCTTTACATTACTGTTGACCGGCAACGATGGCGCAAAGAAATCGCCCTGCCCGCCAGAAACACCCAATCCCGACAGCGTTTGCCACTCTGCGCGTGTCCGCACGCCCGCGGCGAAAACCTGCGTTGGTGATGACTTACACACTTCCAGCAAGCTCTGCACAAACAGCTGGTTCTCGGTACGTCGTTCAATATTGCGTACCAAACCCGGCGCAAGTTTAATCACTTCTATCGGGAATTGTTTAATGTAGGCGCTGCTCACCACCGTCAAACCGGCCTGATCCACCGCAATGCGACAGCCAAATGCGGTTAGCATATGGAAAACCGGCACTAAACGGCTGATGTGTTGACAAACGTCGGCCTCAGCAAGTTCAAATAAAAAACGTTTTCTTTGCGATTTGCTGCACTGCAGCAGCAGTTTTTGCAGCCAGCGCTGAAAAGGCCGCTGCAACAGCGAGTCAATATTCACTGGTAGTGCCAGAGTTTCATCCGGCCACACTTCCGAGAGCGCCGCGATGCGCGTCACCAGTTGGCGATCCCAGCTGTCAGTCATACCCAGCTGTAATACCAGCGGCATAAATTCAGCCGACACCACTTCTTTGTCGCCATCGAACACGCGCGTCAGTAATTCACGATGATGGACTTTTCCATCCAGCAGCACCGCCGGCTTTTGGTATAGACGCGGACCACCACGATTGAGCGTATTCTCCAGCAAGGTCCGCCAGCGCACGCTGCCGCGCCCCATATCCAGCGTATTGCCTTCGCCAACCGACCAGCTATTACCGCCCTGCAATGCCGCACGCCGCGTGGCCATCTCCACATTTTCCATCACCTGCGACACGCTCTGTCCGCTGCGCCACGCGCTGATGCCGATGTGGATCAAATCATCGCGATCGACCATGCGCATCGGTGGCAGTGAATCGACGGCGTTAATCAGTTGATCGGCAATGCTGTTGGCTTCTTTTAAAGTGCGATGCGGCAGCAAGACGGCGAAATCACTGCGGAAATAACGCGCCAGCAGCGCACCCGGATAGCGCAGCACAAAGGTCGACAGCATATTAATCAGATCAAACAGATACTCTTCCACCAGCGTTGGGCCGAGGGTTTCGTGCAGCGTATCGAGATCCGGCAGGCGCACCATCATCACCACGCCATGCGTGCCGACATCTTCCTGATCTTCCAGCAACGTCGCCAACTGGTTATCGAAGAACAAGCGATTGTTCAGGCCGGTGCGCGAATCCTGCGCCGCAAAGGTGCGAATTAAGGTATCGATGCGTAAACGCTGCTCGCCCGCTTCCTGCAAATCGCCCAGCAGCGTATCGATGGCGCGACTGGCTTTCGGCGGCCACTCCGCTACATGGTCATCCTGCGAACGGCGTTCTCCGCTCAGAATGCGATCGGCGCGTGCTTCTAGCTGTTCCATATTCTGCCAGCGCCGATTGAGCCAGCGGTTGGTCATCACCAGCAGCACACACATAATTGCAACGACAGTAAACAGGACCACCAGCGTATAAGTGCCAGTAAAGGAACGAAACAGGGTTTTGGCGGGATCCAGCACCACCACGCGCAGTTCGAGGCCCGGCGAATGCGTCAGTGGCAAATCGAACTGCACAAAGCGATTGGGCTCATCTTCTAACATCGGATTTTCGTGGCGGGCTAAACTGAACACTAACGTATCGCCGTTCAGCAGTTGCATCTGCTCTGCATTGACCACCGGCATCATGCGCGTTAGCCACTGCGTGATTTCCTGCGGCGATTGTGAAGCCAGTGCTTTATCCACTTCAGTCGCCAGCGTTTGCATCCGCGTTTCCACGCGCTGCTGCGATAGCCAGATAAAACTAAAAGCGCAGCCCACCAGCATCAATATCATCGCCAGTAAGCTTAATAAGGTAATAAACGCAGAAAATTTAGTTGTTAATCGCATCCCTGTGCCTGCATCACTGCGGTTATGAACGGTGTTAATCCGTTGGCGCCACTCTTACCACTGGCGCAAACCTGAGCAAAATAGCACAAATCAAGGTGTGATTCAGCGCCAGACTGGCATCAAAATCGCACATAACACAGCATGATAAGCGCTACGGCGCGAGTATAGCGTTAAACCGTGATGGCCTGACTTTGCTATGGGCTTTTTCGTCCTATTCTCAAAGAGGGCGTTTTGCCAGGAAATTTCACATTTTTCCCCGCAAGTTCGCGCCTGACGCTGAAGTTGAGCATGCTGGTTATAACTTACTATTCACAGGAGAACGTCATGAACCTGAAGCACTTGCTAACAGAAGCCGACGTCACGCCAGAAAGCGTCTTTAATATGCGCCGCCGTCAGGTGCTGAAAGCGTTGGGATTAGGCGCAGCAGCAGCCAGTTTACCCGGCACCGCGCAAGCCGATGTGCTGAGCTGGTTTAAAGGCAACAACCGCCCGCCCGCGCCCGCTGGCCGTGATTTAGATTTCACTAAACCGGCCGAATGGCAGGCCGATTTGCCGCTCACGCCGTATGATAAGGTGTCGGGTTATAACAACTTCTACGAATTTGGCCTCGATAAAGCCGATCCTGCAGCCAATGCTGGCACGCTGAAAACCGATCCGTGGAAACTGCGTATCGAAGGTGAAGTTGCCAAACCGATCACGCTGGATATGGATGACATCTTCAAGCGTTTCGCGATGGAACAGCGTATCTATCGCATGCGCTGCGTCGAAGCCTGGTCGATGGTGATTCCGTGGGTCGGTTTTGAACTCAACAAACTGCTCAAACTGGCAGAACCCACCAGCAATGCGCGCTTTGTGGCGTTTGAAACGCTGTACGCACCCGACCAAATGCCGGGCCAGAAAGATCGCTTTATCGGCGGCGGGCTGAATTATCCCTATGTAGAAGGCTTGCGTCTTGATGAAGCGATGCATCCGCTGACGCTGCTGAGCACCGGCGTGTACGGCAAAGCGCTGCCGCCACAGAATGGCGCACCGATTCGCCTGACGGTGCCGTGGAAATATGGCTTCAAAGGGATTAAATCGATTGTGAAGATCACGCTGACGCACGATCGCCCGCCAACCACCTGGAGCCAGATCGCCGCCAATGAGTACGGTTTCTACGCCAATGTGAACCCGCATGTGAACCATCCGCGCTGGTCGCAGGCAACCGAACGCTTTATTGGCGCAGGCGGCATTCTGAAGGTTGATCGCCAACCTACGCTGCTGTTCAACGGCTACGCGAAAGAAGTGGCTTCACTGTATCGCGGCCTGGATTTACGGGAGAACTATTGAGTGCGCCTCTCTTTACGCCACATCACCGCGTTAAAAGTCGTGCTGCATCTGGCGGCTTTTCTGCCGTTTGTTTATCTGTTTATGGCGGCGAGTCAGGGCTGGCTGAGCGCTGATCCGGCGAAAGATATCCAGCATTTTACCGGCAGAATGGCGCTAAAGTTGCTGCTCGCCACGCTGCTGGTCAGCCCATTAACCCGCTACCTGAAACAGCCGCTGCTGATTCGCACCCGCCGCCTGCTCGGCGTGTGGTGTTTCGCCTGGGCCAGTTTGCATCTCACCAGCTACTACTTGCTGGAACTTGGCTACGATCATCTGCGTTTACTCGGCAGCGAGCTGATTTCGCGTCCTTATTTGTTACTGGGGATGATCAGCTGGATTATTCTCTTTGCCCTCGCCGTCACCTCATTTCAACGCATGCAGCGCAAACTCGGTCGTCGCTGGCAAACGCTGCATAACGGCGTCTATCTGGTCGCGATCCTCGTGCCGATTCACTATATCTGGTCAGTGAAAGTGCTCTCCCCGCAGCCGGTGATCTACGCCGTGCTGGCCATTGCGCTGTTAGCGTGGCGTTACAATAAGTTGCGTAAACTTCTCCATAGATAATCCCCGCACGGTTGTGTTCCTCCCGCGAGATCTGTTAAAAAGTGTGGCCTTCGGGCCGCATTCGATCAACTTCGCAGATAAGACCAGTATTTTGCTGCGAATGTCGACGAAACGGATATAATGCCCGGCTTTATTGCAAGCGAAGTCTGGTTTTTCATCCGCAAGGGTGACAAACGCGAGATGTCGCGGTATTTTACGCGATGCCTTACTGATTGCAGGAGATAGCAGCAAGATGGCGCACAAATTTCACATACTGCTTTTGAACGGTCCCAACCTGAATCTACTGGGAACGCGCGAGCCTGATAAGTATGGTCACACTACGCTGGCGCAAATCGTCGGCGATCTGACGCAACAGGCCGATCAGCATCATGTGAAATTGAGTCATTTGCAATCGAACGCAGAGTTTCAGTTGATCGACCGTATTCATGAAGCCCGCAGCAACGTGGACTACATCATCATCAATCCTGCTGCGTTCACGCATACCAGCGTTGCACTGCGTGATGCCCTGTTGGCGGTTAGCATTCCTTTTATTGAGGTGCATCTCTCGAACGTGCATGCACGCGAACCGTTCCGACATCACTCCTATCTTTCCGATGTATCTGCCGGCGTCATCTGTGGACTTGGCGCTGATGGATACTCTTGGGCTTTACAAACGGCAGTAAAACGCCTGTCACATTCCAATTAAACAGAGTACGGAACCACACTCATGGATATTCGTAAAATTAAGAAACTGATCGAACTGGTTGAAGAGTCTGGCATCTCCGAGCTGGAAATCTCCGAGGGCGAAGAGTCCGTTCGTATCAGCCGTTCACCTGCAAATGTCGGCTACCCAATGATGCAGCAGGCTTATGCTGCGCCAATGATGCAGCAGCAGCCTGCGCTGGCCACCGCTGTGGCGCCTGCCGCACCGGTTGCAGCCGAAGTCGCTAAACCAGAAATCAGTGGCCACATCGTGCGTTCACCGATGGTTGGCACCTTCTATCGCACCCCAAGCCCAGACGCGAAAGCCTTCATTGAAGTTGGCCAGAAAGTGAATGCCGGCGACACCCTGTGCATCGTTGAAGCGATGAAAATGATGAACCAGATCGAAGCCGACAAATCCGGCGTTGTGAAGGCGATTCTGGTCGAAAGCGGCCAACCGGTTGAATTTGACGAGCCGCTGGTCATCATCGAATAACGAGGCGAAGCATGCTGGATAAAATTGTCATTGCTAACCGTGGTGAGATCGCGCTGCGCATTCTGCGTGCCTGCAAAGAGCTGGGCATTAAGACTGTTGCCGTGCACTCCACCGCGGACCGTGACCTGAAGCACGTGCTGCTGGCAGACGAAACCGTCTGCATCGGCCCGCCACCTTCAGTCAAAAGCTACCTGAACATCCCGGCACTGATCTCCGCCGCTGAAATTACCGGCGCGGTCGCGATCCATCCGGGTTACGGCTTCCTCTCTGAGAACGCCGATTTCGCCGAGCAGGTTGAGCGTTCAGGCTTTATCTTCATTGGCCCGAAAGCCGACACCATTCGCCTGATGGGCGACAAAGTGTCTGCGATCACCGCCATGAAGAAAGCGGGCGTGCCAACTGTGCCAGGTTCTGATGGCTCGCTGACCGACGACATGGAAAAAAACCGTGCCTTCGCTAAGCGCATCGGTTATCCGGTGATCATCAAAGCCTCTGGCGGCGGCGGCGGTCGCGGTATGCGCGTAGTGCGCAGCGACAAGGATCTTGAGCAATCCATCAACATGACGAAAGCGGAAGCCAAAGCGGCTTTCAACAACGACATGGTGTACATGGAGAAGTACCTCGAGAATCCACGCCACATCGAGATTCAGGTGCTGGCCGACGGCCAGGGTAACGCTATCTATCTGGCCGAACGTGACTGCTCAATGCAGCGTCGTCACCAGAAAGTCGTCGAAGAAGCGCCAGCGCCAGGCATCACGCCGGAACTGCGTCGCTACATCGGCGAGCGCTGCTCTAAAGCCTGTATCGATATCGGCTATCGCGGTGCGGGTACGTTTGAGTTCCTGTACGAAAACGGTGAGTTCTACTTCATCGAGATGAACACCCGTATTCAGGTGGAGCATCCGGTGACCGAGATGATCACCGGCGTCGATCTGATCAAAGAGCAGCTGCGTATTGCTGCTGGTCAGCCGCTGTCGATTAAACAGGAAGACGTGGTGATTCGCGGTCATGCGGTGGAATGCCGTATCAACGCCGAAGATCCTAATACCTTCCTGCCAAGCCCAGGCAAGATCACCCGTTTCCATGCACCGGGCGGCTTCGGTGTGCGTTGGGAATCGCATATCTATGCCGGTTACAGCGTGCCACCGTACTACGATTCCATGATTGGTAAGCTGATTACCTACGGTGAAAACCGTGACGTGGCAATCTCGCGTATGAAGAATGCGCTGGCGGAACTGATCATCGACGGCATCAAGACCAACATTGAGCTGCAGATGAAAATCATGTCCGACGAAAACTTCCAGCAAGGTGGCACCAACATCCACTATCTGGAGAAAAAACTCGGCCTGCAAGAGAAATAATTGCAGCGCAGAGCAAAACAGAGGCCGGTTAACTCCGGCCTTTTTCATTTTTGTCGCCTTTGAGGTTACATAATGGATTGGCGTTTTTTACAAGCGAACAAAGAGGCGCGCTGGTCATTTTATCTGACGCTGGCCTACCTTGCCGTTTGGGGATTTTCTGCCTGGCTGGGCGGCAATGAGATCGGCTTGTTTGGCTTACCAAGATGGTTCGAGCTGTCGTGTCTGTTCGCCCCGCTGCTGTTTATTGTGTTGTGCTGGCTGATGGTGCGCGTGCTGTTCCGCGACATGTCGCTGGAGGATAACGATGGACTCTGAAATCATTCTTCCGCTGTTGGCTTATCTGGTGCTGATCGCCGCGCTGTCGGTGTTTGCCATGCGCAAGCAGCGTCAGGGCAACTTCCTGAGCGAATACTTCCTCGGCAGCCGTTCGATGGGCGGCTTTGTGCTGGCCATGACCATCACCACCACTTACATCAGCGCAAGCTCGTTTATTGGCGGTCCCGGCGCAGCCTATAAATATGGCCTTGGCTGGGTGCTGCTGGCGATGATTCAGGTGCCCGCCGTCTGGCTTTCGCTAGGCGTATTAGGCAAGAAATTCGCGATTCTGGCGCGTCGCTACAACGCCGTTACGCTCAACGACATGCTGTATGGCCGCTATGGCAGCACGCTGCTGATTTGGCTCTCCAGCATCAGTTTGTTGGTGGCATTTATCGGCGCGATGACCGTGCAGTTCATCGGCGGTGCGCGCCTGCTGGAAACGGCGGCCGGCATTCCTTATGACACCGGCCTGCTCATCTTCGGCGGCACCATCGCGCTCTATACCGCTTTCGGTGGCTTCCGCGCCAGCGTGCTGAACGATGCGATGCAAGGTTTGGTGATGCTTATCGGCACCTTCCTGCTGCTGTTTGCAGTGATTCACCACGCTGGCGGATTAGCCTCCGCAGTGACCAAACTGCACGATATCGATCCGCAGCTGACCTCGCCGGAAGGCGTGGGCAATGTCATCAATCCAACCTTCCTCAGCTCGTTTGCCGTGCTGGTGTGTTTCGGGGTGATTGGTCTGCCCCACACCGCGGTGCGCTGTATTTCGTATAAAGACAGCAAAGCAATGCATCGTGGCATTGTGCTCGGCACCATTGTGGTGGTGATCCTGATGTTCGGCATGCATCTGGCCGGTGCGCTGGGACGCGTGATTTTGCCCGATCTCACCATCCCCGATCGCGTGATTCCTACGCTGATGATTACCGTGTTACCGCCAATGGCGGCGGGCGTATTTCTTGCGGCGCCGATGGCGGCCATTATGTCGACCATCAACGCGCAGTTGCTGCAATCCTCCGCTACGCTGATCAAAGATCTCTACCTGCGCATTGCCCCGCAGCACAGTGAAAATGAGGCGCGCCTGCGCATGTTGTCAGGCACCATCACTTTCGTGCTCGGCGTGCTGCTGCTGCTGGCGGCGTGGAATCCGCCCGATATGATTATCTGGCTGAATCTGCTGGCATTTGGTGGCCTTGAAGCGGTATTCCTGTGGCCGCTGGTGCTGGGATTGTACTGGGAGCGCGCCAACTCCACGGGCGCGATCAGCGGCATGCTGGTCGGCGCGGGATGCTATACGCTGCTTGCCAGCCTGAATATTGAATGGTGGGGTTTCCACCCGATCGTTCCGTCATTGACCTTAAGCCTGCTGGCCTTCCTGGTGGGCAATCTGTTTGGCCGCACGCCTGCAACGCATGCCGCGGCACTGGAATAAAGAGAAACGCTATGCCTTGGATTCAAATCAAAATTAACAGCACCGGCGAAAACGCCGAAACCCTGAGCGATGCGCTGATGGAGGTGGGCGCGGTGTCGGTCACTTTCCAGGACACGCACGACAATCCGGTTTACGAGCCGCTGCCGGGCGAAACGCTGCTGTGGGGCGATACCGATGTCATCGGCCTGTTCGACGCTGAAACCGAAATGAGCGATGTGGTGGCCGAGTTGAGCCAGCATCCACTGCTGGGATCCGCGTTTCGCCATAAGATCGAGCAGATCGAAGATAAAGACTGGGAACGTGAATGGATGGATAACTTCCACCCGATGCGTTTCGGTGAGCGCCTGTGGATCTGCCCAAGCTGGCGCGATGTGCCGGATCCCGATGCCGTCAATGTGATGCTGGATCCGGGCCTCGCCTTTGGTACCGGCACGCATCCCACCACGTCGATGTGTTTGACCTGGCTTGATGGCCTGGATCTGCAGGGCAAAACGGTGATCGACTTTGGCTGTGGCTCCGGCATTCTCGCTATCGCCGCACTCAAATTGGGCGCTGCGCAGGCGATCGGCATTGATATCGATCCGCAGGCGATTCAGGCCAGCCGTGATAACGCCGAACGTAATGGCGTCTCTGAGCGTCTGGCGCTCTATCTGCCCCACCAGCAGCCGGAAAACCTGCAGGCTGACGTGGTGGTCGCCAACATCCTCGCTGGTCCACTGCGCGAGCTGGCGCCGCTGATTAGCGTGCTGCCGAAAGCCGGTGGTCATCTTGGATTATCCGGGGTGCTGGCAAGCCAGGCTGCGAGCGTGTGTGAAGCCTACGCCGAGCGTTTTGAACTCGACGCGGTTGCTGAGAAAGAAGAGTGGTGCCGCATTACAGGCGTACGCCGCTAACCTGCCCGCTTGCCAGTCGGGCTAACTGACTGGCAAGCCGTACTATTTTTCTGAGACCCGTCTTAAAGCGCCAGCCCTTCTCATCCCTTGCCGTTTCTTTACATTTCAGTCATTACAATCCTGCTCCAGGCGATAGCGCTATCCCTGCTGGCAATGCCTTTGAAGGCATTTCACTTCGATAAATCGCTGAAAGTAATGGATTATGAAAAAGAAACTTTGTTTATTCGCTCTGCTGACAAGCATGGCATCGTACACGCACGCACACAGCTCAAACTGGTCTTATGAAGCACCGGCTGAATGGGGCAATCTAAGCGTCGATTATCAAACCTGTAAAAGCGGTGTGAACCAGTCGCCTGTCGATATTCGTCAGGTAGTTAATGGACAACTGCCGCCGCTGACGTTGAGCTATCAAGCCAAACAGCAATCCATTATCAATAACGGTCATACCATCCAAATTAATATGAAGGATGGCGATGTACTTAAACTTGATGGTGAAACTTTTACCCTGCGTCAATTCCATTTCCATACACCGAGTGAAAACCTGATTGATGGTAAACGCTATCCGCTGGCCGCGCATTTCGTTCATGCCAGCGAAGAAGGCCATCTGGCTGTGGTGGGTGTGATGTTTGAAACCGGGGCGGAAAACCCTGCGCTGGCAGAGATTCTGCGTGAGATGCCGCCCAAGGTTAATCAGGAGCTCGCGATGCAACATCCTCTCAGTCTTAGCGATCTGATTCCGGGCCAAAAGCATTACTATCGTTTTAGCGGTTCGTTGACGACGCCGCCTTGCACCGAAGGTGTGCGCTGGTTGGTGATGAAGCAAACTGTTTCCGCATCCGCTGAACAGATCAAAGCGTTCGCCAAACTGTTAGGTGAGCACGGTAACAGTCGTCCTGTACAGCCGCTGAATGGTCGCGTGATTATTGAATAGTGGCCTAATGGCTGAGGGTGTATCTGTCACTCCCCTGCGATGTGAGTTTCTGGGGAGTGACGTTCACCCAACCTTCGCGCAAAAAACGCTAACCTTACGTAACTAAGTAGTTCAATTAATAATCATAATGGCGTCATTTCTTTCGCTAATTACCGGAAGAGGCGGTTTTTATGTTGTGATTTCGGTCATGTTTTGAGAAAAATTTTTGTACACAATTTCAGCGTATTTTTTTAAGGATATGAATTATAAAGATTAATACCTTAGAGCTTGCCTGATAACGCTATTTCCCTGCTCTCTCACGGCGAATTGTTCAAAGTTTGGCCTTTCATCTTCTTTAAAAAATGCGTAATATACGCCGCCTTGCGAACAGTTAGGGTCACTTCTTTTTCATGCGCATTGGACAACATCAGCTACGTAATCGACTCATTGCTGCGCCTATGGCCGGAGTATCCGATAAGCCATTTCGCACCCTGTGTTATGAGAACGGCGCCGGTATGACTGTCTCCGAGATGCTGTCGTCGAACCCGGAAGTTTGGGCCAGTGACAAATCCCGTTTGCGTATGGTGCATAGTGACGAGCCTGGTATCCGCGCCGTGCAAATTGCCGGTTGCGATCCTGATGAGATGGCTGCTGCCGCGCGCATTAATGTGGCGTCTGGCGCGCAGGTTATCGATATCAACATGGGCTGCCCGGCCAAAAAAGTGAATCGTAAGATGGCAGGTTCAGCGCTGCTGCAACATCCGCAACTGGTGGAGTCGATTCTCCGTGCGGTCGTCAATGCAGTGGATGTACCGGTTACGCTGAAGATTCGCACCGGCTGGGACAAAGAAAATCGTAATTGTGTAGAGATTGCCCAATTGGCTGAACGCTGTGGCATTCAGGCTCTCACTATTCATGGCCGCACGCGCGCCTGTTTGTTTGAGGGATTTGCTGAATACGACAGCATTCGGACAGTTAAGCAGAGCGTTTCCATTCCGATTATCGCGAATGGCGACATTACTGACCCGCATAAAGCCAGAGCGGTGCTCGACTATACCGGAGCCGATGCTCTTATGGTTGGCCGTGCCGCTCAGGGAAGACCGTGGATCTTCCGGGAAATCCAGCATTATCTGGACACAGGGGAGCTGCTGGCACCGAAGCCGCTGGCTGAAGTGAAGCAAATGCTGATTGGACATATACGGGAGCTGCACGACTTTTACGGTCAGCGCAAAGGATACCGTATTGCCCGAAAACACGTTTCCTGGTATTTGCAGGAAAGTGCTCCTGATGACCAGTTTCGGCGCACATTCAACGCCATAGAGGATGCCAGCGAACAGCTGGAGGCGTTGGAGGCATACTTCGAAAATCTTGCGTAAACGAAATAAAGAGCTGAAAGAACTATGTTCGAACAACGCGTAAATTCTGACGTACTCACCGTTTCTACCGTTAACTCTCAGGATCAGGTGACCCAAAAGCCACTGCGTGATTCGGTTAAACAGTCACTGAAGAACTATTTTGCTCAACTGAACGGTCAGGATGTAAGTGACCTGTATGAGCTGGTATTGGCAGAAGTCGAGCAGCCTCTGTTGGACATGGTGATGCAGTACACCCGTGGCAACCAGACCCGTGCAGCTCTGATGATGGGTATCAACCGCGGTACCCTGCGTAAGAAGCTGAAAAAATACGGCATGAACTAATCTGTTCGTTGCTGCGATAACGCCAGCCTTGCGGCTGGCGTTTTTGTTTCTGCTGCCAGGTAATTTCCTGACGTTAACAACGCATGAAACAATTGGCGCGATAATGGTAACGATAGTTGCAATTGCAGCAGTGATATCCCGCCCCTCTTAGCAACGCATTTCCCTTCTCTTTATTACGCGCTCATTTATCCTCTCATCACCCTTCAGCCCGCTTTCTCTGTGATCATCAACCGCTTCAGCCGTAAGCGTGCAAACTCATACATCCACTCCTGAGCGTTAGCTCACACTGCTTCCATATAGTGAAACTTTTTGCACTATTTGTGATCGTGTCGTCTCGTCATGCTGCCTTTTGGTGCGCCATATTAGCCAGAATCTTCTGAGTGCTTCAGTTTATTAAAAGATCTTTCCAGAGAATTCAGGATTCTGCAAACCTGGCATCAGGTTTGCAGAGTTGTGGATGGCTAACCGCCACAGACAGAAAAAAGCGCACATTAAAGTGCGCGCAAACATAACAACACACGATATCGCCACACAGGATGCTTTATGAAAAAGATGATGCTTTCCACTCTGGTCGCTGCAGCCTCGCTGTTAGCCGTTGCTCAACAAGCGCACGCTGGCACCACGCTGGATGCCATTAAGAAGAAAGGTTTTGTACAGTGCGGCATCAGTGACGGCCTGCCAGGCTTCTCTTATGCTGACTCTAACGGCAAATTCACCGGTATTGACGTGGATGTGTGCCGCGCGGCCGCTGCCGCTGTATTTGGCGACGCAACCAAAGTGAAATACACCCCGCTGACCGCGAAAGAGCGTTTTACCGCGCTGCAGTCTGGCGAAGTGGACATCTTGTCTCGTAACACCACATGGACCTCATCGCGCGATGGCGGCATGGGCTTCCTGTTTGCAGGCGTAAACTATTACGACGGTATCGGCTTCCTGACGCACCAGAAAGCCGGTCTGAAAAGTGCTAAAGAGTTGGATGGCGCCACCGTGTGTATTCAGGCCGGTACTGATACCGAGCTGAACGTGGCTGACTACTTCAAAACCCATAAAATGCAGTACACGCCAGTCACCTTCGACCGCTCTGACGAATCCGCTAAAGCCCTCGACAGCGGCCGTTGCGACACCCTTGCGTCTGACCAATCTCAGCTGTATGCGCTGCGTATCAAACTTGGCAAGCCAGACGAGTTCATCGTACTGCCAGAAGTGATCTCCAAAGAGCCGCTGGGTCCGGTTGTACGTCGCGGTGATGACGATTGGTTCACCATCGTTAAATGGTCGCTGTATGCCATGCTGAACGCGGAAGAGATGGGTATCAGCTCTAAAAATGTCGATGACATGGTAGCGAAACCGACTACGCCGGATATGGCACATCTGCTGGGCGCGGAAGGTGACTTCGGTAAAGACCTGAAGCTTGATAACAAGTGGGCTTACAACATCATCAAACAAGTGGGTAACTATCAGGAAGTGTTCGACCGTAACGTCGGTAAAGATAGCGCACTGAAAATTAAGCGCGGCCAGAATGCGCTGTGGAATCAGGGCGGCATCCAGTACGCTCCGCCAGTTCGTTAATTCCGTCCTGCCAGTCGGGCACCGCATCCTGCGGTGCCCACGCGTAATCTTCACTGAGGTTTTAACATGTCGCAACGCCCAACCGTAAAAAGGGATTTTTCGTTCGGTAATCCTACGGTTCGCGCCTGGCTTTACCAGATCGTCGCGATTGTTGCCGTGCTTGCTGTGGTGGGATATTTAATCCACAACACCGTAATCAACCTGGCCAATCGTGGCATCACTTCCGGATTCGGGTTTCTGGATCGCAGTGCCGGCTTCGGCATTGTCCAGCACCTGATCGATTACACCGAAGGAGACACTTACGCGCGCGTGTTTATGGTGGGGTTGACCAACACCCTGCTGGTTTCCGCGCTCTGTATTGTTTTCGCTTCGATCCTTGGCTTTGCCGTTGGCCTGGCTCGCTTGTCTGAGAACTGGCTGCTGCGCAAGCTTTCAACTATATATATCGAGACCTTCCGTAATATCCCGCCGCTGCTGCAGATCTTTTTCTGGTACTTCGCGGTACTGCGTAACCTGCCCGGCCCGCGTCAGGCACTCAACGCTTTTGATTTGGCATTCGTCAGCAATCGCGGTTTGTATATTCCGTGGCCCGAGTACGCGCCTGGCACCTGGCCATTCCTGATCGCGCTGGCGTTAGCGGTGCTGGGTTGCGTGGCGCTGTTCCGCTACAACCGCAAGCATCAGTTGAAAACCGGACAACTGCGTCGCACCTGGCCGGCTGCGGTTGGGCTGCTGGTTTTGCTGCCGCTGATTGCTCATACCTTGTTTGGCGTTGCCATGCATTGGGATGTGCCGGAACTGCGTGGATTTAACTTCCGCGGCGGTTTCGTGATGATCCCTGAGCTCGCCGCGTTGACTCTCGCGCTGTCGGTTTATACCTCGTCGTTCATCGCCGAAGTGATTCGCTCCGGTATTCAGTCGGTGCCACATGGTCAAAGCGAAGCTGCACGTTCGCTCGGTTTACCTAATCCAGTGACCATGCGTCAGGTGATCATCCCGCAGGCAATGCGTGTGATTATCCCGCCACTCACCAGCCAGTACCTCAATATCGTGAAAAACTCATCGCTGGCGGCCGCTATCGGCTATCCAGACATGGTTTCGCTGTTTGCCGGTACCGTGCTGAACCAAACCGGTCAGGCGATTGAAACTATCGCGATTACCATGGCGGTTTACCTGATTATCAGCCTGATCATTTCACTGCTGATGAACCTCTACAATCGCAAAATTGCGCTGGTTGAACGTTAAGAGAACGGGATCATTATGTCTGTTACTACACATGAAACACCGCCGATTCCGACCAATCCACTCAGCAAGGCTTGGCTCTGGGCACGCAAAAATCTGTTCTCCAGCTGGCTGAATACGCTGCTGACGTTGTTCAGTATCTGGCTTATCTGGAACGTGATTCCTCCGGCACTCAACTGGCTGGTATTTCAGGCTAACTGGATCGGTGAGACGCGCGCAGATTGCACCAAAGAAGGCGCATGTTGGGTGTTTATCCATGCACGCTTTGGCCAGTTTATGTATGGGCTCTATCCGCATGAACTGCGCTGGCGCATCAACCTGTCGCTGGTCATCGGCTTGCTCTCGATTATTCCGATGTTTATCAAATCGATGCCGCGTCGTGGTCGCTATATCGCCTGCTGGGCGGTGGTCTATCCGATTGTTGTTTGGTTCCTGATGTACGGTGGCTATTTCGGTTTAGAGCGCGTAGAGACTCGCCAGTGGGGCGGCCTGACATTGACGCTGATTATCGCTTCAGTGGGGATTGCCGGCGCGCTGCCGCTGGGGATTTTACTGGCGCTGGGACGCCGCTCAGAAATGCCGGTGGTGCGTACACTTTCGATCATCTTCATTGAGTTCTGGCGTGGTGTACCGCTGATCACCGTGCTGTTTATGTCGTCGGTGATGCTGCCGCTGTTTATGGCAGAAGGCACCACCATCGACAAACTGGTGCGTGCTTTGGTTGGCGTGATCTTGTTCCAGTCTGCGTATGTCGCGGAAGTGGTGCGCGGCGGTTTGCAGGCGCTACCGAAAGGCCAATATGAAGCCGCTGAATCCCTGTCGCTGGGCTACTGGAAAACCCAGATGCTGGTGATTTTACCGCAGGCGCTCAAGATGACCATTCCCGGTCTGGTGAATACCATCATTGCGCTATTTAAAGATACCAGCCTGGTGATCATCATCGGCCTATTCGATCTCTTCAGTAGCGTGCAGCAAGCCACCGTTGACCCAACCTGGTTGGGGATGTCGACGGAAGGCTATGTGTTTGCTGCCATGGTTTACTGGATTTTCTGTTTTAGCATGTCGCGCTATAGCCAGTATCTGGAGAAGCGTTTTCACACCGGGCGTGCATCGCACTGAGGTTTAACATGACACAAACTATGACTAATGCGGCTGATGCCATGATGATTACACTCGAAAACGTTAACAAATGGTACGGTCAGTTCCATGTACTGAAAGACATCAATTTAAAAGTAAAACCACGCGAACGTATCGTACTGTGCGGACCGTCCGGTTCGGGTAAATCGACCACTATTCGCTGCATCAATCACCTCGAAGAACATCAGCAAGGACGCATCGTGGTAGATGGCATCCATCTCAATCACGATGTGCGCAATATTGAACGTGTTCGTACCGAAGTCGGCATGGTTTTCCAGCATTTTAATCTTTTTCCGCATCTTACCGTTCTGCAAAACTGTACGCTGGCACCGATTTGGGTGCGCAAAATGCCGAAGAAAGAAGCGGAAGAGCTGGCCATGCATTACCTTCAGCGTGTACGCATTGCTGAGCATGCGCATAAGTTTCCTGGCCAGCTTTCGGGTGGTCAGCAGCAGCGCGTGGCGATCGCCCGTTCACTCTGTATGAAGCCGAAAATTATGCTGTTTGATGAGCCCACTTCAGCGCTCGATCCAGAGATGGTGAAAGAAGTACTCGATACGATGATTGGCCTGGCAGAAGATGGCATGACCATGTTGTGCGTTACTCATGAAATGGGGTTTGCGCGTACGGTGGCGGATCGTGTGATCTTCATGGATCGCGGTGAAATTGTGGAAGAAGCTCCACCTCAGGAGTTCTTCGCCAACCCGAAATCAGAACGTACGCGTGCGTTTCTGTCTCAGGTTATTCACTGATATTCAAAGAGTTAGATTAATAAACGCCTCTGCTGAAAGCAGGGGCTTTTTTATGACTGCAATTTGAATTGGGGCGTTTTTAGGTGGCATTGAAGCTTTTAACGCATACAAAAAAGCCCTGAACTTTCGTTCAGGGCTTCTGTGTTTGATGCCTGGCAGTTCCCT